>JAFTTR010000028.1 GCA_017466695.1 Alphaproteobacteria bacterium | reverse complement strand
TACGAACAATCCAAGGTATCAGTCAAAAAAATAAAAAAAGGTATTGTAAATTACAAAATTCTGAAGTAGATTAAACTCATGCAGAAAGTTAGTAAGAAAAAGTGTATATTTTTTTCGGTTTTATCTTACTAACCTCGACCATAAAAAACCACTCGCAAGAGTGGTTTTTTTATTGGGCAAAATGAGAAGAACGTGCGACACAGCATGTTCGGACGGAGTGCAACGACGTAATGTCGAGCTTGCGAGACAGCCCCTTGTGGGTGAGCGCAGCGAATAATCATGTCGCCCCGACCAATATCAAAAAGCGGAAGTTTATACTTTCGCTTTTTTTGTTTTTTGTAAAATTAAAGTTTCTATATTTTACAATTGGATAATGTAATTCTTTTTGTTTTACCAAGTGTCCTTGAATATTAAATTATGTGTTGATTTTGAATGATAAAAGTATACTTTTTTACATAAAAATATACTTTTGTATGGTGTGAGTTTGTGTATTTACACACGTGGTTTCTTCAAAAATGTGACTTATAATCCGTTGTTTTATTGTCTACTTTGGAATACTCTTATACTAAAGGAGATTTTTATGATTAGAAAAAAATTAGGATTGAGAATTAAAGAATTGAGAAAAGAAAAAAAACTTTCTCAAGAAGAATTAGCTGATTTATCTAATTTAGATAGAACTTATATCAATAGCGTAGAAAACGGACGGCGAAATATTTCTATTATCAATATAGAAAAAATAGCTAATGCTTTTGATTTAACACTCAAAGATTTTTTTAATTTTTAAGGAGATGAATATGGCCCCAAAATTTGTATTTTTATCAAAAAATATTTCTATATATAATACCATTTTAGAAAAATATTTAGTTGGCATTGTTCTTTCCGAAAAAGATAGTGATGTTTTGGTTCAATTTTCTTGTCTAGAAAAACCTATTAGCTTAAACAAGAAAAATGTTCATTTTTTTGATCCAACAAAGACAGGGGATGCATTTGATAAAAAAGTTTGTAATGTTTGTTGTAAATTACTAGATACAAGTTTATTTAGCAAAAATCAAAATGGAAAAAACAATCGATCTGTTCGTAGACCTTCGTGTGATAATTGTCGAAAAGTTATCGATGGCGTTTCGATGTCCGCTTCAGAAAAAAATAAATGGAACAAAATAAAACCAAATATGGAGATTTTTGAGTGTCCTATATGCAGAAAAAAAACTATTCCAGGATTGACTAGCAAAGTTGTATTAGATCATGATCATAAAACAGGAAAAGGCAGAGCATGGATCTGTGATAGTTGCAATACAGGTCTGGGTCGTTTTAAAGATGATATAGAATTATTAGAAAGTGCTATACAGTATCTAAAAAAAGGTTAGTTTGTATATTGTGTTCTAGTAATCGTTTTTTTGCCAGTGTGACATAATCTTCAGATATATCACAACCAAGATATTTTCTATTATTTAACATAGCCATCTTACAGGTTGTTCCGCTTCCACACATGGGATCAAAAACAACATCTCCTTCATTTGACCAACTTAAAATATGGTCTTCTGCTAGTTTTTCTGGGAAAATAGCAGGATGTTTGAATGCGCACTTATCGCTGGTAGACCCACCTAAACCAACAGCGTAACTCCAAATATTGTTTTTTACCTTTTCCGTTTTTAATTCTTTTAATATTTTTTTATTCACCCCATCGGCCCCTTTATTATGCACAAGCATTTCAAATCCATTGCGTACTGTTTTTTCTTTTATAGGATTAAAAGTTTTAGGCTTTCCTTTTGAAAAAATAAACATATATTCATAACAATTTGTATATGCGTTTGAACGCATGAACGGGGTATTCTTTTTTTGATATATCATAACATCATGAACATTAAAACCAATAGATTGGAATAGCAAACATTGTTTAAAACTTGTTAGACTTTTATTTCCGTTTTTTATTTTATCTCCAACAACCCAGACAACAACCCCTCCTGGTTTTGTAATTCTAAATAATTCTTCTGCTACAGCGTCACATTCAAAGGTATATCCGTTATAATTTCTTAGTTCATCATATGGAGGAGAAGTAACTGTCAAATCAATAGTATTATCTGAAAGTTTTTTCATAAACTGAACACAATTTTCGCAATATATATCGTTAAAATCCATTTTACATTCCCTTTTCATATAGCTGTATCACTATAAACAAAATTAAAAAAAAAATCAACTCATTTAAAAATAAACGGCATTTATAGAATTAATCACCTTAAACCTTCCAAATAATATGACTAACCACAACTTGATTGGATTTGGAATGTTGCACACATTATTCTGTAATTTAAATCAGTTATTGTAAAACAATAATAAAATCGCCTTTGTAAACCTGCTGTTTTAAGTGGTATCTTTTTCCTAATTTAGGGGTGGTGTGCACGACCATAAAAAGACGGTTTTATACCGTCTTTTTTTTATTTAGGGTGGCATGAGAAGAACGTGCGACACAGCATGTTCGAGCCGTAGCGCCAGCGCAGGCAATGCCGTAGGCAGCCCTTTGGAGTGAGGCTGAAAGCTAAATAATCATGTCGCTCAATAAAAAAGTTCAAATTGTTCCTGTCCAAAAAAAAATGTATTTAAACTCAAACACCATACTTTTCAGCAACAAACTCTATATCTTTATCTCCTCGTCCAGATAAATTAACCAATATAATTTCATCTTTCTCACATATTTTTGCAAGTTTCATAGCATAAGCAACAGCATGAGCACTTTCAAGCGCTGGAATAATACCTTCAGTTTTTGAAAGAGTATAAAATGCATTTAGACATTCTTTATCATCTATTAAAGTATATTTAACACGCCCAATTTCATTTAAATAAGCATGTTCTGGTCCAACACTTGGATAATCTAACCCACTGGCGATTGAATGCACAGGGGCAGGATTGTCATTTTCATCTAACACAACCAAAGACCTAAACCCTTGCATAACAGCTTTCTTTCCAAAATTAATTGAAGCTGCATGCTGTCCAATTTTGTTTCCCTTTCCTAATGGTTCCACTCCATATAAATTCACTTTATCATCATTTACAAAACCACTAAAAATACCCATTGCATTTGAACCACCTCCAACGCAAGCAACAACATGATTTGGCAAACATCCAACATCTTCTAACATTTGCTTACGAGCCTCCATTCCAATAACAGATTGAAAATCACGAACCATCGATGGATATGGATGGGGACCCAATACAGATCCAATACAATAAAGTGAATTTCCCGTATCATTCAAATAGGATTCAAAAGCACTATCTACTGCTTCTTTTAATGATTTTTGCCCTGTTTCAACTGAAACAATTTTTGCTCCTAACAACTTCATACGCAACACATTTGGGCGTTGTTTTTCAATATCAATTGCCCCCATATGCACTTCACATTCCAACCCCAAATATGCAGCCGCAGTTGCCATTGCAACACCATGTTGTCCAGCCCCAGTTTCAGCGATTATTTTTTTCTTTCCCATATATTTTGCTAATAAAGCTTCTGCTATAGCATGATTTAATTTATGAGCTCCGGTGTGATTTAAATCTTCTCGTTTTAAATATATTTTTGCCCCACCAATTTTATCGCTCAAATTTTGAGCAAATGTAAGAGGTGTTTCTCTCCCTTGATATGTTTTTCTAATATAATTTATTTGAGAAATAAACTTTTTGTTATCTTTTAATTCAAAATATGCTTTTTCAATTTTATCCATTTCAACTTGTAATTTTTCAGGTACAAATGAACCACCAAAACACCCAAAAAAACCATTAAATTTTTTCATGATATTTCCTTTTTTTATTAATATTTAAATTTTGCGAAAAACCTTTTTAGGTGGTTAGCCTATAAAAAAAATAAACAGGTGCGTTAGCACCACCACAAACAATATTGTGTTGAAAAATTCAAAAATAAAAGATTCATTTCTTTTTGTTTCATATGAATGATTTAGCATACTGCAAAAAAAATATCAATTCAAAATAATCTTTTTCTAAAAAAAAGTGGCCACTTATTAAAAAGTAACCACTTAGTTATTCAAAATTATAAACAGTTCGTCCTATTCAGGTAAGAATGGGAACAATGGATTTGGAACAGTAATTTTTCCTTCACCCAAACCTTTTGCCTCAAATTGAGCTTCAACTTTTTCATTTTTCACATCTAAGGAAGCAAGAATTGATTTACTTGAATTGGGCATCAATGGATAAAGTGCTGTCGCAATTAAACGAAGAGCATCCAACGTTGTATAGATAACTTGTTTAAAACGGTCCATATTTTCAGGATTTTTTGCTAAAACCCATGGTTCATTTGCTGCAAAATAAGCATTAACTTGATTACAAGCTGTCATAATTTTACTAGCTAAATCAACAGCTGTTTCAAGTGAGCTATCTTTCACATAAACAGATTTAAAATCTGATGAAATATCTGTTAATAATTTTTCATCCTCAGCTGTTAAAGATATACCAGCAGGAATAACACCTTCTAAATTCTTATCAACCATCTTTAAAACACGCATTTGTAAATTTCCAAGATTATTGGCTAATAATTTATATCCTTGTCTTAACAAAGCAATACTGATTGGAGAATCATTGCTTAAACTCATGTTATTAATTAAATAGAATCGCAAAGGTTCAACACCCATAATATCAATCACTTCATTTGGATCAACAACATTTCCAAGTGATTTTGACATTTTAACACCACCTTCGCCAATCCAATATCCATGAACAATACAACGGCTGACAGGTTCAATACCAATTGCCTTCAACATAATTGGCCAATAAATACAGTGAGGTTTTAAAATATCTTTTGCAAGCAAGTGATATGAACTTTTCCAATAATCATTAAATTCTACATTTTCACCAAATTTTAATGTTGAGATATAGTTAATCAACGCATCAAACCAAATGTATGTAACAAAATCTTTATCAAATGGTAATTCAATACCCAACCATACTCTATCTTTTGGACGAAAAATACACAAATCATCCAAAGGTTCTTCAAGCATGCCCAAAACTTCTTTTGCATAATTTGTTGGCGTAATCCAATCAGGATTTAAAGCAATAAATTCTTTTAACCATTGGCGATATGGTTCCAAACGGAAAAAGTAATTTTCCTCAGAAATAACTTTTGGGGCTTTCAAATGATCAGGGCATAACCCCTCTTCTGTTAAATCGCACTTCTTTTTAAATTGTTCACACCCTTCACAATACAAGCCTTCATATGATTTTTTGATAATCAACCCTCTATCAAACAAATCTTGCAAAACAGTGCGAACAACTTTTTTATGTTCTTCAGAAGTTGTTCTGACAAAATAATCATAGTCAATGCCCATTCTGTCAAACAAATCTCTAAACAATTGACTTTGACGTGTTAAAAACTCATCTGCAGACAAACCAGAAGCTTCACAAGAATGTTGATTCTTTTGACCATGTTCGTCTGTTCCAGTAGAAAAGAAAACATCATTGCCTTTCATCTGTTCAAACTTTTTAAACACATCAGCTAAAATTGTTGTATATGCATGCCCAATATGAGGGGCCCCATTTGTATAATAAATTGGCGTTGTGATATATTTTTTCATTTTAAATCCCTTTCACTAAAGTGATGGTATCATAACAAAATATCACAAAAAAAACAAGTTTAATTTATTTTCTTTTCAAAAATACAAAAGTGTTTTAAAAATTTTTATTTTACCTAGGATCATAAGAATAATTTAATTTATTCACATGACCTTTTCTTCTTTTTACAAGTGTCCCATATGTTGAACAATCCTTATAACAAAGCATTCCCGATTTATTCATAAACACATATCCATGTATCCGTGAAACAGAGGGTTCATTTGTTGCAATTTTAATATTTTTACAAGGATAGCCATTCAATTCTTGAGGACGTTTTGCATTTAAAGATTCAGGATTTCTTCCAATTAAAAGAATCCCTCCTTTTTTCAAAAAATGTTGATTTTCTTTTGAAAGAATATCTTTAAGATCCAGCTGAACATCACATTTTTTTCCCACATAAAAAACAGGTGGTTTTTTAGAATCAATTGCAACTGTTGCACCTGCTGTAATATGTCGATCATAGCCACAATCTTTTTCATTTACATTAGGCCATGTAATTTTTTCACTCCCCTTTTGAGAAGGAACACCACATTTTTCAAAAAAACGCTCCAAATTTTCAGGTGTATTTTTAATTTGAAGAGCTCGTGATGAAAAATCATCCCTATGACGAATAAAAATCTTTTCAACATCAATGCCAGCAAAACGAACATAATCCATCATTTCTGCAATATAAGAAGGGTCCATATCTGGCATATCTAAAGTAAAAACGTCTCCACCTACACCGTCAGAGATTTTTCGCCATTTTGAAAAATCAAAAACTTCACTATCATGTCCACGGTATACAATTGTATTTCTAATTCCATCTGATAAGCCATAGTTATTTATCACTTCTGGGGAAATAGAGGCTTTTGCTGAAATTTTGATATCATATCGATTTAAAAAATATTTTTCACAATCTGAAATAAATTTATTATCTTGTGTCCCTTTTGTTTGCCACAATTTTTCAGCATAATCTTTATGATAATTATAATAAAAATCTCGCCAATTAGCTATTGTTGTTTTTTCAGATGCTTCCCATGCTGATTCTGAAAAATATTTTCCCATGATATTTTGAGCATCCATTTTTGCAAGTTCTCTATCAGCATTTAAACGAAGTCTTGTTGAAACACCTAAATATTTTTTTTGAGCCTCATAAACATCAGATGTTTTTTTTAAAATAGATTCATATAATTTTTTTTCAAAACTGCTCCGAGGAGAAATTAAATTTGTGTAACTCATTGCTTCTGCCTCAATAAACTGACGATGCACCATATACCCCCTTTTCGAAGGAGCCCAGTTTAATTTTTCCTCCTGTATTGCATGCGTTAATTCATGCCAAAATGTAGCAGCCGCTCTTTTTGTATCTTTTTTTCGTTTGCAAGAATGCCATAATTGTGTTGAAAAACAAATTTCACCCCTTCTTTGATACCCATTTATCCCAGCATCTAAATTTTTCACATGGATTTCTATTTTCTTTTTTGACCCATTCATCACATCTTTTGCAAGCATGGTTAAAATAGGGAATTCATCTAAATGATTATATAATATGGAATAAAAAAATTCTCTGTCATCTTGAGATAATAGGCTTAAATCAAAACAACTTACTAATTTTCTTTTTTCTTGGAGTGAAAGCATTTTATTATTAGCCATGAGCATCCTCTTTTCTTTTATGTCACATGTTATTATTTTATCACAAAAACTCTTTTTTAACAAATTAAATCACTATCTTTTCTTTTGATAAAAATCAAAAATCAATTTTCTCATGGCAGGGTCCAAATATGTCAACGTCTTTTTTTGCAATTTTTGAGGGATTGGGAACCTCAATTCTGCAATACCCCCAGCCATACACGCCAATGTATCACTATCCCCACCTAATGAAATAGCATTTCGAATAGCATCTTCATATGAAGTAGCATCTAATCCAGCAACAATTGCTTGGGGGACAGAATTTTTACAAGAAACATAAAATTTGTTATAACTAGGCCTTATATCATCAATTGACTTTGACAAATCACATTCATATTTTGAAGAAAGATATTTTTTAATTTGATTGGGATGCACATTTTTCTTCAGTAAAAACATCGTTTCAATATACATAGAAACGTATTTTAAACTTTCTGGATGATTATGTGTTAAATTTGTAAAATAATGCGCTTTTTTTAAAGCAATATTCAAATCCTTTTCCATCAAACCAATGGGACTTATTCTCATCACACACCCATTTGTTTTAGCCCCATAAGGAACCCCTGTTTCTAACCAATTTGAAAATCCTTTTCCAAAAGGGGGAATTTGACCATTCTCATAATACCTGTTTTTATATTTATTTCCCCACTTTTTTAAAATCACTTCAGCAGGCTGCTTAGTTAGCAACCATTCAGCTGTAGCACATGTTAAAATTGTATCATCTGTAAAACATGAATTTTCAGTAAACAACTTAAAATCTTTTATTTTCACATTATGAAATTCATATGAAGAACCAACAACATCTCCTATAATTGCACCAAGCATTTTCACCTCAACAAAAAATGGCGAATGCTTCCATTCGCCATTTTGATTTTATGCATTGTTTTTCACAAATCCAACAGTGGCCTTTATTCGGCGAACACCCTTACTAGAGCTTTCCTCTTTCATAATATGGAATGATTTTAAAACACCTGTATTTGTAACATGGGGCCCAGCACAAACTTCTTTGCTAAAATCACCCATAGAGTAAACCGTTACTTTTTCACCATATTTGTTTGCAAAAAGCCCGATTGCTCCTTTTTGTAAAGCCTCATCAAGAGTCATTTCTTCACAAAGAACTGGCATATCTTTTTGAATAACTTCATTGACAAGATCTTCAACTTTTTTCAAATCATCTGGAGAAACTTTTTCATGATGAGAAAAGTCAAAACGCAACCGTTCAGCTGTAATGTGAGAACCACGTTGCTCCACATGAGTTCCAAGAACTGTTCTGAGTGCTTGGTGCAACAAGTGTGTTGCCGTATGAAGTGCTGTTGTTTCTTCTTTTTTATCAGCTAATCCACAAGGAGCAGATGCTCCACGAGAAATATCTTGATGGTGTTTAAATGCTTCATCAAATTCTTTTAAATTAACTGAAAGGCCTTTTTCTTCAGCCATCAAAACAGCCATTTCTTTTGGGAACCCAAATGTTTGAGCTAAATCAAAAACAACCAGCCCACTTAAAACACCATTTTGAACATTTTTTTCATCTTGAATTGCTTTTTCAAACATTTGAACACCACGAACAAGTGTTTTTGAAAAATCTTTTTCTTCCAATGCAAAAGCTGACAAAATAAGTTCTTTATTTTTAGCAAGTTCTGGATAATATCCTTGATACATTTCAATTACTTTTTCAGCAACTGGTAATGCAAAACCTGAAGCTAAATTTAATTTATGCCCTTCACCTAACATTCTGCGAACGATACGGCGTAATTGATATTGTTGATCTTTATTCCCTGGAGTAATCCCTTCTGCCATAATAAATGTGGCAGCTCTAACATGGTCAATAATAATGCGTTCTTCTCTCGTCCGTTCTGAAGGCGTTTCAATACCACGGAATTTATCTAACGCTTCAAATAATGGAACGAAAAGTTCTGTGTCATAACAGCTATCAAATCCATTTAATACAGCAACAACACGTTCAAAACCCATACCAGTATCCACATTTGGATGAGCTAACTTTTCAAGTTCACCTTTTTCATTTTTGTTATATTGCATCAAAACATCATTCCAAATTTCGACCCAAAGCGGATTTTCTGGATCAAAAACTTCTGGTGTTGGTTCTGAACCTGTCCAATAGAACATTTCCGTATCTGGACCACAAGGACCTGTTACCCCTGCAGGACCCCACCAGTTTGCTTCCAATTTTGCAATTTTGTTTGGAGAAACCCCCAATGAAATCCATGTGTTATAAGCCTCTTCATCAAATGGGGCATGTTCATTCCCAGCAAAAACTGTGAAAGCTAATTTATCTAAATCAAGCCCAAGCCATTCTTTACTTGTTAAAAATTCAAAACTATATTCTATTGCTTCTTTTTTAAAATAATCCCCAATAGACCAGTTCCCAAGCATTTCAAAAAAAGTTAAATGAACTTTATCACCCACTTCTTCAATATCCCCAGTTCTGATACATTTTTGAAAATCAACCAAACGTTTCCCAGCAGGATGAGGAGCACCCAATAAAAATGGAACCAACGGATGCATTCCTGCCATTGTAAAAAGAACAGTTGGATCATTATCAGGAATTAATGGAGCACTTTTAATCTCCACATGATTTTTTGAAACAAAAAAATCGATAAACTTTTTTCTTAACTCAGCAGCTTTCATATTATACTCCTTTAAAATTATGTTGAAAAATAATACACTTATTTTCGATAAAAGTCAACTAGACAAAAACAAAAAACCTCCTGTTTTAAAATATCTACTCTTATTTTACAACTGTAACAAAAGTGTCATTTGATTTTTTCCAACTTTTCCTATATCTTTTGCTAGAATAGTCTATAAGAATATAATGTGTGAAATATTATGGAAGGAAAAAATATGACAGGAATTATGGCAGGGAAAAAAGGTCTCATCATGGGTGTTGCAAACGACCACTCCATTGCTTGGGGGATTGCAAAAGCCATGGCAGATCAAGGGGCTGAAATTGCTTTTACATATCAAGGTGAAGCACTTGAAAAACGTGTTAAACCATTGGCTGAAAGCATTGGTTCAGACATCTTAATCCCATGTGATGTACTCAATCCAGAATCAATGGATAATGTTTTTGCAACATTAAAAGAAAAGTGGGGCAAATTGGATTTTGTTGTTCATGCGATTGCTTTTTCTGATAAAAATGAACTCAAAGGCAGATATGTTGATACAACACCTGCAAACTTCACCAACTCAATGCTCATTTCTTGTTATTCATTCACAGATGTTTGTAAACGTGCTTCTGAATTAATGACAGATGGTGGTGCTTGTTTAACACTTACCTATTTAGGCGCTGAAAGATACTTACCAAACTATAATGTTATGGGGGTTGCAAAAGCAGCATTAGAAGCGTCAATTCACTTTATTGCTTTTGACCTTGGACATCAAAACATTCGTGTGAATGCTATTTCTGCCGGGCCAATTCGCACACTTGCTGCTGCCGGTATTGGTGATTTTAGACAAATTCTTGGGTGGACAGAAAACAACTCTGCACTAGGTAGAAACGTAACAATTGAAGATGTTGGTGGAACAGGCATGTACCTATGTTCAGATTTAGCTACCGGTGTGACAGGTGAAATTATTCACGTTGATGCTGGGTATAATAAAAATGCAATGATTAACCCTCGCAACGCAACAAAATCAGCTGAATTACTTTCACAATTTAAATTGTCTGAATAAAATTTGTAAAAAAAAGAAAAACCACCGATTTTTTCGGTGGTTTTTTTATATTAATGAAAAAGACTTTTTTAATAATTCCTCATCTAAATTAACTTCAAATCAACATGGGATAAATGTTAACCTACAAACTATCACTGTTGTCATTATCATTAAAATCGCTTGTCACCCCTTCTTTGGGGATACACCCTGTTGCACCAGCACCAGTATAACCAAATGTTGTACAGCACACCCAAGCATTGCCATTCTGCTCAATATTTTTGTATGTATAAAGTTCCTCTTTAGAAATACGTTTACCATTAACCATAACAACACCTTGCGCTGCATAGCAACAGTTAAAACTGATATATTCTCCTTTATATTTATCCTTATTACCATCACAATTTCTACGGCTATCTTTTGCACAACAAGATGCTTCACGAGTAACAGGATCTTCATAAAAATAACAATGCTTTTCGCTTCCTGTCAACTCATGAGTGTTATCTGGCTTTTCAAATTTCCATTCTGTCCCATAAAATTCACAACAAGCTTTTGTTAATTTACCATCATAATTGGTGGGATACCCTTGTTTACAACAAAATTCCTCTCCATTGGTATCAGAAGAAGCTCCAACCCAATTGTTTCCATTCCTATATGCACCCATTAAGCCTTCACAACATGTTTGAGTAACTGTTCCTTGCGTATTTTTAGGCGCATCTTTGATGCAACATTGACTTTCTGGTCTTAATTTATCTCGGTTACCCCAGGCATCATCATAATAACTTGCTACATATTCAAATTTGTCATTTAATTCACAACATTCTGGGTATTTATCATAATACTCTAACTCATCAAAACAACACATAGCAACTTTGTCGCAATCATCTTGTTCGGAAGAGATAGGATCACTTGGAGAACAAGAACAAGCCCCTGTTAAATCAATACCCCCAACACCACCACACATTTCAACACAACAAACCGTGGCTTCTGCTTTATTGGCTAAATTATATTGCGTATCAGCATTTGTATAAACCTTGTTACAATCAATTTCTGCAACAGCTGGAAATGAAGCAGCGTTTACAATGAAAAGAATTACCAGTATTTGATATGCCCATTTTTTCATTTTCACACCCCTCCTAATTACCACTTGACGAACTCATAGAGAAACCTCTGTAACAATCACCAATAATCTTGTCGCCCTTTTCTTTAGCTGGTTTTGAAAATCCAATAAATGATGATGCTTTGCTTGGATTTTCTATACATTCATGACAACAAGATTTTTCAATATACACACTGTTCGCATTTTTATCCCAAGCATATGGTTCGAAACAACCATTAATATCTTTGATACAACAATGTCCATCTATGTCTTCACAATATGAACCACAGTCACCATCAGGCACAGGGCCACAAGGCGTACATTCATTTGTTGTTGAATCCCAATAATGTCCAGGGACTAAAGGACAGCAAGTTTCAGACTTTTTATTTTCTTCTGGATCTGTTCCACAACAAAAGAGATTTGGTTTACATTCAATATCAAGCCCATTTTCGCCTGGCTTACAACATGTATTGTCAGGATTGTAAACTATATCAGTTCTACATTCACCTGAATCTGCATCCAAAACCGTGATTTGTAATGGTCCAGTATTTTTATCAACCCAGCGACCTACTTCATCACTAATATCATATGCTAAATTTGCTTCACAGCACTCTGGATGTTGGAATTTCGAAGATTTTTCACCATCCAACAATTGACAGCACATTTCAGGATTTGAAACACCTTTTGCATTCAAGAAGATATTTGACCTATATCTTGAGTTTGTTTGATTGGCTTGAAATCCTGCCATTCCATCTTGAATAGCCTGTCCGTCACAACATTCAGAAGAACATCTGTTACCACTTCCTTGGCCATACACCGTGGTCATTCCAGAACGTTGTGGGGTTGTCCTTCCAGGTAAATTCATAGCTTCACAACAAGTTTGTGAAACTCTGCTTGATGAAACATAAGGTGTTATTTGCCAAAAACCATTTTTCTTTTCCGTTTTACAACAATCGGTATTTTCTTGACCATAGATATCTAATGGAGGCAAAGGTTCAGCAATCATGCAGATATCACTATCATTAAAACTTGATCCATCATCATCATTAAAGTCAGACCCATCTCCCCCCGTATCGTCATCATTAAAATCAGATCCACCAGCATTATCGCCATTTAAATCTGGATTATCGACATCAGTACCTGGTTCCCCAGGACAACACCAATAATAACCCATAGCTGTGTGTTGTTGTATACAACCTACCCCTGGGCTCGATCCAACAGAATCAGCTGCATCACTGTATCTATATCCTGCTGGACAAATTGGGGTTGAATCCTCTGGACAACACCAATAATAACCCATAGCTGTGTGTTGTTGTATACAACCTACCCCTGGGCTCGATCCAACAGAATCAGCTGCATCACTGTATCTGTACCCTGATGGACAAATTGGTGTTTCACCATCATCATCAGGAGTTGTTGACCCTCCACCACCAGGTGTTTTGCCCGTACATAACTTTCCTGTATTTTTTAATCTATGAGGAACAGGCGTTGAAATTTGAACTGGAGGTCTTTTACTCCAAATGTTTGGTGCCTCACAAGACATTGGATTCGATGTATCAAAGGATAAAGCGTTTCCTCTGCCTGACCAACAACATAAAGCGCCTCCTCTTGTTCTATCGGATGATTTTGGATTTGAACTTAATGGTAAAGCGATGTTAGCAGGATTTCCTGGTTTTAATGTCCATACACCACCAGCTTGTGTTTGACAGCAAAGTTGATGTTCATCCATATCTGGGACCGTTGAACCTGCTGGTCCTGCAGGACAGTCTCCTGTGCCAGCCCCGCCAACAAGGGAAGCATCCCCTTGGAACCAAGGCGTTCCCTTTATACAATAGTTATTAGGAGGGGGAAGATTATCACAAATTTCTTGTCTATTTCCATCGGTATCCCTACCTGTTAATTGACGTGTTATTACATAATATTGTCCAGCGATTTTAACACGGCTCGGCGTAGCTAAGGCCTCACCCAAAGCACAACAAATTCCTGCATCATCAATCCAAAGACCATTCGCTTCATTTTCACAACAATATTCAGTTGGTTCATCATCAAAGTTATAACATGTCCCAGGCTGGCAATTAACAGGGGGTTCTGGGTCCTCGTCTGTTTTTGGTCCCCAATAAAGAACCAATGTTTGCAAAGGCAAGTCATCAACTCTCGCATTAAATGCCATACATCTCACCGAAGGCACCCCATCTTCAACCGAACATCCACCCACAGCTGTAATATTGGAGTTCTCAGCATTCAACCGATTGATATCTTTTTGAAATGTATATGCTGGTGGAACAGAGCGATGTTTAGGATCAACTTCTTCACAAAGTTTCTTTAGATTATCATGATCTGCTATATCACTGTTTGAATAACTCGTTACCAGAGGGAAGTCCCAAAAATTTGGATCCACAGGAACTCCACCGTTATTCAAGGCAACATAAGCATATTGATAACCCAACTCTCTTTTTGAAACAAGAGAAGCACACATATCATATGAAAGTCCCGTCACACGAACTGACCAAGCATCAGGTGTTTCAGCTCTAACCCAAACAGGGGCAAACGTCCTTGATGTAAAAGATTCATATTCTCTTCTTGCATAATATGATTCACTAGCCTCTTCACTACTTTCGATTTTATCATCTAAATATTCACTATTTGAAACACCTGCATTCAATGCTTCAGCTGCTGTTATCGCCTTTCGATAATTTACTTTTGAAATAACTTCTCGAATAGGAACGATATAAGCAAATGTATCTGCATGAGGGGCTGGAGCAAGCGTTTCAACCCCAATCTTCGTCAATGGACCGTAATGCTCCAAAATAGGCCACGTTCTACTCCCAGAAACCGTCACACTTACTTCATCATAAGTTTCAGCAACCCGATAAAGGCGCATTGCATATTGATATCCAACAATACCAGAAACAGCTAAAATTCCAACCACTGCTAAAACGCCCAGCATTTCAACCATACTTCTACCAGATTGACAATTCTTATTCTGTTTTTTTTGCATCAAAGTCCCCTTTTTCTAGATACAACAAACACTAGGCGCAAATATCCCCTACTTTTAGAATATCAAATTTTCAAAAAAACGTCAATATATTTTTTATTTTTCCTTTTAAATCAAGTAAAAAAAAACGCTCTAAAAATATTTTTTTCAAATAAATTTTAGAGCTATTTTTTATCACCACTTATTAATATGCACTTTATTTTCATCATATCTAGGAGGACAGCCTTTTGTTTCAAGTGGTTTTCCAATCGATATCAAACCAATCACATCAATATGAGGTGGTACTTGCAAAATTTTATTAAACTCCTCATGCCGTTCAGGATACACACCACAATAACAAGTACCATATCCCATTTCGTGCGCCATTAACATAATGTTTTGAGACGCCAAAGACACATCAATAACCCCCATACCTGCGTGTTCTTTAGTTTTATCTAAACAAACAGCAATCATGGCTCCAGCAGATGTAGCAAATGAAGCGTAATTGTGCGTTTTTTCAATCTCATTTAACAAAACTTGATCTGTAATAATTAAAAACTCCCAAGGCATCCGTCTCATCGCTGAAGGCGCATACATCCCAGCCTCAATAATTTTTTTCAAATCCTCAAACGGAACAACAAATCCCTCTTCATATTGACGAATAGATCTGCGTGTTTTAATAACTTCATTCAGTTCCATATTTTCCCCTTTCCTATTTTTTGCCTTTTGCTGATTTTAATTGACCACAAGCAGCCATAATATCCTCCCCTCTTGACCGTCTAATTGGAGAAGCAAACCAATTACTTTCCAAGACTTTGGCAAACCGGTGCATTTGGTTCATACTAGATGGTTCAAAAGGTGCTCCTTCCCAATAATGGAACGGAATAAGATTAAACTTAACTTCCAATCCATCAACCAATTTCATCAATTTTTCGGCATGATCTATTGAATCGTTTACATCTTTTAAAAGAACATACTCCATCGTAATAAATTGTCTTCTCTCACTACGTCTTTGATATTCTTTACAAGCTTCAATCAAAACTTCAAGTGGGAACTTTTTATTCACAGGCATAATTTGATTTCTAAGCTCATTTGTTGGCGCATGTAAACTCACAGCTAATTTCACACCCAAATCAGCAAGTTCTGGAATGTGATTTGCCACACCTGAAGTTGAAACCGTAATTCTTCGTTTTGAAATTCCAATTCCATCTCCATTCATCAAAATTTTCAATGCTGTTTTTAAATTTTCAAAATTACAAAGTGGCTCACCCATCCCCATCACAACAATGTTTGAAAGCATTCTCGTTTCATCTGTCGGCGTAGGCCATTCCCCATAACTATCACGAGCAGACATAAATTGCCCTACAATTTCACCTGCTGTTAAGTTGCGCATCATCCGTTGCGTTCCTGTATGGCAAAATTTACACCCTTGTGCACAGCCTACTTGTGTAGAAAGACAAACAGCACCTCTATCTGATTCAGGAATATAAACACATTCAACTTGTTTTTCATCTTGAAATTCCATCAACCACTTTCGTGTACCATCTTTTGATGTTTGCTCCGTAACAATTTTAGGATGCTGAGCTGTATATAACTCATCTAACCTTGCTTGAAATGTTTTTGCAAGTGTTGTCATTTTATAAAAATCAGTTTCACCCTTATTATATAACCAGTGCCAAAGCTGTTTTGCTCGAAAAGGCTTTTCACCCAAAGCAACTAATTCTCTTTGCAACTCTTCAAACGATAAACCTATTAATTCTTTTTTCATTTAACTTCCTCTTTGAGATCCTCAGAAGGAGCTGAAGTTTCTTCTTTTTCAACCATCTCAGGACGACATTTTTCATTTAACAAAGCATATGCTTTTGCAAAACCTTTTAACGAATATGTTTCACGCAATAATGTCCCACGACTAGATTTTCCCTTCGTTCTTGCAACATTCCCTTTAATCATTTCTTGAACAAAGTTTTTTTCATCTTTTTCATTTTTAATAAACGCTGCATCATCACTTGTTGCCATCTCCAAAGGCCGATGATTATCTATTTCAATCGTTGGTCGTGATTTTTTATGATAAGGAACCCCAAACATCACCGAAACAACATCATAACTATTTTCATGAGGGCGATGCGTAATACTTAAAAAATTCCCTTCTCTTTCAACTGTTGTGTGCTGGGGCGCTGTAACCATAAAACAAACCGTTCCATTTCCCTCTTTAGCCGTATAAACACGCCACTCACCAAAAAAACCTTCCGGCGTCATTTCTGAACTTGCATGCGCTAATCCAGAGAAAAACAAAACACTTGTCATTATTGTTAAAAATCGCATCATTTTTCCTTTTCAATTGTTTTTAAGAAATGAGTATACTTTACCAAACTTTTATTTAAAAGACAAGATATAAAAAAAGCTTGCGTTTTTTCTTTTTTCTCTTTATAATCCCTTGTATTATGACTGATAATACAATAGAAATAACCGAAAATATTAAAGAGGCAAAACTTGCTGACGCATTGTCTGAAAGATATTTGGCATATGCACTATCGACAATCGTTGCAAGATCTTTGCCAGATGTAAGAGATGGGTTGAAACCAGTTCATCGCCGTCTTTTATTTGCCATGCGCCAATTAAAATTAGACCCCGTTTCAGGTTTTAAAAAATGCGCTCGTGTGGTTGGTGATGTTATTGGTAAATATCACCCTCATGGAGATTCTTCTGTTTATGATGCAATGGTTCGCTTGGCTCAAGATTTTGCCGTGCGATACCCACTCGTTGATGGTCAAGGAAACTTTGGCAACATTGATGGGGATAAAGCAGCTGCCATGCGTTATACTGAGGCAAGATTAACAGCCGTTGCCGTCGCTTTGATGGACGGATTAGATGATAACGCTGTCGATTTTGACAAAACATATGATGGGGAAGAAGAAGAACCAACCGTTATGCCGGCAGCTTTTCCGAACTTGCTTGCGAATGGCTCCTCAGGTATTGCTGTTGGTATGGCGACAAACATCCCCCCTCATAACGTGGGTGAAATTTCTGATGCCCTTCTTTATTTAATCAAACATCCAGATGCTGATGTTGAAAAAGTAATGGACTTCATTCAAGGCCCAGATTTTCCAACAGGTGGTATTTTAGCAGAGCCACGTGCAAACATTATTAAGGCGTATAAAGAAGGCCGTGGTGCTATGAAAGTTCGTGCCAAATGGGAAAAAGAAGAACTTTCCCATGGTCAATATCAAATTATCGTAACTGAAATTCCTTATATGGTTCAAAAATCTGACTTAATTATGCGCATTGCTAAATTATTGTCAGAAAAAAAATTACCTCTATTAGCCGATATTCGTGATGAATCATCTGATGTCGTTCGAATTGTTCTTGAACCAAAATCAAGAACTGTTGCGCCAGAACAGTTGATGGAGCATCTTTTTAAAAATACAGATTTACAAGTTAACTTTAATTTGAATATGAACGTATTAGATGCCGATCACACACCAAAAGTGATGAACATCAAAGAAGTTCTTCAAGCCTTTTTAAAACACCGTGATCAAGTTTTAATCCGTAGATCACAATATCGTCTGGATAAAATTATCCACAGGATGGAAATTTTGGAAGGCTTCTTAATTGCTTTCCTTAATCTTGATCGCATTATTGAAATTATCAGGAATGAAGACGAACCAAAAGCTGTTATGATGGCTGAATTTAATTTAACAGATATTCAAGCAGAAGCCATCTTAAATATGCGTTTGCGCTCCCTTCGTAAACTGGAAGAAAATCAAATTAGAGATGAACACAGCGCTTTATTAAAAGAAAAAGCAGAATTAGAAGCTCTCATTCAATCTAAAGAATTAAGAGATGAAAGACTTGCTTTAGAAATTAAAGAAATCAAAACAAAATTCGGTCAAAAAACAGCTCTTGGCGCTAGAAGAACAGCTGTTCAAGAAGCACCTCTTACTGTTGAAATTTCAATCGAAGCTATGATTGAAAAAGAACCAATTACTGTTGTTTTATCTAAAAAAGGTTGGATTCGTGCGCTCAAAGGCCACACTCCTGTTGACGATTTAAAGTTTAAAGAAGGCGATTCTCTTAAATGCACACTCCAAACCTATACAACAGATAATATTATTTTCTTCACAACAAATGGTCGTTTTTATACATTGAGAGGGAACACCATTGCTGGTGGTCGTGGATTTGGAGAACCTCTTAGACTTCAAGTTGACATTACAGAAGATGCAGATGTCATTACCATGCTTGTCCACCAACCTGATACAAAACTGTTGGTCGCTTCAGCAAAAGGGAAAGGATTTGTCGTCAGTTCAAATGATGTTATTGCACAAACAAGAGCTGGGAAAATCATCTTAAATTTACCTGAAGATGATAAGGCTTGCTTATGCAAACCTGTTACAGGGACACATTTAGCTGTTATTGGAACAAATAGAAAAATGATTGTTTTTGCTACAGATGAAATTCCAATGATGACAAGAGGCAGTGGTGTTATTTTACAACGTTACCAAGAAGCTAAATTAAGTGATGCCAAATTCTTCAATCTTGAAGAAGGGTTATCTTTCCCATCTGGCAATGGTATTCGTGTTGAAAGGAATATTTCTCTTTGGCTTACAAAGAGAGCCACTGTTGGAAAAATTCCTCCTGTAGGTTTCCCTCGGAGTAATAAGTTTGGAGATTAAAAGTAAGCCACTAAAAAAGTGGCTTATTTTTTTTATTGACTTTATTTTTAAATTATGTTACTTGTAGCGTTATGAAAAATTTAACACTAAACCTTTTATCAAGCTTATTGTTGGGATATGATGTTCATCTCCTAAAGGGTTAGTGTTTTATATAATTAATGCAGATAAACACCCTTTTAGGAGGGTGTTTTTTTTATATTTATTACGGAGTACTTATGATAAACGAAACAAAAAACACCTATTCAAAAACAGATACTAGACAACCATTTTTTTATGACGTAACATTAAGAGATGGAAACCAAGCATTAAAAAAACCATGGAACCAAGAAGAAAAAGAAGTAATTTTTAATCAATTGATTGATCTTGGTGTTCAAGGAATTGAAATCGGATTTCCCTCTTCAAGTGAAATGGATTTTTCTTCATGTGAAACATTAGCTAAAAAAGCACCTTCAAATGTTGTTATCAGCGTTCTTGCTCGAGCTGTTGAAAGCGATATTATCAAAGCAGCTCAAGCCGTAAAACATGCACATAAACCACGCATTCACACGTTTATCGCTATGAATCCTCTGGGACTTAAATATGTTTTAAATAAAGACATAAAAACCGTAACAGATATTTCCATTAAAGCTGTTAAAAAAGCAAAAGAACTCCTGCCTCATGGTGAAGTTGAATTTTCAGTTGAACACTTCGGTGATTGTATTGAAAATTTACCTGATGTTATTGAGGCGATTGAAAAGATTGTTGAGGCAGGAGCAGATGTGATTAATCTTCCAAATACTGTCGAAAGATTTACACCTTCCGTTTTTTATAATATGGTCCAAAAAGTTCATGACAAAATTGGAGATAAAGCCATTATTTCTGTTCATTGCCATAATGATTTGGGTATGGCAACAGCAACAACAGTTGAAAGTTTTTATCACGGTGCAACACAATTAGAAACAACATTAAACGGCCTTGGTGAACGAGCTGGAAATACAAATATGTATGAAGTCGCAGTTGCTCTTCATAATATGGGCACATCAGTTCCTTTAAATATGGATAAATTTTATGACACAGCGCATTTAGTTTCTCAAATGTCTCATATAACTATTTCAGAAAAAGCCCCTATCATTGGTCCAGATGTTATTACACATAGAAGTGGCATTCACCAAGATGGAGCAAACAAAACAAAAGGGCTTGGAAAGGGGCAATATATTTCTTTTGACCCCAAATTAATTGGAAGACGTGATGAAGAACATATTGGTTTTACAAGTCAATCAGGAAAAGGAGCATTAATGGCTCTTTACAAAACAGCTGGCTATCCAATAACTATTCAAGAAAGTATTTTACTGATGCCATATGCAAAAAAAATGGCCGAAAAAAAAGGTGAATTAAACATTACAGATTTAGACAACCTCTATCGAACTCATCTTTGCAAAATTAAGGGGCCTTACACATTCAATTCATTTGATAAAATCACAGATGGCCGTTTTGCTCTTTCATACACAAAAGACAATCAACAGCAAGAAGTTATCGGCCGTGGAGATGGGCCTATTCATGCGTGCATTAATGCGCTATTATCTGTCGGCGTTGCAATTTCAATTTTAAAATACGAAGAACAAATGCTAGGAGATAAAGATAAAGAAGCAGCAGAGGCGATTACAACTCTTGAAGTTTCAAATAATGAAAAAAGTGTCATTGCCAGAGCAATCGACCGATCAACAACAAAATCAAAAATAAAAGCCATTTTTAACGGTCTTAATATTCTTGAAAGATTAAATTAAATTCATATCTAAAACAGCTTGTTAAAAGACAAGCTGTTTTTTTATTTATGCATAAAATCTATTTATATTAGGTCTTGTTTTTTCAAAAAAAATCATTTATATTGGAGAAAGTGGAACAACATAAATTGGAGACAAAAATGGCAAAAACACAAACAAAAGCAAACAAAACATCAACTTCTAAAGCAAAAACAAGTGCAAAAAAAGAAGTTAAACCTGTTAAGAAAAAAACTATCAAAACGACGACAAAAAAAACAACAACTCGTTCCGAGAAAACAGTTGTTAAAAAAACAGCTCCAAAGAAAAAGGCATCTGTTAAAACTGTGACAGTTACACTTGATCAACCAGTGGTCATGGAACGTGTTGATCCAGTTATGTCCGTTCCAACAATTCAAGAATTAGTTCAAAAAGAAAAACCAAAAACAAGAAATATTTTGGAACTTTATTTTGATAACTGGATTCATATGTTTTCATTTTCAGGGAGAGCTAGCCGTGCAGAATTTATAACATTCTGGAGCATTGCAATCCTCTTATTCCCTGTATTTGTACCATATGCAATCTTTACAGCTAGCTTGTCTTATGCTGTCATTATTGCCTCAGCTCTTCTTATCGCAGCCTTATTTACATTAAGCATTCGCAGAGCTCATGATATGGGAAGAAGTGGTTTTTGGGGTGCATTAATCTTTATAACAGTTTTTGGAATTTTGAGCACACTTGCTAACCTTCCACAATTTACCATTATTTACATTTTTAGTATTTTTGGATATTTTCTTTTATCTTTCATTTCAGGAACAAAAGGTGCCAACAAATACGGAGACGAACCTGTTAAACCATCAAAAATTGCCATTGCATTCAATACGTTGTTCTCATTTTCATTGGTATTCACAGGTGTTAAATTAGTCCAACTTTTGGTTATATTCTTCCAAGGCTACTAATTTTCGTATAAAAATAACAAAGGGTTTTATCTACTAAATAGATAAGACCCTTATTATAGAAAAAACGCTCTTTTAAAAGAGCGTTTTTTATAATTTTAAAAATGTTTTTTCTAAAACTGTTCAATATCTTCAGCTAAAATTGACATATTCCAGTCAAAAGAAATTTCACCATCATCATCATTTTTATAAATTACACCAACAAACTCTTTTCCAATAAAAACCTCAGCAGGAGAGTCAACTCCTGAACCTCTTTGAACTTTTATTTCAGGATTCCAAAAAAGTTGTTGCAAATATGTTTGAACTTTTTTAATTTCAACTTCAGTTAGAGTCATTTTGCCTCCTTTTTCCTTTGATTTTTACTTCAATATATTGTATATTAAATTAAACTATTTTTGTCAATATACACCAAAAAACATGAAAACTCAAGAAAAAAACAAAAAAACACACCAAATATCCATAGCGCCTATGTTAGATTGGACAGATAGGCATTTTCGTTATTTTTTAAGACAAATTACAAAAAAAGCTGTTTTTTACACAGAAATGACAGCTATGCCTGCTATTTTGTTAGGTAATAGAGAAAAATTAATAAGTTATAATGATATTGAACATCCTCTTATTTTACAAATAGGGGGATCTCACCCTGAAATGATGGCTGATTGCGCCAAATATGCTGCCGATTATGGGTATCAAGGGGTTAACATTAATGCAGGGTGCCCTTCCTCACGTGTTCAAGCAGGAAAATTTGGCGCCATTTTAATGAAGACACCAGAATTGGTTGCTGATTGTGTTTCATCTATGTTGGCAAAAGCAAATATCCCTGTGAGTGTCAAAACGAGAATATGTTTATCAGATGTTCAAGGGGATGGATTTAAAGAACTTTTTCACTTCGCTACTTTAATGAAAAATGCAGGCTGCCATCACCTTATTGTCCACGCTAGAAAAGCAAAATTAAATTGGTCACCCAAAGAAAATAGAACTGAAAAATTACCTCTTAATTATGATGTTGTCTATCAACTCAAAAAAAGCTTTCCGGATATGATTATTTCAATCAATGGAAATATTTTATCACTTGATAAAGCTCAAGAGCATTTAAAACACGTTGATGGAGCCATGATTGGTCGCTTGGCTTATGGGAACCCTTATATTTTAAAAGATGTTGATCAGCTATTCTATCAAGAGACGACTCAACCTCTTTCACGGGTACAAGTATTGGAAAATATGCTTCCTTATCTTGAAAAAAATTCAACACAATTAAGTATTATTTGCCCTCATTTAATGGGACTATTCCACGGACAACCCAATGCAAAAATTTACAAACAAATCCTAGCAAGCAGAGATGTATCAGCTTTAAAAAAATTCATAAAAGAAAATAATGAAAATTAATTTTCGATATGCGATTCGTCTTTCTTCACTCGATTTTTTCTGGTTATTTTTTTCTTTTCTTCAGGTGGTATAATTCCTGTGGATAAAATTGTCTTAAGAGCTTCATCAACAGATATATCTAAATAAATAACCTCTGTTTCAGGAACATACAAAAAAAAGCCTGAAGTTGGGTTCGGTGTTGTTGGTACATAAACACTAATCAAATTTTGACTTTTTAATTTTTTCTTGATCATATGAGGAACTGGCCCTGTCAAAAATGCAATTGTCCAAATATTTTTTCTTGGATATTCAATTAACAATGCTTTTCTAAAGGCTTTATTCTTATCAGAACCAAACAGTGTTTCAAAAATCTTACGAATTGCATTATATAAACCCGAAATAACTGGCATTTTTGCAATAATACGATATCCAAGACGAATAAAATACTGACCAATAAAATTGGCTGCCAACATACCAATTCCAGTAAAAAACAACAATAATAAAATAATACCAATGCCAGGGATCCCATATGGCAAAAAGTTATTAGGATTATATGCTTCTGGGATCAATCCTGTTACTGTTTTATCAATATAAGAAATTAACTCTACAGCTAAATATAGAGTAATAGCAATTGGAGCAGTGACAATAATACCTGTAAAAAAATAAGTCTTTAATGTTGTTTTTTTCTCAAGTTTCTTTTTCATAATTTCCTCTTTAACAATCATATATAAATTAATATATCAATATAAAAATATTCTTGCAAGCACTTAAAAATTCTAAATAATCGATTGCATTTAACCTTTGAAATAAATTGCTCGTTATTTCAAAGTGATTTTATCCCCTATTTTAATCTTTTTTTGCTGAATAAGGCCTGCATTTATCTCAATCACACCCTTCGCTGGAATTCTTGAAGAAATATGTGTTAAATCATGAGGAATAGCATTTTCTTTTAGATGAGTGATAATTCCATTTTCATCAAAAAAAATCATATCTAAAGGTATAAATGTATTTTTCATCCACATACGAATTATTTTAGGTTTCTCAAACAAAAAAGTCATCGCATAATTTGTTGGAATATATTTTTTATACATTAACCCTTTTTCTTGCAATTCAGGCGTATCAGCTATGTCTGTTTTAAAATAATGAACGCCCTCGACGGTATGAATACACAACTCATACCCAAATGCTAAAGAGGAATATAAAAAAAACATTAAAAAGAAAACAAATCTCATTTTGTCAAGAAGCATCCTTCTTTAAAACAAGAATTGTCTAGTTCTTTAATATATCCCAAAGGATAAATCAAAGCGAGCTGATCAACAAATGTTGGAATCATATGTAAATAATTTTTCATATTATGAACTTGAACCCATCCAAATGAAAGTTTATTATCAAAAAAACGATGTCTTTGACGATCATCTCTAAAACTTAACAACTGAGATCTTGTATTTAATTGCAACGCAAAACTATCCACAGCTTTTGAAAGATTGTCAAACTTAACAGGCTCGTAGACTTTTGTTCCATTCCAAGCATGTTCTAAAAAAGGTGACTGTTTGTTTTTTTGTCCCCAATTTGTTACCCAAATTGAAACAGCCATTCCCAATGATACAGGGATAATATCAACTCTTTTAACTAATTCAGCAATTTTTGAAGAATCAGCTTTTAAGTCTAAGACGTCATATTTTTCTGACATCATATTAAAAAAATCTTGCTCTTTTTTTGTCAGAGGTTGGTTGAATTTCATCTTTTCATTTAAAACTAATATAGCTTTTCTTTCATTTATAATTTTTTCATTTGCACGCAATAAATGTGGCGTCATTAATTTCATAAACAAAGTTTTATCTGCTTCTGTTTCAACTTGAAAATCTTGAGGAATTTGCTCAACAAAAATATGAGGCACATCAACAGCTGTAATATTTTTATATAAATTCTCTAGCTCATCCTTATCAATATCAGTTAAATATTCCCCTTTAATTTCTTGATTTGAAACATCAATAAGCGAATCTGCTGAAGTAATATCGCTCACGTTTTGCACAACTTTCTCTTGAGCCTCATTCCCATTTTTTGCTGATGAAAAATAAAAGAACATACCTGTTGCAATACAAAATACAACACAACTACCTGCTAACAATTTTTTTTTCATTTTTTCCCCTATCGGTGTAATAACTTTTTAATATCTTGTAACAAAATACCTTTTAATAAAATAATCGAGGCTGCAAAAACAAACATACCAGCAAAAACCAAACACCCCAATAACAATATAGATAATAAACCATTCTGATTTTCCCACCCTGGAGAAAATATATTAAACAAATATTTTAATCCAATCAAAGTTAAAGCCATTAATAAAGCAGCACCCAAAATTCTTGGCAAGCGATATTTTGCAAGTTTGTCAATAGAAACAGCGCCTTGTTTTTTTAATCGAATAATATATTGCCCAGCATTAATCCAAACAGTAATCCCTGTCGCCAAAGCAATTCCTAAATAACCCCAAAATTGCATAAAAATCAAAGCTAATATTACATTCAAAAAAACACCTAATATCGCTATTTTCACAGGTGTTTTCGTATCTCCTTTTGCAAAGAAGAAAGGGGATAATGTTTTCGTAAGCATATAAGCTGGAAGCCCAATTGCAAAAACTAAAAGAGCATATGCTGTATTCACAGAATCGGTTGATGTGAATATACCTCTTTCAAACAAAATCCGAACAATTGGTTCTGCAAGCAACATTAAACCTATCATTGAAGAAACAGACATCGCAATGGATATCTCTAAAGAGCGATTTAATTGTTCATTTGCAGATTTTAAATCATTTAATTTTATATGTTTGGATAAAACTGGGAGTAATGCTGTTCCTACTGCAGTTCCAATAACTCCAACAGGCAATTGAAATAAATGATGGGCATAATTTAACCAAGAAATTGCACCAGCTCCAACAAAAGAAACCAAAAATGTATCAAAGAAAAGATTAATTTGATATACTCCAGACCCTAAAACCCCAGGAGCCATTTTTTTCAATAACGTTTTCACTTCAGCTGAAACATGAAACAATGCTTTAATTGGAGATGTAAGTCCAATCATCAAACCTGCTTTTTTGATATGATAAAACAAAAAAATAAACTCAATAACCCCTGCTAACAATATACCAATTGACAGCGCATAAGCTGGGGCATATGAAGTTGATAAAAAAGGCGCAATCAAAAACAAGGAAGCAATCATTGTTAAATTTAATATTGTTGGCGTAAACGCTGCAGCCCAAAACTTTCCAACAGCATTTAACATCCCTGCCAACAAAGAAACAAGCGAAACAAAAATCAAAAAGGGAAAAGTAATTCGACTAAGTGCCGTTGTGAGAGGTAATTTACCTTCAATTTCTTCAAACCCTGGAGCCAAGATAAACATCATATCTGGCATAAAAATTTCCATCAAAATTGTAAAAATGAGCAATACATAAAATAAAAAACTAAAAACATTCCTCGCAAAAACACGAGCCTTTTGCTCACCCTTTGTTTGAATTTGGCCTGAAAGTAAAGGGACAAAAGCTACATTTAATGTTCCTTCTGCAAACAAACTACGAAACAAATTTGGAAACCTTAATGCCACAAAAAAAGCATCAGCCATCATACTTGCACCTAAAAAACGGGCAATTAAAACATCCCGAATAAACCCGACAATACGGCTAAGGGCTGTTCCTGAGGCAACTGTTGCTATAGATTTTACCAATGACATATTTTTATTATAAAGGAATTAATAATCAAATACAAGAAAATTAACACTTTATTTTTTCAAAAGAATGTGTATAATCGAGAAAAATCAATTTAGAAATCACAGGTGAAAGGATAAAAATATGACAATCGCATTTGTTTTTCCAGGACAAGGATCTCAATCTATTGGAATGGGAAAAGATTTAGACGCCAATTTCAGTGTTGCTCATGAAGTTTTTCAAGAAGTTGATGACGCTTTACATTTCAACTTATCCCAACTCATGTTTGAAGGCGACATTCAAGAATTAACACAAACCCAAAATGCGCAACCTGCAATTATGGCAACCAGTATTGCTGCTTTGCGTTGCCTTGAAAAAGAGTCTGGCAAAAAAATAAACGAACTTGCTTCTTTTGTTGCAGGCCATTCATTAGGGGAATACTCTGCTCTTTGTGCAGCTGGCGCTTTAAGTTTATCAGCAACTGCTTCACTTTTAAAAGCACGTGGTACTTTTATGCAAGAAGCAAGTCAAAAAAATCCTGGGTCAATGGCAGCTGTACTTGGTTTATCACTCAAAGAAGTTGCAACCCTTGTCCATGAAGCTTCAACTAAAGATTCTTTATGTTTTATTGCAAACGATAATTGCCAAGGGCAAGTTGTCATTAGTGGTCATAATGAAGCCATTGATAGAGCCATCTTAAAAGCAGCTGAAATGGGCGCTAAAAAATCTGTTAAATTACCAGTATCTGGGGGATTTCACTCTCCTTTAATGAAAGAAGCTGGTGAAAAAATGGCTATTGAACTTCAATCAACACCTATTGTTACGCCTCTTGTTCCAATTATTGCCAATATTACTGCAGAAGCTGAAACTGATGCTCAAAAAATCAAAGAGTTGCTTGTATCTCAAGTCACAGGTTCTGTTAGATGGACTGAATCTGTTGAATATATGGCTGCCAAAGGGGTTACTGATTTTATTGAATGTGGAAATGGAAAAGTTTTGAGTGGCTTAATCAAACGAATCGCTCCTGATACTCGTTCTATCAACATTGGAAATAAAGATTCTTTAGAAGCAGCTCTTGCTTTTTTAGGTTAAAATAACTCAAAAATAAAAAAACTCCCTTAATGGGAGTTTTTTTTGTTTTTACTCTTAATAAGTCATTCTCTCTTTTTGTTTAGTGCTGGTCGGATTTGTTATATTTTTCCGACTTCTTGAGGCATGTTTTTCTTTCCCTTTGAGGATTCATTCTTTGATCATACACTTCTTTTGAAATACTTTCCATATAATAAGGAATAATTTTTCTATCTGATTGTTCATCATTATAAATACAAGCATAGCACCCATCAGAACGTCTTTTATATGTTACATTTTCTGGAGAAACAGTTCCCCTATTTTCCATTTTCCCTGTTTTTTCATCAAACTGTGTAATGGTATAACCTTTAAAAATACCAGTGTCATTTTTTACTGTAAAAACCAATGCTGGTTGAGAAAACCTCTCATATTCACCAAAAGACAATTTCCATATCCTAGATCCATATTTTATCGAATAACCATAAACCTCATTATCTGCTGCCAAAGAGCCTTTTGCATAAATACCATCCAGCGATTCTTTCTTTGGAAATGCTTCCCCTTTTTCATCAAGATAATAATGTTTTTTATCCGACTGCAAACTTAAAACAACCGGTTTCCCATTTTCTTTCACAGGCTTTCCATTTTGATATACGGCAAAACCATCAAAAATTTTATTTTTTCCTTTATAAATTGGAACAATTGTCAACCCATCACTTTTTGTCATAGAACCCTCCCCTTGTACAAACAACAAAAATCATACAAGGTTATTTTATGACAAAATAAAATTGCTTACAAGTGTTTTTTATTCTTTAACACGAGCGATATTTCTAATAATACCACTCCATGTACGAAGTGTTGCTTTTGAGCCAACTTTTAATTGAGACAATTCATAATGATATTGATCAACAGCACTTTCAGAAATTGCTTTTTGTTCATAAACAGTAAATCCAGCATATTCCGGTTTAGAATAATCACCATCTGTGTCAAAAGTCATCCAAGCATATAAACAATCAGAGTGTCGTTTTAAATCACATGTTAACAAAACAGCTTCTTGATTAAGTTCAGCCTCAACAGATTTTTGATTAGCTTTATTATCACCACAAGATGTTAAAGCTGTAGCAACACAACATAATGAAAGAATCGTTTTTTTATCCATAAAATATCCTCCTACTCTGGTTAAGTAAGAGGATACACCAAAAAATAATTTTTGTCAATATTTATTTTTATTTTAACTTTTTACCAGCTCCCTCATCACACACAAAAACAGAATTTTCATGTTCTTGAAGAATTGAGGCTGGGCAATTTTCAGTCACCGGCATACGAACACTTTTATAAACAGCTTCAGCTTTCTTTTCACCAGTTGCCAAAACAATAACTTTTTTAGCTTCAAAAACTGTTTTCAATCCAATTGTTAAAGCAGATGTTGGAACATCCTCTTTCTTTTCAAAAAATCTAGAATTTACCTCAATTGTATTTTCTGTTAATTTTTGTTCATGCGTTAAAGATTGAAATGACGTTCCAGGCTCATTAAAAGCTAAATGCCCATTTTCACCAATACCTGCTAATTGAATATCAATGCCTCCAAAAGAAGCTATTTTTTCTTCATACGCTTTACACTCAGCGCTTGTATCTTTTGCCATACCATCCAAAATATGAATTTGATTTCTAGGAATATCAATTAATCCAAACAAATTCTCTTGCATAAAATAGTGATAACTTTGATTATGTTCAGCAGCCAAACCTTTATACTCATCCATATTAAATGTAACAACATTTTTAAATGAGATTTCTTTATTTTGATAAGCCTGAACCAATAATTTATAAACAGGGATAGGCGTTGACCCTGTTGGTAACCCTAAAACCAAAAAAGGTTTTTGATCTGTCGGTTTAAAAGATTGGATTCTCTCTATAAGTTCTGAAGCAACTAAAGAAGCAACTTCATCTGCATTTTTTAAAATTAAAACTTTCATATTATCTCCCTCATAAAATGATACAGCAAAGTTTATCTTCTTTTTTTTTCAAATTCAATTGATTTTTCGTTGACAGAAAAACTTTTTTTTCACTATACTGCAACTGTTTATTAGCCTAGGAGAGGGCAATGTTATTAGAAGATATCAAAAATGTACTTAATTTAAAAGCAATACCAGAAACTTTTAAGAAATATGAATCAAAAATAGATACAAGAAAAAGTGTTATTACAAAAAAAACACTAGACACTGCTTTTAAGTTTTATAAACTGGAAGAAGAAAAAGAATTTTACAATCACTGCCTTTCTTTGATTGAAGAATTTAAAAGAAACCCCATTTTAAAAAAAGCAGCTCTTTTAATACAATATATTTCATTTGAATCTGAAGCTGATGATTTTTTGGAAATGGAATACTGGAAAGCTACACCACCTCGAGCAGATATTTCAGCGATTGTACTACTCAGTGCAGTAAGCCAACACAAAAAAGCTCTGAAAGGGCTCGACACAAAGCAACGTGTTCATCAAATTGTTGGGATAAGAGAAACGATTTTGCGTGGACTTAAACTATACAAAATTAATGGCATTAGCTACGGTTCACTAGCTTGGGGGATTCGCTTTGTTCGTCAGTTACTGTTAAAATTTGGTCGACTCCAATTTGAATATTCCTGCTATCACGATCCTTTTATTATTACAAAAAATAAAAAAGGTGAAAAATTAATTCACGAGGTTGGAAGTTCTTCAAAAATTAAAAAGACAGAAATTTTAATTCAACCAGGGGATATTTGCATTAATATTCATATCGACCGAAATGGTCGATTAGAACCAAAATCTGTGGATAACTCTTTTGCACAAGCTAAAAAGTTACTTAAAAAATACTTTCCAAATATCACCGGAAAAAAAGTTATATATAGATGCCATTCTTGGTTGCTGAGCATTCAAATGAGTCAGTTTTTAACACCAGATAGACATATTATGTATTTTCAAAACCTGTTTCTTCTCTTACCACCACATGAAGATGATACGGGGGATGATTTCTATCGTTTCTTATTTAATATGCAAAAATCAAGCCCTGGTTTTTCTTTAGAAAATCTTCCAGAAGATACTTCTTTGAGAAAAAAAGTTAAAAAACATCTTATAGAAGGCAACACCGTTCAAGAAGGTAGAGGTCTTATTTTTGAAGAAGAATAAATTCTCTTTTTCTACAAATAAAAAAGAACCCATCAGCTCAACTGGTGGGTTTTTAATTACAAAAAAACTTCGTATTTCTACGAAGTTTTTTCAACCTAATCTTCCATATATTTTCGGCCAGATTTCCAATAATCATATCCCGTCATAACCGTCAATATAGCAGCACCCCATAAAGCTAAATGACCTAAAACATAAAGTGTATCTGAATAAGCACCACTAAATGTTGGTTCTGCAACCATTAAAACAGGCAAAGCCATCATCTGACAAGCCGTTTTCCATTTTGCTAAACGAGTCACAGGACAGCCAACTTTAATTTCAGCCAAAAATTCACGCAAACCTGAAACCAAAATTTCACGACACAAAATCACAACAGCAGGTATAATCCCCCAATCACCTAAACGAGCAGTATAAGCTAACATCAACAGCATAGCCCCAACCAATAATTTATCAGCAATTGGATCTAATACGCGGCCAAATCTAGAAAGTTGATTCCAATGACGTGCCAAATATCCGTCCAAATAATCACTGATACCAGCTAATGCAAAAAGTAAAACCCCAAACCAAGCTGCTGTAGCTGAATTAAAAAAGAATGTTAAAACAATTCCAGGAATTGCCCAGATTCGAAAAAGCGTTAACAAATTTGGAATATTCATTTGTTTTTTCATATCTTTTTTAACTTTTTCAACAATTTCTTTGTTCACTAAAGGCTTTTTCACCGATTCGTTTTTTTCAACCTCATCAACCAATTCAACAGCCTCTACAACAACTGATTTTACTTCATTATCTGAACTTAAAGCTTTTTTTTGTTGGGTTTTGTTCTTTTTAACCATATCTCACCTCATTGATAAACCATTTTTCTTAGTTATAACCTAATCATGATAAAATGTATATATTTTTTTTGCAATTTTTTCACTTATTCCTTCAACTTTCATAATTTGCTCGATTGAAGCGCCAGCGATCGCTTTTGGTGACCCAAAATACTGCAATAAATCTTTTTTTCTTTTCTTCCCAATGCCTTCAATATCAAGTAATGTTTCATGAAACATATTTTGAGCGCGTCTTTTTCTATGTGAGCCGATTGCAAAACGATGTGCTTCATCTCTTAATCGTTGAATAAGATGAATTAAATCACTCTTCAAATCTAAATGAATAGGCGTTTGTGGATTTGTCCCTAAAAAGAGAGTTTCTTTCCCCTTGTTTCGCTCTTCACCTTTTGCAACAGCTAAAACAGCAACTGATGTTATATTTAATTCATTCATAATTTCTAACACAGACGAGAGTTGTCCTTTTCCTCCGTCAATCAACATAGCTGATGGCAAATTATTTTCTTTAACTCCCCTCGTTAATCTGCGATACATGACTTCTTTCATCATGCCAAAATCATCATTTGTTTTTGCCATTGTGCCATCAATATTAAATCTACGATAATTATTTTTTTCAAATCCTTTCACAGAAGCACACACCATTGCCCCAACAGCTGATGCCCCTTGAATATGACTATTATCATAAATTTCAACTTTATCTAATTTTTCAATCTCTAATAACTTTCTAAGTTCATCCCATACAGTTTGTTTTATTTCTTTTTCATTTAATTGTTGTTCAAAAGACTTTTTCGCATTTTGAAGCAATTGTTGCATCAGTTTATTTTTTGCCCCACGAACAGGAATTTTATCCACATGGACCAAAAAATTAGCTCGTTGAGATAAAGCTTCGGACAACCCTTGAGGAACGTCACACGAAAGTAAAATATATTTAGGTGGAATAATCGTATCATAAAATTGCATCAAAAATGAAGCTAAAGATTCTTGTGGATTTTCTTCATCTATATCTGTTAATAAATGAAAAATATTTCCTTGAGCTCTCCCCCCTCTATAAAAGAAAATTTCGACACCTGCTTGCTGACCGTTTGTATAAAGAGCAACCATATCTGTGTTTTTTAAAACAACTTCTGAATTGGTATTTTGAATTTGATTAAGGGCAAGAATTTTATCCCTCACAACAGCAGCTTTTTCATACTCCATTTGTTCAGAAAACAAATCCATTTCAACTTTTAACTTAGATTGAATATCTGTTTTCTCACCTTTCATAAAGGATTTTGCATCACTGACTTTCTCAAGATATTCTTCTTTTGAAACACACTGACAACAAGGTCCCAAACATCTTTTTATTTGGTATAACAGACAAGGTCTCGTTCTATTTTTAAAATAAGAATCTGAGCATGTTCTTAATCCAAAAATCTTTTGCAATTCTGTTAAAGATTGTTTCACAGCATAAACAGACGAAAAAGGCCCAAAATAAGTCCCTTTTATTTTCCTCGTTCCTCTATATTTTATCAATCGAGGATATTCATCATCTGTAATAACAATATATGGATAACTTTTATCATCTTTTAGCAATATATTATAGTATGGATGAAATTCTTTTATAAGATCATTTTCCAACAAAAACGCTTCTGTTTCACCAGCTGTTTCAATCACAATCAAATCAACAGTTTCACTGATCATTTGCTGAATGCGATAAGATAATTTTTCGGGCCGAGTATAATTTAGTAATCTATTTTTTAAATTTTTAGCTTTTCCAACATAAAGAACCCGTCCATCTTCACCAATCATGCGATAAACACCTGCTTTGTGAGAAATAGATTTTATCTTTTCTTTAAGAAATAATACACCCTTTTTCTTATGACTTGTTTGCATATTTTTAATATGATAAAAAAATATACTAAAATCAACGATTATTTGTTGTAAAAAAAAATAAATCTCTTTATACTGACTTATAACAATAGGATTTATTTGAGACTAAACAAAGGGGAAAAATGAGATTTTTCAAAGTTCTTATTTTTGTATCTGTATTTTTGTTTCCACTTATGGGGCAAACAAGTGTTTCGACATTGGTTGCTGATACAAAAAGTGGGCTCATTCTTTCTTCAAAAAATTCTCAAATTCAACAATATCCTGCCTCACTTACAAAAGTTATGACACTTTATATGACCTTCAGCGCTATTGATAAAGGTATTCTAAAAATGGATGACAGGCTTCCAGTGTCCTTAAAAGCAGCAAGACAACCTAGATCAAAACTTTATGTAAAAGCAGGACAAACCATTTCTGTTCGAGATGCTATTATGGCATTAATTATTATTTCAGCAAATGATGTAGCCGTTGTCCTTGCTGAAGCTCTCGCCCCAAGTGAAGCCGAATTTGCCCAAATGATGACGCAAACAGCCCACTCTTTAGGGTTAAAAAGCACAACATTTAAAAATGCCTCAGGTCTTCATAATCCTGACCAAGTTACAACAGCTCAAGATATGGCTGTTTTGGCCATGGCAATGATACATCATTTTCCTCACCATTATAAATTATTTTCAAAACGCACCTTCTCATACAAAGGAAGAACTTATCGCTCACACAATCATGTTCAAAAAAAATATAAAGGTGCTGAAGGTTTAAAAACAGGCTACATTTCGGCTGTTGGATATAATATTATTTCAACGGCAAAAAGAAACAATAATCGACTTGTTTCTGTTGTCATTGGTCAAGATACTGTCGCCCTTCGTGATAGACAAGCAATGAATCTGCTCGATAGAGGTTTTTCTAGAATAAAAAAACACAAGTCATCTCAAAAATCTAATGTGTTAAATAAAAAAGCTTTGCTTGAAAAACCAGACATGACCCCCTTGTTTATTGTTATGGCTAAACGTCTTGATAATATTTTAAAATCAAACAAACATCTAAATCGCAGCAAACTTTTGGCATTAAATCCTTTTGGTTCAAAACCAGCTCACGCTGCTGAAAATGAAACATCTAAAGAGACTTTAATTGCCAAAAACACCTTAGAAGAACAAAAAATAGAAAATTCATTGATTGATCAAGGCAGCAACATCAAAGCAGAAGAAGCTTTTGAAAAAGAAGACAAAATAAATTATCAAAATCAACCAGAAGAACAAGATGTCAAAAATGAAATTCCATCAAATGAGATAATCCAAAATTCTTTAACCCCTCAAGTAGTAGAACCCACAAATGTAATTTCATCTACAAGCACCCCCTCCTCCGAATCAGTTGAATCAAAAACGCTTGAACCTTCAGTCCAAGAAAAGCGCCCTCAAACTGAAGAAACACAACAAGTTGTCATTAATCAATTAACGCCTAAAGACACTGCGCTTGAAATTGAAAAACCAAGTGGCTGGGGAATTCAAGTCGGAGCCTTTAAAACAAAAGAAGCTGCCATTCAACAAGCTGAACGAGCAACACGTATTTTAAAAATACACAACAAACAAATTTTAACCCCCCAATCCTTGGATTATTATAGGTCAAGAATTTATGGTTTTTACTCTAAAAAAGCAGCTCAAAATGTATGTAGAAAATTAAAACAAAAGAAAATGGGTTGCCTGGTCGTATCAAAAGAAAAATAACAAAAAAATCTATTAAAAAAGTTTTGTTGATTTTTATAAAAAGCTGCGTATAATATAAGATATGAGAATAAAGGCTTTTTTTCTTTTTTTATTATTCATTTTTGTTTGCAGCTTACCCCATTCTGCTAATGCCTTTTTATTAGAAGAACAACAAATTTCATCAAAAGATGGCACCTGCAAAATGAGATACTTGACTGAAAAAAATGCGAAAGGATGGCATTTTGTTGCCAATCAACTCAATTGTCCAAATGACGGCTGGTTAGACGGATATCATGATATCACTATTTTTGATGCCTTTTCTCAACCAACTGAAAAAATTTATGGCTATTTTTCCTATGGATATTGGACGGGCGATGCTTTTGTTGATGCTCCTTTTTTAACAAGATTTTCTGAGGAACTTGGAGTTCAAAAAGCAACATTTTTACTCGCTAAAGATGATTTGAATGACATGGATTATATTGGGCAAATGGTTGCAACAAAAAACCAAAATGGTGATTATGGCAGTTTTCACGTTTGCGATCCATTTCGTTTACTCATTGTTACGGAACAAATTCCTGCTTTTGCTAATAAAAAACGACAACAATTGATTTTTAAAAACATTGAAAAACACGTTCGAACGATTTGTCCTGTTGCAGACAAGGTCATGCTTTTTGTCAGCCCAGTAATTGAACCTAAACAAGAAGATATCGTATTTTATTCTGAAATTGATTTAAAAAATCATACGAGTAAAAACACGTGGCAAGAAGAGGCTTTAAAAAAATCAGGCCATTACTCAAAAACAATTGAAATTGCCAATTTGGAAGATGTTATTTCTCCAAAAGAAAAGGATTTAGATGCTCTGCGTGAAGCATTAACAAAAAAAATTGATTTACTCCCCTTTAAAAATGTTACAGAAAAAAAACATTCTACCAGTTTTTCAGATACCTCCTTTAGCGAGCAAAAAGAGGATTTACTGACAAATAAAAATGATTTAACAGAAACCCCTGTTCCCGTTTTAAAAACAAATCACCTTGTTGCTTTTGATACTTTTGATGAGAATATTGAGACACCAAAAAATGACCCAAAAATCAAGAAAAAGAAACAGATCTTTTTTCTTTTCCCCTTCCTCAAAAAAGCTATCATCATAAAGAAAGCATAGAACTTGAAAACCATCCTATTGCACACCAATGTGTTCTATCAAAAGTAAAAAAAGCCCCTGTAGATGTCAATTTTATTGGATTTGTTTCATCAAACAGCAATAAAGCAAGTTTCATAACAAAACCTTTACCCTTAATTGTTCAAGGAAAAGTTTTAAAGACTGGCTGGTACAAAATATCAGGTTCTCTTAATGCGAATAATCCCCCTCCACTCTATCGTGGAACGATTAAAGCAACAAGTATTCAGTCTTGCAAAAACGAATCATGTGAGGTGGATAAATGAACCGAATAAAATATAAAAAAACACCTAAGACAATGATAAAAAAAACAACCAAATTATTTTATATCTGTTTATTTTCAATTGCATTTTTTTGTGTAACGCTTATAGCTTATCATCAAATTCACACAAAAAAAAGCATTATAAATTTATTAAAAACATATCAAATCAATCCTGTTGATATGAAATATAAAAGTGTTTCTAAACCATTCTTCGGAGATGGTATTATTTTTTATAAAGTAACTTTCCCAAATATCGCCGTAGATCATTTAATTGAAAAAATGATAGTGAAGCATCAAAGTGATTTTGTTCATATTCGCATGATAAATACACACATAGACGTTTTAAATTCTCTTAGAAAAAATTACAACATTCACATTATCAATGAATTAAAAAATTACAAACCAATAAAGGACACATTCCAAAAGCCCTTACAAAGTCTAGCTTTATCTAATATAGATGAATTAAAACTTAATATTTCCCTTATTATCAAACAAAAAGGAGATAACTTAATCACTTATGGGCGAATTGTTAATCCACAATTAATCGATATCGATTTTAAAACAAGAATCAATCCAACGCAAACTCAAAATGAAGGTCTATACTATTCATTTTATTCAAGTGCAACCCCCTTATCTGTAACAATCAAAGATTATGGTTTATTCCAAAAATATGATTCTTATTTAGCAAGTCTAGGAATAGGTGAAGAAACAACACAACGCAGTATTTTGAAGAAAAAAATCTTACGCTTTTTAACGGGTGATTTAAATGATTTAGACTTAACACCAGCCTATAAGAATATCCAAGATTAATAGAAAGTATTAATTAAAAAAAGCATTGAACAAAAACAAGTTGTAACAGCCATCAAAACAAGATAGTCTAACAACAAATCTTTCATTCTATTTTTAATATTATAAAAGCTAGCTTTATCAAGCAATACCCACAAAAAGAAATGAAAAATAGAAGCGCCAAGCAGCCCCATAAAATAAAGTTCACGAGAAAATAAAAGTGGAGGAAGAGGCATTGAGCCAGTATAGGTCATAAACAAAGCCCATCCAGCAACTATTCCTGAAAAACTCGCAATATTAAATGAGAATAAGTGTTTAAAAAAATAGGTTAACATTAATTCCTCCTAGAACGGACCCCTCTGCGTCTTCTACTTCCTGCTCGATCAGTGGCTTTTTTCCCATCTGCTTTTAATGAAACTTTTGCAATCACAGGCATTGCCATCTTACCCATTTCATTATCTTGAATTAATGCAATTTGCCTACGTGCTTGGTCAAAATCAGAAATCGACATATTTGATGACAGCTGTTCTATTGCTTTTTCAGCATTTATAAATTTTTGCTCTGCAGCGAATGAAATCCAGGCATAAGCTTTTCCAACATCTCTGGTAACACCTTCTCCATTTGCGAAAATAATACCCAACATATATTGTGCTGGAGCATATCCTTTTGAGGCAGCGTATTTATAATAAGGCAATGCTTTTGTTACACTTTTTGGCACACCTAACCCTTTACGATAAATTTCACCTAATGCAAAAAAAGCATCCAAATCACCTGTTGCAGCTGCTGCAGAATAGTAATACAATGCATTTTTATAATCTCTTAACTCAACATTGTTTAAATAAATATCCCCAATATATCGAGCCACAATAGGTTTTTCTTCTAACGGAACTTTTTTAAAATATTCCAAAGCGACCTTGTGATCTTTTTCCACATTTGAACCATTATAATACATAACGCCTAAATTTAAATTGGCAGAAGCATTATTTTGTTCAGCTGCCAACTTATACAACTCCATCGCTTTTGTTTTATCTTGTGGGACTGCATGCCCCTCTTCATATAAGAAAGCAAGCAAAGCCTGAGCCATATCATAATTTTGACTAGATGACTCTTTTAAATAACGGACAGCTTCTCTTACATCTTGAGAAACCCCCAATCCATTTAAATATAAATACCCAACATAATATTGAGAGCGAAAATCACCATTATTCGCCAGTGGTAAAAATTCTGAAAACGCACGAGAATAATCCTGTTGTGTAAAATAACTCTCGGCATCAGCAAAATCAGCTTTTGCAGGTGTAACACAACACAAAAAAGTACACAATAAAAGTATCTTTTTCATCTCTAGTCTCCTTATATAATTTTATTATAACATAGCAAAATAAAAAAATAAATACTTTTATTATTTTTTTAGAAATAAAAAAAAAGCGAGGAAACCTCGCTTTTTTTTGAAGAATCAAATAATTATTTGTATGTAACAACTTCTGCACGGCGGTTTTGTGCACGACCAGCAGATGTTTCGTTTGAAGCAACAGGATTTGTTTCTCCATAACCTTCTGTAGTAATTCTTGTTGCACAAACACCTTTTGATTCAAGATATGAAGCAACAGATTCTGCACGACGTTCTGACAATTTAAGATTGTATGCAGCAGGACCTGTGCTATCTGTATAACCTTTAATTGTAACTTTTTCTGATTTATCTTCAGTCATTCTTTCAACAACAGGGGCCAAAGCATCGATGTCTTTAGTTGACAATTCAGCAGAATCAAAAGCGAATAATGCATGAGCAGGAAGAACAACTTTAGATGTTACTTCGCATGAACCATCTGCACATTCATCACACCAACTGGCACACCCTGAAAGCAAAAGAGCAGATGACATAACAATTGTAGCAATTTGTTTTTTCATATGAAACTCCTCTAAAAAAAATGAAATACAGCATTAATATGGACCGAGCCCATCAAAAAAGCAAGTGAAAAAACTATATCCCTTTCATTTTTTTTATATTTCTTAAAAAAATGAATTTTTTTTCAAAAAAGCATTGACATTTATATTAAAATTATGTATATTACATTTATTCTATCGCGGGGTAGAGCAGTCCGGTAGCTTGCCAGGCTCATAACCTGGAGGTCGTGAGGTTCAAATCCCACCCCCGCAACCAATGAAAAGAGCACCCGTTTGGGTGCTTTTTTTATTGCGTTAAGGAGGTGTGGCATTGAGCTTACGACCGACATAGAGGTCGTGATGGTTCAGGCGATAGCCCATGAGCTGGAATTT
>JAFTTR010000027.1 GCA_017466695.1 Alphaproteobacteria bacterium | reverse complement strand
GTGGTCCGAACATACGTGAGGACGAAAAACTTGTTTTGAGCAATCCCACTCTATCCGCCATTAAAAAGCTCCCCAAAAGGAGCTTTTTTTTATAAGGATAAGAGTGGTAAGAAGAAGCCACGTTAAAGTGGGTTCGGTGAGCACAGCGAACGACACCGAAGGTGGTCCGAACATACGTGAGGACGAAAAACTTGTTTTGAGCAATCCCACTCTATCCGCCATTAAAAAGCTTCCTTTTGAGAGCTTTTTTTAGATAAGCTAGAATTTATCTTCTATTGACGCATTCTTTTCTTTGTGATAGATTATTTATATGAAACAATTAAACATTATAACACAGAACACTTGCGATACCACTTATATCAATAAAGCAGGCTCTATTTTAATCAACACACATACAAAAAAAATTGGGCTAATTTATCGCCACAAGCAACAAGACTTCTCCTTCCCCAAAGGCCATCAAGAAGAAAATGAAACACCTCTTGAGTGTGCTAAAAGAGAAACAATTGAAGAAACCCAAAGAGATGTTGAAATTTTAACATCCCTTCAAATTCAAGAATACCTTTCAAAAAAAGGAAAGCACATTACTGTTCACTGGTTTTTAGCAAAAGACAAAGGCCCTACAGCTCAAATAATTGAAGAAGATTTAAAGCATGACCTTATCTGGATTGATTTTGACAAGGTTGTTGAAACACTTTCTTATGACAACTTAAAAGAGCTTTTTAAATCCAATACCCAAGTTATAAATGATTTTTTAAATAGCTAATCGTTTTTGCCTTTTCTCTTTTCTTGCCAATTTTTATAGAAAAAAATCAAAACGCTTTTTTTTGCCTTTTCAGCAGATTTAAATTGATAATTTTTAATAAAACGAATATCCTTTTGTTAGCAAAGGAGATAAAAAATGACACATACTAGCACTGTTCTTGTCGTAGAAAATTTCGCAACTTTTGAACATAACGCTTATAATCCAAAAACAGAAATTGAAAGTTGGAAATTTGACCAAGATCTTCCTAAAGAAGGGTTTCCTATAAGACCCGTTGGAGGTATAAACAGAACGTCTATTGACCATGGCGCCCTTGTACTTAACCGTCTTGTGGGAAATATAGAAATACCTTATTCACAGAATCATTCAGACACATTCAATCTATCAACTGATCTTCAAAAAAAAGAGGGGAAAACTGAACAATCTCAAAAAACCATCGGAACAGCGCCTGAAGGAACAAAGATTCTTTATTCTTATCTTACAGATAAGGTTGAGGATATAAACCTAAATATAACCCCTCTTTCTGGGATGATTGATAAAATAAATACAAAAGAAGCTCGTGTCAATTTTTTAAACAACGTATACCAAAAAGCTGAAAATAAGGAAATAAAGTTAGACGTCATTTCTATGTCTGATTCATATGGAGATGTAGGATCACAAGAATTAATGAAAATTGAAATACTAGACCAAGGTTTAGGCTGCCTCACAACACCTATGCGATATCTAAACAACAAAGATACCGAAAAAGAAAAAGAATTAAAGATTAAAGAACAATGGAAAGATAAAGACACATTGGAAAAAAAACATCCAGAACTTTTAGTTTTTTCTTCTAAGTCACGTGCAAAATTTGATGAATTTTCTAAAAAATATAGGAACCTAAAAGGCGATATAAAAGAAAAACTCAAAGATAAAGACCTTCAAATACTTCTTCAAGAACTGCATGATACCCTACTAGAAAATGTTACCAACTTAAAAAATAATGGAAAACTTACCGACAAAAACTATAAATATTTCAATCGATTACTATCAGAAGGATTAAATGCCCTTAAATATGACCCAGCAACAGGAAAATTTCCATATTTAGAACAAGAAAAAGAAACTATTTCCAAACTTTTTGAAAGAAGCCAACTATTATATGATAACTACACAAAAATAAAAGAGAATTTTAAAGCAAAAAATATCCCCTTTTTTAGTGTGGATACAGCAAAAGATTACGGCATCGAAGTACATGGGCTTAATCAAGATGGAACGATTAACATGGAGAACGAAGATTCAAGGCGACCAAAAACACTTTCTGCTGAAAACACATTTCTTTTCCCAAATGAAAAAATTTGCTCTCCAAAATCTTACAAAACAAACGATGAAATGTACAACAACAATGGCAGAGGTGGCATTAGTTCCCTTGTCCCATCAATGGCAGGATTATTCGCACAAGCCAGAAGCATCAATCCAACTATTAATATGAAATCATTTATACAAACATTAAAAAAATCTTGTGAAGATTTTGGAAATAAGAAGTTTAAACCAGCCTCTGACAAAAAAGGTCTGTATGGTGGGTATGTAGTGGACAACGAGGTTATTGAAAGATTCAAAACGAAGGTCCAAGAAAACTATATAGCTCAGCAAGAATCAGCCCGAAGAATGCAAAACTCAAAATAGCATACTCATGCTAACAAAAAATCTTTTTCCACACTTTTGATTTGTGAGGCATTATAATTTTGGCTACTTTTACTAAAATATATTTAAAAATATATTTACTTAGCACTCTTTTTATGATATAATGAGGCACTTTTTTTGATTAAATGGAGCACAAATGTCTCAAAAAAATGAGATGCAAACTTATAGTATCCTTACCAATGATGAAATTGCCATCATTTATAAAAACGCTTATCAAAAATTCAAAAGTCAGGCGCTCGATTTTTTCAACCAATATGCAAAAATTTATCCCCCTCAACTTTCTAAAGATTTTATTTTAGAACAAATGACAAAAGCGCTTGTGCTTTGTTATAAATATAATATCAATACACTGACACATTTGGCTCAAATTCTTTTATCCGAAACAAAGGATGATGTTGATTCAGTTATTGAATCTATTAAAAAAGAAGCCATAAAAGCTAAAAATAAACTTCAACCATTAGAAAAAATTGGTCTGCTCAGAAGAAAGTTATATGGTGTTGAATTCCCTCCCCTTTTTCAAGAAGACAACCGACTCTACATTCACACCAACCCTATTTTATCCGAAACAGAATTAATGCAGGATATTATTGAGTATTTGAACTTTCCTCTCCCAAAAGAAGAACGTTTCTCTATCAAAGTTGAAACACCAACGCCTAAAAAAGCGCTTCAACAAAATAAAACACCTGTCAAACGGTTTTGGCTTGTTCAAAACCAACCTATGAAGCCTGTTAGCAAATTACTTAGCTGGGAAAAGGACTGTCTAAACCTTTTATCTATTTTAAAAAACAACGAAAAATTACTTGCTGATTTTCAAAGATTTATAACCAAAATCCCAAACAATAAAAAACTTGGTCTTTATTTTAATCGTTTTAAAAAGAAAAAAGATTTTCCTCCTTTTCATTTGGATACTCTTTTTTTAAGGCATTTAATCAGTTATCAAGCAAAAGATGAAAATATTCTTCTCTTTGCATTGGAATCCATTGCAACAAAATTAAAAAAATTCAGAACTGAGTTGCACTCAATGCGTATTAAAACGTCCTCAGCCTCCTTAGATGAAGAAAGTATTGATTTAATCATTCTTTCAACACGTGCAGGTGATATTTCTACAATGTCTACATTTTCCCAGTGGGAAAGTTGCATGTCCGTTGATGGGAGCTATTTTCAAGATATTTTAATGCAAATTGGAGCCGGGTCCATCATTGCCTATGGTGTCAACAGCCAAAACCCACAAAAAAAACTAGCAAGAGCTCTTTTAAAACCATTTGAAACAGCTAAAACCTTAAAAGAACGAGACATTTATTTTGAAAATTGGGGTGAAACTGAAACTTTTCCTCAAATTCGTTTGAGTAAACTTCTTTCTCCTGATTATAAAAAGTTAGCACAAGATAGGGCTAATTTTATTCAGCAACACACCTCACATTTAGATGAAAGTGATTTTGTTTTAAATCCTCAACAAGTTGAAAGAATTTATAAAATTGACAAAGTTTATGGTCTTCAAAATCCCTCATTTATCAAAATATTAGAAGAAGTTGTTTCAACTTATTTAAACAACAAAAAAGCGCAAGGCACATTTATGGTTTCAGCTCCTATGTATCTTGACCAACTGGATTCAACCTATCAAATTTATGACAAAAGGGATAAGGACAATCTGATTACTTATTTAACCCATAATGGCATTTCTTATCAATTTGAGTCCAATAATGTTGTAAAAGTAGACACTATTGATATTTCTGGCATTCAAAATATTCATTTAAGACCTCTTGAGGCAAACTCAATCACTCTTAATGGACATATTTTAAATAGTCCATCGCAACAAATTAATATCTCCTCTTTATCTGTTTTAGAACCTGAAACATTTAAATTAAAAACATTTCCCTTGGGTATTTATGTTAAAGATAAAATCACTTTTAAAGACTCACATAAAGATTTTGATATGCCTCTTGGTATAAAAACAACAGAACTTTGGGCAAACAATACACACCTTTCAAGCGTTGCACCAGACTTAAAAGTAAATGTCTTAAACATTTCTCACACAAAAGTATCTAACATTCCTGCTATTTCAGTTCAAATTCTGGATGCCTATGGATGTAAATCATTAAAAACATTACCTAACAACTTAAAAGTTAGCACAAAATTAAACCTCAGTTTCAGTGGCATCACCTCTTTGCCAGCGCTCAACACACATACAATTCTTGCAACAGGGGCCATCAACTTAAAGCGTATTGATAAAAACATTCAATTTACACACTTTCATGCTGCCAATTCAGGGATTGAAACCATTCCTAAAAATTTAAAAGCCACCTCTTTTATTGCAAATGAAAGCTTTATCACAAAAATTCCTAAAGGAATTTCAATTGATGAAGTCAATTTAAATAAAACACCTCTTGTTGAAATTGAACCAGGCATTCAAATTAAAAAATTAAGCATTGAAGGAACGCCTATCGGCGTACTTCCAAGAGGTCTTTCTTTTGAAGATTTGAACGCCTCTGTTTGTTCAAATTTAAAATTCTTACCACAAGACATTCAAGTTACAAATCAATTAAATTTAGCTGGTTCTGCCATTCAAGAACTACCTCCTGTAGCAGTAAAGAACGCCTACTTAATTAATTGCAAAAATATAAAAACTCTCCCCGTAGAATGCAAAATTTCAAAATTGCTGGCACAAAATTCTAGCATCTCATTTTTACCTGAAAATTTTAAAATTGATGTCATTTTTTTAGAAAACAGCCATATTGAATATCTACCTCGAGGATTTAAAGCTTCTACATGCAGCGTTCGAAAAACACCTTTGACCCATATTCAAGAAAATGTTGAGGTGGACACACTTATCTGTTCTGATACACCAATTTTTGAAATTCCTGCTTCATTAAAAACAACGTCAATCGAGGCAATTAACTGTCCCAATTTAACCACCATTCAACCTTATTTTTCAGCTTCAAAAAAAATAAATATTGCAGGCAGTCCTGTTCAAAATTTACAACACATTTCGACTGAAAATTTAATCCTCAGCTCTTGCAAAAAAATTAAAAAATTAGATTTATCTGTTCAATTTAAAAATTTAGATGCAAGTAATTCAAGTCTTGAAGAATTACCAGACTTTCTTGTTGCTCAAAACATTAACTTGATGGACAGCCAAATTAAAGAGCTCCCCAAACATTTAAAAGCTAAATCTATTGATGCCCCTAGAACAAAAATTTCAGAAATTCCAAATACATTAGAAGCTGATTATTTGAATCTTGATTCAACATCCATAATATCTGTCCCTGCTCATTTGAATGTTCATACTTTATCTTTAAGAAACACTCCTGTTTTAATTATTCATTATTCAGAACACTTTAGAACGATTATTTTAAATTCTACCATTAAATATATCCATCCAAACATTCCAAATCAATGTATTTCAGGCCTTTCAACCCATGAGATTGAAAAAGCAAAAGCTCGATATAAAAAGTCTTTCAAGAATGTAAAAGGGACTCTTAATTTACCCTTAGCAAAATCACATCAAAATGAGAAAAATTAAAACTTTTTTTATCTTTTCTGATTGCTTTTAGAATAAAATAATTTTATAATCCGTCTATTATTTTTTATAGTATAAAAAAATAGAATCAATCTTTATTATATTATTTAAACAATCAAAATGCTACCATCTTATCCTCTTCATATTTTAGAGGCAAATGAAGTTCAAATGCTATTTAAAAACAGTTTTGTTTTTCATAAACAAGCTGTTAAGACCTTTGTTTCTGGGAAAAATAAGATTTCTCCTGTTTTTAAAGAAGAAAAAACACTTCACATTTTGACACGTATTTCTATTTTATGTTCTATTTATCATATTGATACAGAAGAAGCTTTTAAATTTATTAAAAACGCGACCACGCTAAAAGAAATTCAAGATTATTTTTATACTCTTAAACAAGAACTTTCGAAGAAAAAAATTACTGAAAAAAAACTTATTGAAAAAGGACTTTTAAATCGGCTCTTATATGGGACAAAACTCCCTCCTCTTTTTCAAAACAAATCTCGTATTTATGTTAAAATTGATAAAATACCCTCTCTTGCTTTTCTTGTACATGAACTGACTAATCGCTTAAATTTATATATACCACATCAAAATTTAATACAGCTTCAACCCAAAGAAGACTATTTATCATATTTTATTATTGAGGATAATAAAAAGATAAAAATTGGTCGCTTTTTAACCTCTCTTGTCAAACAAATTGAAGGGTTAAAAATGGGTATTAAAACGTTTCAAAAAGAAGATTTTCAAGAGTTCAAACTTCTCTTCAATCAAAATACATTTGATTTAAAAGAAATGAACAAAAAATTAAATTCCTTTTTTAAAAAGAAAAAGTTATCAAAAATATCCTTACATATCCCTTTATTTTTTGAATTAAAAAAACATCTTTTTTTACAACAAGAAGAGTTGATTGACTATCTTCATTCGCTCAAAGAGCTTTATTTTAACTTTTTAGAGCAAATCCACTACATTCAAATTCGTACAAACAAAAACAAAACCTCTCTTCAAGAAGAGGCTTATGCCAATATGATTATTTTATCTGTCAATCCAAGAGATATTTCTCGTGTCAGTGAATATACTTCTTGGAAATCATGTATGGGACAAGAAGATGAATATAACTACGATTTGCCTATGCAAATTGGTGCAGGCTCAATTGTTGCTTATCTGGTCAATAGTAATAATCCTTATAAACGCTTGGGTCGTATTTTACTAAAACCATTTGTTAACAAATCCGGCTATCAATATACAAATGATTTGTTAAACTTTTTTAATTTACCAAAGAATAAAAAAAAGTTAACTGATTTTGATCGATTAATTACCTTTTCCTATTCACAAGTACAAGATACAAATATTTGGCTTAATCTGATAACCGATTTAAAAAAAGAACTTTCATCCTTCAAAAAACGACCCAATGATATCGAAACAATTTATTTACCAGACCAACAATATGGCATTATGCACCAACAATTTCTTATCTATATCAAGCAATTCTTGTCAGCTTATATTAATCCTCAAAAAATGACTGGTATATTTAAAACACCAGTATCCTTTTATCGTGATAAATTGCAGTGGGAATATTATTTCCCCGACCCACAAAATAAAGATAATTTAAAAGAATATTTAATATTGAAAAATATCCCGTTTCAATCCATTTCAAAAAACGAAAAAACATATATCCATACCAATTCGCTTTGTGTTTCTCATTTAAAAGAATTGAATTTAAGCGGTGTTATTGCGCACCACGCCAAAGTTGATGCTCTTTCTTTAGAAAATCTAGATGAAAGAGGTATTGAAGCAGTCAATCTAGAAATTATGGATGCAGAAAAAATAACAGCCATACCACAAAATGTTTATATCAAAAAATCATTGACACTTCAAAGTTCTCATATGATCACCTTACCTTCAAATATTAAAGTTCAAAAATTAACGGTTGAAGCTAAAAATTTAAAAATTATTCCCTCCGACATCCAAGTATCTGAATTAACACTTATTCATTCAAAAGTTCAAAAATTACCTCCTTTGTCTTTAGATTTGTTGGATATAAAGCATAGTAAAATTACAGATGTACGGCCTATCAATGTGAGACAATATTTAGACTTGAGTTACACACCGGTTCAATATTTAAATGAAAATTTAAATGTAGAAGGTTTATTTTTACGCCACTGTGAACAACTAAAAAAACTCCCAAAAAATTTAAAAGTTAAATGGCTTGATATTGGACAAACAAACATTGAAGAAATACCCCCTCTTCCCTATGAATGTTTATTGATGGTTAATGCCAAAAAAATTGAAAGATTGCCCCATCATATCTCGTTTAATACCCTTGAAGCTCAGGGCTCTGGTTTAAAGAGTTTACCAGATAATTTAAGTGCTGAAAAAATAAATCTTTCAAAAACAAATTTTCAAAACATACCCAAAAATTTACACATTACACAACTTTTATTATTGAATGAAACCCCTATCCAATCACTTCCTTCTGATTTGATTGCAAAAGAAGTTTATGCCAATAAAACAAAGATTAGCCAAATAGCTCCTGATACACAAATCAAAACCATTCATTTAATTGATACACCTTTGGAAGTCGTTCATTTTTCAAAGACAATCCAAAGCATATATTTAAACAAAGTTCCTCAGTTTATTCATCCCAAATTTTCAGTTTTTAGATTTATTGGCATTTCAGAAGAGGATGTAAAACTGGCACAACAAAGATATCAAATGAAGTATCTAGAACCTGTTCAAATTATCCATCAAACAAAACTGAATCTCAATTCTTCAATAGATCAATTTCGAACGCTTGAATAAATCTTAAAAGCAATAGATAACAATTTCATTTCTATTTTTCAGATTGAATATTATCAAAAATTTTGGTATCATACATATGCTTATACTGGAGTGAGCTATGATACAGAGAAACATTATTTTATTTAAATTAACACAGTTTTTCGGTGGATTATGGTTTTTAGCACCTTTAGCTATTGTTTATTTTGAAACAATAACTCATTCATATGCTTTAGCCATGTCTGTTTTTGCTGTTTCATCACTTTCTACAACTTTTATGGAAATTCCTGCAGGGTTAATTTCTGACAAAATGGGACGAAGAAAAACATTATTATTTTCCCCTGCTCTTATTTGTTTTTCTTTTTTATTATGGGCATTAGCAGGGAATTTTCATTGTCCATCTTTGTTATTTTTAGGTGCTTTTTTATATGGTACAGCTGAAAGTCTTAAATCTGGAACAGATGAGGCTCTCATCTATGAAACAATGGAAGAATTAGGTGAAAAAGAAAATTTTAAAATTCAATATGCTAAAAGCCGTGGCTGGGGACAAACTGGATTAGCACTCAGTGCTGTTATGGCAGCTGGCATGACTTATTTTTGTTCTTTGCAAACAGTGGCTTGGATTTCTCTTATCCCATTTATATGCCAATTTATTGCTGTGTGGTTTTATATTGAACCAAAACGCACACGAGAAAATAAAAAAAGCACATGGATAAATTTTTATATTGCTTTTAAAAAACTGTGGCAAAACAAAAAACTACGTTTTTATGCCACAATTGAAATGCTTGATACAGCTTTTGGAATGGCAACATTTCGTTTTGAAGGGGCCTATTATCAAACATTGATAACACAATGGGGCGTTAATATTATTCGCTTTTTAAAACATATTTTAGGAATAGTTGGATTTTTTATTGTTCCTTATTTTCGTAAAATAAATATTGTTAAATTATTTTTCACCTCTATGATTGCAAATGCAACAGTCAGATTGTTGGGAGTAATTTTAAACAATGCTTTTTCTCCTTTTATCATGGCAACTGTTAGCTTATTTTATGGTTCAGAAAAAACAAGTTGTACCGACATTATGCAAAAAGAATTTTCACCTGATCAACGAGCAACGATGAAATCCATTATTTCTTGTCTATCTAGTATTTTTATGGCGTTTGCACTTATTTTAATGGGATATATTGCCGACAAATATGGCGTTCGAACAGCAATTTTATCAGCTATTTTAATCAAAATTGGTATTATTATCGGATCATTAATTATTTTAAAGAAAAAAATAATCTAATATCCATCACAACAGCCTAAAAAATCAAACTTTAAACTTTACCAAATCTGCGCTGACGCAATTCAAAATCTTTAATAGCTTTTTCAAATTCTTCTTCATTAAAATCAGGCCATAAAACAGGCGTGAAATAAAATTCAGCATACGCCAATTCCCAAAGTAAAAAGTTACTAACCCTTGATTCGCCACTTGTTCTAATAATTAAATCGGGATCTGGAATTCCAACGGTTGATAAATGAGACGAAAATTGAAACATGTCAATTTCATTTGATTTTAAAACACCTTGTTCAACTTTTTTTGCAATTGTTTTAACAGCTTTTAAAATATCCCCTCTAGCACCATAACTTAAGGCTAAAACAACATGAAATGAATTTAAATCTTTTGTTTTAGATTCAATCAAATTCATTTGTTCTTGCAAATCATAATCAAAGCGCTCCCTCTCCCCAATAAAAGAAACTCGCACGCCTTCTTTAATCAAATCTTGAATATCATTTTTAAGGTACTCACGAAACATATTCATCAGCGTGTCAACTTCCTCTTTAGGACGAGCCCAATTTTCAGAAGAAAACGCATAGAGAGTTACAACTTTAACACCTATTTTTCTTGCAGCATTTAAAACTTTTTTTAAATTCTCTGCTCCTTTTTTATGACCTGCAGTTCTTGGGAGACCTCTTTTTTGAGCCCACCGGCCATTACCATCCATAATAATACCAACATGAACTGGAATGCTCATTTTTTTATCCTTCTTGTTCCGTTTTAAGTGGTCTATTCAATAAATCTGTCATTGCCTCTTTAATTGGCTTATCGTGATAGATAATTTCTTCCACCACCTGGCAAATTGGCATTTCAACCTTCAAATCTTTTGCTCTTTTTAAAACAGATTCTGCTGTTGCAACACCTTCAACCGTTTTGGTGCACCTTTCTAAAACAGGTTTTGCCCAACCAGCTTGCCCAATTTCATACCCACAAGAATAATTTCGAGATTGTTTAGAATTAGCTGTCAGCATCAAATCACCAACCCCACTTAATCCACTCACAGATTCTTTTTTTCCACCAAGCATAACAGCAAAACGAGCCATTTCAGCCAATCCTCTTGTAATCAAAGCAGCTCTTGCGTTATCCCCTAAATTACATCCATCAGAAATTCCAGATGCAATTGCCATCACATTTTTAAGCGCCCCACAAATTTGAGGCGTAATCATATCTGTTGAGGAATAAGGTCTAAAGTAATCTGTTTTAAGAATTTGACACAATTCTTTTGCAAGGTTATCATCTTCTGAAGCAATCGTTACAGCCGTTGGACAATGTCTTGCAAGTTCAACAGCAAACCCTGGACCAGAAAGAACAGCCAATTTTGTTTTTGGATTGATACTTTTGACAACCTCACTTAAAATCATACCTGTTTTTAATTCAATCCCTTTAGCGCATAACACAACGGGCGTACCTTCCTTAATATAAGGATTCATTTGTTCAAAAACAGCTCGATTAAACTGAGCTGGCGTTGCAAATAAAATAATATCAACATCTGTCAGCGCATCTTTCATATTCGTTGTTGCATACAGTGCTTCTGGCAAATGGGCAGCAGGCAAATAAGAAGTTCTTCTAGATTGATTAATTTCATGAACTGTTTCATTTTCAAAAGCCCATAAAACAACTTGATTCCCTGCATTCAATGCTGTAATTGCCAAAGCTGTTCCCCAAGCGCCTGCCCCTACTACTGCTATTTTTGTTGTCATTTTATCCTCTTTTCAAAAAGCATAAAGCCCCCAAAAAGGGGGCAAATTAACCCAATTATCCTTCTGCTAAAGCCATTTCTTTAGCTTTTACATAGTCAAATTTTCCAGACCCTAACAAAGGAGGTTGATCAGTTGTAATAATCTGAGATGGTAGGCCAAGCTCTGTAATACCAGCCTTTTTAAAAGCATCAATCAACCCTTCTTTTGTGATTGTTTTGCAGGTTGTGATTAAAACAATTTTTTCACCTTTCCTTGCATCTGGCACATTCACTGCTCCAGAAACAAATCCTGGCCAGTTCTTTTCAATGACCATTTCAACAGAAAGCAAGGAAACCATTTCACCCCCAATTTTTGCAAAACGTTTGCATCTTCCTTTGATGGAAATAAATCCTTCCTCATCCACACTAACAATATCACCTGTATCATACCAACCATCTTTTGGTGCTTCAAGTGTCAATGGTGCCGTGTGACGCATATAACCTAACATAATATTTGGTCCTTTCACCCACAATTCTTGACCTTCTTTAATCCCCTCAACAGGTTTTAATTGGTATTCAAGTCCAGGAAGTAAAGTCCCAACCGACTCTTTCTTTTGGTGTAAGAAGGTGTTTACAGAAATAAATGGAGAGCATTCTGTTGCACCATACCCTTCTAAAATACGAACACCAAATTTTTCAGACCAAATTTTACGTGTTTCATCCTTCACCTTTTCGGCCCCAGCAGCAACAATACGTAAGCTGTTGAAATCATATGGATTTGCACACTTTGCATATCCAGCCAAGAATGTATCGGTTCCAAAGAAAATTGTCGCTTTTGTTGAGGCGCAAATTTCAGGGATAATACGATAATGCAATGGCGTTGGATAAAGAACTGTCTTAACACCACAAATCAAAGGCAAAATTGTACCTGCACCTAAACCAAAAGAATGGAACAATGGTAAACAGTTCAAAAATACATCTGTTGGATATAAATCAAATGAAGCCACAACTTGATACCCATTTGCGATCATATTCGTGTGTGATAAAAAGACTGCTTTTGGCATACCCTCAGACCCTGATGTAAAAAGTATAACAGCTGGATCTGTTGCTTTAACCGGTTCCTTCAAAGATTTTTTGTAAGCTGTCATTGGGAATAAAGCGCCAAAAACACCAAATAATTTATCCTTAAGTGTCAGTGAAGATTTTAAATCTTCCAAATAAAGCACTTTAACCCCTGTTTCTTCAACTGCAGAAATAAGCCCTTCTAACTTCGCCATTAGAACCACTTTTTTCGCTGTTACAATTGTTTTAAGTCCAATTGTTTCGCATGTTGAAATAACTTGTTTTGGCCCTGATGTAAAGTTAATCATTGCAGGGATTTTACCAAAAGCGTGTAACCCTAAGAAACTTAAAGCACAAGCGTTGGACGTTGGAATCATAAGACCAACATATTTATCATCTGGCAGAGCTCTATTTAACAAGCGCCCTAAAACAAATGATTTCAAAAAGAGAGCACAGAATTTAACCGGCTGTCTTGCTGTGTCTTCCAACACCGGTTTTAAACGACCAGCCATTTTCATTGCATTTGAAATAGCTTCAAATATCGTGATATTTTTCTCAAAATTTTCAAATGACATCAACGATAAAATCTTGTGTAATTTAGAACTAGATTTTTCACGAATTTCTCTTGTTGTCATACCTTCTTTATACTCAAAAGAAACAGGTTCTTTAATTGTAATTGTAATTTGAGGGAATAATTTAAAGCGATTTCTTTTACCCAAAACTCTTGAAAACAAAGTAAATGAAGCCCCATCAATTCTGATTGGCAAAATAGGAGCATCCCCTTTTACAGCCATCATTGCAGGCGCTTCATAGATTTTCATCCGAGAGTTACCCCCATCAATAAGCCCTTCAGTTAAAATCATACATAAGCGATTTTCTTGCAAACGTTCAGCCATATACTTAACAGCATAAGGACTTTGAGGATCTAATGGTCTAACATCCATCAAATTTGTCATAAACTTAACAAGAGGCTTTTCAATTAATTGGTCACTCACTGAAAATGTAATTCTTTTATCAATAAACGCTGAAATCAAAAGAACATCCATATAAGACATATGATTTGGAATAATCAAAGCCCTTTGACCTGCTTTTTCAAGATTTTCAATACCTTCTACTCTAACCTTAAACAAAAAGGATAAGATTTTTTTGAACAAATTTTTGCGTGATTGCAAAGGCAATAACCGAACCATATAAACAGAAACAAAAATATTAGCAACAGCAACCAGCAACAAAACTTCCAACACACCAACAGAAAATGCATTGAGTGAAAGCATAAGCATAAACATAACAACAACGCCTAAGGCATTAATCATTCCTGAAAATGCAAACATTCTTCCCGACATGTGCGCCTTTGTTTTCCATTGCAACAAGGTGTAAAATGGAATAACAAAAAAGGCTGATAAAGCGCCCAATACCAGCACATCAAAAACAATACACCAGTATGTAACATCTAAAGCCAACATTCTTGAAACAGTCAAAGCCTTATCTGTTAATCCAACAACGGAACTACTTGTGAAAATAAAATGCAATAAAAACATTGAAATTGAAATACCGACAACGCTTGTATAGGCCCCCATATTATTTTTTAAAGACAATCTTGCATAGGCAATTGCCCCCAAAATATAGCCAAGCGTATATACACCAGCATATAAGAAAATCATCACAGACCAACGCGCATTTAAAATATCTCGTGCATAATCTGGGGCAAAGAAAAATACAACGGATGCCATCATCCAAAACCATGCAATTCCAACCAAATATGTCCATGTATCAAATTGGTGTTTTAATTGTTCAGCGACATACCCAAAAACATTAAATGGATTTTGAAATAAGGAACAAGTTTTATCTGCTGGCTCATTTTGTGGAACCTTGAGCGTGATAAAATAGCTAAGAACAGCAGCAATAAGACCTGTAAAACAAATAACAAAATAAGCCACATCAAATTTCAAAATAGATGTTAAAAGTAAACAAGCAAAAGCTGCTGCAAAAACAGTGCCTATTTTCATTAACGTGTTTGCTGCATTATATTTTGTTTTTGTGGTAACCTCCATCACCAAGGCGCTATCTAATACCCTTAAACAAGCATTAACCATACCCATCCAAACAAGAATAAGCGTTAAAAGTAGTTTAGAATCCAAGAAAATACTGGTAACAGCCAAAGCCATAATACCAATTTCAGCCAGACGAACAACTCTAAGAACCCTCCCTTTAGAAAAACGATCTGCGATCTGACCGATATAAATTGTCCCACAACAAAAAGACAAAGCATACAACAAAACTGCCATAATCATAAAAACAGTGTTTGTCTTTGTTAAATTATACGTTACAAAGAACAGAAAAACAATTCTGATAAATCCTTCATTCACAGCTGATAAAAATCTAGAAGCTAATAATGGTAAAAAATCTTTATTTTTAAATAATTGCATAAACATAGAGTATATCCTTTGTCTTTTAACAATATAATATTGATGGTAAAAAAACACATCAACTCATCATATGAATACTTTTATATACCATAATCCATTTTATAAAAGCAAGAAAAAAACTATTACAATCGTATGACATAAAGTTAGCTTATAAGACACAAAAAAAATATTTGACTTTCAGTGAGATACTTTTTATAAAAAAACAAAAGGATTAAAAATGTATATAAAAAAAATCATTCTCTTTTTCGTATTTGTTTCCTCTTTGGGATATTTTTTATATGATATTTCAATAAAGGCAACCTCATTTTTTATTGACTATCAGATGAATAAATCTGTGCTTCAAATGCCAGATACCCTTTATTTACATACAGAAAATGGCATTTTAAAATTTCAAAGACAAAAAACAAACAAATACTGTTCTGCAAACACCTGTGGTTTTGTTAAAAATTTAACAAAACACAAATTTGAATTTTATTGGGAAAAGTACAACACGCTTAAATTTAAAAAATCTCCAACTGAAAATAATGTTTTTGTATTAGACACGCCTAATCAAAACAAAGAAAATCCTTTAATTAAGCTAACGTTCAAACTCAATGAAAATAATTCTATCAAACACCTTTCCTGTACAGCTGAAAAATGTTTCTATAATGATAAGAGCATAGCTCCTTTTGATTTTGTTATTTCTGGTAGAAAAATATCAAAAGAAGAACCTTTTGAAGTAGCTACAAATATAAATCAAAGTACATCTCTTATTTTAAAAAATAAAAAAGGGGAATTTCTTACATTTCAAAAAAAAGAAGATGTATTTGTTCAAACACCAACAAAAGAAAATCAAAATAAATTCTTGTTTATTATTTCAAGTTATAAAAGGCCTGTCTATTTGGTTGGACTCATCCATAGCTTAAACTTTCAAACATATCCCTCTCAAAAATTTGATATTTCTGTTTCTTTAAAAGGAATTCATCAAGATATTCAAACATATTTATTAGAACCAGATTTCAACCAAGCAATTGAAGCTAAAAAGCTCATCTTAAGAAGAGATGAAAACAAAAATCAATTCTCTAATATGTTAGACACATTCAAAGATGTTGATTTAACCACCTATGATTATATTTGTAAAATTGATGATGACGACTGGTATCATAAAGATTACCTTTCTCATCTCAATCTTCTCTTAAATGCATTGAATAAGCCTTCATTTATAACATCTGGGATTCTTAATTCTTTAGAAAAAGACCCTAAAGAAGTTTATTTAAAAACAAAAACAACAAGTAGAACAGGTCCAAGCATGTGTTTTTCAAGCACTTTTGCAAAACAACTATTAAAAATTGAAAAAATGACAAATCAAGAAATTACGCCCTTGTTAAAAAAAGATGCTTATTTAACAGGTGATATAAAAACTTATTATGAAGATTTAATCTTAAATGCTTATGCACAACAGCAAGATGAAAAATTTATTTATTTTTCACTTCAACCCCTGTTTATTTATAACCGAACGACAAAATCAATTATGAGGGCTATGTAAATGCATAGATTTAAAACACACCCAAAGAAAATACTTTTTTTAATCATTCTGACAAGTACTCTTCTCTATAATGGGATTATATTACTTGATAAAATTAACCAAAATCCATTCCCTTTTGAGAAATCCTTTTTCTTACAAACTGAAAATGGGCGCATTCGTTTAGAACATAAAAATCAAAATACTTATTGTTTAAATAACAAATGTGGAACGTTGTTAAATATAAAAGATACAGGGTTTAATTTTGTTTTCAATGACCAAATTTCAACTTTGTTTTTTAAAACAGATCAAAAAGAGCATTTTAAAAAATCATCTCTTACCTCAGCTTTTCCCTTAAAAAATAAAAAAAATCTATTTTCATTTAAATACAAAACAAACCAAGATACCTTAACCATAAATGTTACTCAAGAGGGGCTTTGTTACCATAACAATACCAAAATGCCATTCATATTTGTGGCAGGAGGGAAAAGCATCCCTTCTAACACAGCGCTAAAAAAAACATTTTTAATTTCTGAAATGGACAGTCTTATTTTTAAAAGCAACTCAGGTGAATTTTTCACACTAAATGTTCAAAAAGATAATGTTTATCAATTAGTTCCACCACAGAAAATTCCAACAAAAGAGACAAAATTCCTCCTTCTTCTTTCAAGTTACAAGCGACCTGTTTATCTCATAAATCAAATTCAATCTTTTTTGCATCAAACGTATAAGCAAGAAAATTTTGATTTTGCCGTTTCTGTTAAAGGAATTGATAAAGTCATATTTTCAAACATACTCATACCTCATTTTAAAGACCAAATAGATAAAAAAAGGCTCTTTTTACAACAACATGATAACAAGGACCAATTTACAAATCTTTTAAACACATATGAAAATATTGATTTAACCCCCTATGATTATTTATGCAAAATTGATGACGACGATTGGTATTCTTCTGATTATCTAAACACTGTTAATTTAACCTTAAATATATTGAATAAACCACCATTTATCGTTTCAAACGACCTTGTTCAACTAGAAAATAAAAAAGACCAGCTCTTTTTAAAAATGAAAACAGAAGGAAACATGGGAAGCACTATTTGTTTCAACACAAAATTTGCCAAGGAACTCTTACGTATTGAACAGCTAAAAGATGATAAAATTTCAACCCTTATTCCGTCTGATACAAATTTAACACCTCCTTATTTTAATAATTTTGAAGACCGTTTAATAAATGCCCTAGCCCATTTTAGAGGCGATAAAGCAATTTATTTTTCATTCAAACCTCTTTTTATCTATAACAAGCAAACCCCTTCTATTACGAGATTCAAGTAATTTTTCTTGCATTTTATTCAGCATCTTGCTATAAAATTAATCAGGTGGAGGGCCCGATGACACTTACATTGATTTGTTTTTATATTTTTGTCTTAACAAGCGTTATTTTAACCGTTTTTTTAATTGGCAAAAATCGTATTCGACTACACAAAGCTGAAGAATATTCCAACCAATTAGAAGACCTGCTTGACTCTGCACCGGATGGTTATTTTTACGAAGTTGTTTTAAAAAACACCTCTTATTGTTATTGTTCAAGAAGACTGTGTTTAATGCTTGATACGGTTGATAAAAAAGCACCTTTTTCAAAACTTTTAAACCAACTAGATGAAGAAGAAGCACCTTTAATTGCTGAAAGTTATCAAAAACTTAAAGAATGCCAAACACCTTTTGACATCAATGTTTCCTCAAAGCATGGGCTTTTTCATTTTACCTTAAGTGGCAGAGTGTTATATACCCCTCACTCTCATTCAAAAACATTTGTTGTTTGGTTTAAAGACACAACAGCAAAAACGGCTCTTTTAATTGAAGAAAGACAAGCCTACATCCATTTACTTAAGCAAAGAGAAGTTTTAACGCAAACACTAAATGCCCTTCCCTTTCCTCTTTATATGCAAGATGACGAAGGAGCCATTTGTTTTGAAAATAAGGTTTATGACGAAGAAAAAGAAGATGAAGCCGATATTCATTGGGTTGAAATACCTCTGACTTTAAACAAAAGTGAAAAGAAGTATTTGCTAAAATACGGTCAAGATAAAACAACCGAAGAAGGGTTAACGGCTCTTTTAAATGATGCAAATAGAGCGCATAAAATGCTTTTAAAAGAATTGCCCTATGGGATTATTGAATTTGATGCAACGGCTCGATTAAGTTATTTTAATATGGCATTTTCAGATATTTGGGGTATTGAACCACACTTTTTAAAGAAAAACCCTTCATTTGAAGAGCTTCTTGATAAAATTCAAGAAAAAGGCATCCTCCCGCAAGTTAAAGATTTTGCGCAATATAAAAAACTTCAACTCAGCACATTTGCACAACTCACCAAAACAACGGAAGATTTTTTATATCTCTCAGGTGGAAAAATTATCCGGCGCCTTATTATTCCTGGCGCAAAAGGGTCTATTTTAATTTTAGATGAAAAGAAAAATAATTAAAAACTGTTTCTTTTTTTAAGTGCGTTTTTAGATATAAAAAATCCCCTTTAAAAGGGGATTTTTAAACACTTTTTATTTTTACTTAACTTCTTGTTCACGGAAGAACTTATTTGTTTCCATTGTTACTTTCAACAATTCTCCTAAGTGGTTGTTTTGATTAAAAATTGCAAAAGCATTCACATCTTTAGGGAAGCATTTACCTCCGTAACCAAACTTACCATCAGGACCAGGGACGTGTGTATGTGTTGGACTTAAATAGCCACTTAACAAAAAGCCATCACGAACCAAATTGTACTCTGCTCCCATTTTTGAACACAACTCATAAACACCATTAAAATAGGTAACTGCTAAAGCACCAAACACGTTGTGGGCATACTTACAAATTTCAGCTTCCACATTCTTCATGTAATAGCGTTTTTTGGTTTTAAAAATTTCGTCAAGAAGTTCTCTTTCACCAGTAATGACAATATCTTGTGAACAAAAATCAGCATAGGCTGTTCTTTCTGTCAAAAACTCAGGCATAAAATAAACAGGCTTATTAAACTCAGCCGTTAACTTGTCTGCTGTCCCAGGAAGAAGCGTTGTGCGAATAAAAATAGGCTTATTATCAGGTAAACCACTAATAATTGAACGCAATAATGTTAAATCTTGTGTTCCATCTAATTCAGTTGGAATGTGAATACCAATGAAATAAAGATTACAATCTGAAATATCATCATTAATCCCTTTAGGAGGATCTGAAATAGCCATTTGACATTTTGTATGTTCTTGCAACCATTTGGCAAAAGTCATACCAATAACTCCATACCCAATAATTCCAACTTTAATTTGTTCTTGTGTTAACATTTTTTACTCTTTATCCTTTCTTTTATCCATTTTGACCTTGACCAGCACATTGACACGTTTTTTCGGTCTCAGCAGGAGCCATATTTGCAGCAATTGGCGTTGACTTTACAATTGTCACAACCTCTTGCAACATATCCGTCAAATATGGAATATTCATTGAAATAATAACGCTCAAAATCTTAAACAACAAAGCGATTACAAGTGTTGCCCCAACAGTTAAGCCAACACCCTTTGAAATACCACCAATCAAGTTGTTTAAAATGATTTTGGATGGACGATTTAAGTTTGCAACATAATCGCCCAAACGCATTTTTTCAATCTGCATAGCAACTTTTTCTAATTGCTTGATTTTTTCTTCATCATTTATTTTTTTAGTCATTATTCAAAATCTCTTTATACAAAGCAACCGTTCTGTCACACATTTTTTGAATTGAGAAATTCGTTCTCACACTTTCTTGTGCAGCAAGACCAATATTTTGACGTTCAGCAGGAGACATTGCTAAAACTGTATCTAAAACTGAAGCCAAAACACGTGCATCACCCACAGGGGTTAAAAAACCAGTCCGATTGTTTGAAATTAACTCACAGGCACCACCATGATTAGATGCCACTACAATACGTCCCATTGCTTGTGCTTCAGCAATACCACGCCCAAATGATTCTGGGACTAATGTTGGTTGAACACAAATATCTGATAAAGCATAAACCAATGGCATTTTATCCCCTGGAACTGCGAAAATTTTAACCGTTGTTTTATCTGACAAATTAGCTATTTTTTGTTTTAATTCAACATCATATCCAGCCTTAGGATTTCCACCAACAAATAACAAAGTCACCTCTTTTTCTTGCATTTGTTGTAATGCCTCTAAGACAACATCATGGCCTTTAATACGAGACAAACGCCCTACAAGAGTGATAATTGGCTTGTCTGTAGGAATGGCGTATTCTTTTGCAAAATCTTGCAACATACCAGCTGAAACAGCACTCATATTAAATTTATTAATATCAGCACCTCTTGGAATTAAACGAATTTTTTGATCTGGTACCAAATATTCTTTCATCAAGTGATTTTGAATAAAAGCTGACACCGCAATAACAAACTTTCCCTTTGTCATCACTCGATTATATGGTTTTTTAAACACTTCAGGCTTCAAGCCATAACGTCCATGAAAAGTTGTAACAAAAGGAATTTTCATCCGATTTGCAGCCCATTTAACAGACCAAGCAGGGGCACGAGAGCGCACGTGAACCAAAGAAGCACCTACTTCTTTAAAAACTTTTTCAAGTCGATAAGAATTGAGCAACATAGAAATCGGATTTTTTGTATTAACAGGCAATGTAATATGTGTCACACCCAAGCGTGTTAATTCACCAACCATTTTTCCACCAGCAGAAATAACATAGTTTTTAATGCCCTCTTTTTGAAGAGCTTCTGCTATTTCAATTGTTCCACGTTCAACCCCACCCTGATTTAATGCTGGCAAAACTTGAATAACAACCTTTTCTTTTTTTTCACTCATATTAAATCCTTTCTTACTCAAAAAATACTTGGTTATCAATTTTAACAGGGCGCCTTAAAACATAATTGCGTTCGAGCATACATTCTTCATAATCATCATATGACATTGACCAATCCCCTACTCGAGAATTAACATGAAGAGGTTGCGCACCTGGAAAAGGAATATATTGAGCCCATATACCATGATCTGAATTATTATCAAAACGCAAATTCAATTCAGGTGGTGTATTCCACCCCCAAGGTAACCCTGGCCATTGGAAAGGCCACATATCAGCGAGATCCAAACATTCATTATGATCCCTTACAAACCAAACAACCCCAGTATTAGGGCGTTCCCAATAATACATGTGTTGACCATCATTTCCACAAGCTGTTAAAAGTAATAAAGAGCACCCAATACATAATTTTTTAAACTTTTTATACATCAACCCCTCCTTAAAAATCCAAATCAGCATACTTTTCAGATGGCATAATACCCGTTAACTTGTCACTCAATAACGGTGCAAATGATTTACGTGATTTAATTTTCATATACCACATTTTGGCATCAGGATAACTATCCCATTCAACTTCACCCAAATAATCCATCACAGAAATATGCGCTGCAACACCTAAATCAGCCATTGACAAACTGCGCCCAGCCAAATAACTGCGATGCGCTGCCAACCAATCAATATAAGACATGTAACGTTTTAAATTTTCTCTCCCTGCTCTAATCATTGTTGAATCAGGCATTGCCCCAGATTTAAGCGCATTAATCACACGTTCCCCAACCAAAGGCTTATACACATCCATATAAAAACTTGTATCAAATAAGTTTGTCAAACGGCGCACTTCAGCACGCCCTCTTGGCGTTTCACCCAACAAATTCGGCAATGTTTTAATTTCATTCAGATATTCAGAAATTGCAACATGATCTGTCAGCACAGGGTCATCTGGCTCAATTAACACCGGAACTTCACCTAAAGGATTTAATTTTAAAAACTCAGGTCTACGTGCCCAAGGCACTTCAAAAATCGTCCCATAAGGCAATCCTTTTTCAAACAACAACAACCGAATCTTTCTTGAAAAAGGACACAACGTATAATGATATAAAGTTCTTCTTTCAGCCATTATCTCAACTACCAAATAAAAACATATAACCATTTGATAAAAAAAGAATTTTAAAGAAAAACCCCTTTTTTACCCCTTATCTTTCTTGGCATTATAGCATTTCTCATTTTGAGATACAAGTATTTTATATTCGTTTTTAAAAGAAAAAAATCATTCTTTCGAAACACAAACAAAAGTCTCTTTAACCGGCGCAAATAATTTACATTCAAATGAGTGAATAGACTTACTTTGAGCAATTTTTCCCATTTTTTCACACTCAGCTTGCGCTAACAAAAAGCGCTCTTCCTTTGTTGTCCAAAAACCAGAACATACAACAGGAGAACCTGGTTTAGAAGAACCAACCGTTTCTATTTGACCAGCCTCTCTTCTTTCATCAACGAATGGTTCAAATTGCGCACACGCTGATAAAAGAAAAAAACTACCAATCAACAAAAAGAATTTCATAACATCAGTCCCCCATAAAAAAAGCGTACTTCCCCTAACAGAAATACGCTTTTAATGAAAAATTATTCTACAGATACACGACTTTTTAAAATATTACTCAACTGAACAGTTGCTTCATCATCTTTCATATTATTAACCAAAGCATATTCAGGAGCAAACAATCCCAATGCTTGATCATAAATTTGACGTTCACTGTATGTTTGTTCATTCTTTTCAGGGTCTTTATACAAATCTCTCATCACTTCAGCCAATTGAATTGGATCCCCTGATTTGATTTTTTCAGTATATTCTTGCGAACGTCTACTCCATTGAACTCTACGAACTTTTGCTTTCCCTTTCAAAACTTTCACAGCATCAGCCATGACAGCTGGGGTAGAAATTTGACGCAAAGAAGAAGCGTCTTTTTTAATTTTTGAAAGAGGAATTTTAACCGTTGCACGATCTTTATTAAAATTAACAGAAACAATATCTAATTGTTGACCACAAACATCTTCTGATTTAATTTCAGTTACTTGACCAACGCCACGTGCTGGATAAACAACAAAATCCCCCGGATTAAATGTATATTCTTCTTTTGTCATTATATACTCCTTTTTATATTGATTAGGTGGAGTATAACACATTTTTTTTTATTTGAAAAGGAAAAAAACAATTTTTAGCAACCTAATTTAGAAAAAAAATTTATACCTCAAAAAAAAGACTTGCAATTCAAAAAAATTCTCATTATAATGCCCACTATGGTTTGGGCCTGTAGCTCAGTTGGTTAGAGCTGTCCGCTCATAACGGATAGGTCGGGAGTTCGAGTCTCTCCGGGCCCACCAACAAAGATCCTCCCTTTTATGGGAGGTTTTTTGTTGTGTGCTGTTCCGGATGAGGCCGAACGCCCCAAGGGAGTTCGTCAGGCAAAAAGTAGGCGCACGTGTACGCCGGTGCTTTGCAACTTTTTGTCGGAAAGGGGCCCAAAATTTATTTTGGGAATTTACAGTCTCTTAAGGGCCCACCAACAAAGATCCTCCCTTTTATGGGAGGTTTTTTGTTGTGTGCTGTTCCGGATGAGGCCGAACGCCCACAAGAAAGTTCGTCAGGCAAAAAGTAGGCGCACGTGTACGCCAATACATCTTAATACTTTATATCAAATCTAAAAACAAAAAACCTGTCACATAAACAAGGCTTGCATTAAATAAAATTCCAATTCCAACAAAAACCCTCTCCCAAACTGTTAATTTTTTATTCAAAGGGAAGTTTTTTCGTTCAGAATAAAAAAAGATAGCTTTTTGATATTTTAAAATCAGCAAGACTGTCAACAAAATCATCAGCCAATAAAAAGAAAGCAACAAAAACAATAATTCAGTTGACAAAAAAGCATCTTCTCCTCCTTTATATTCAAAACCAGATAAAGCTGTTAACAGAAAAAAAAGCCACGCAGATTTAAGTGGTTTCAAATCTTTTTTGTACCCCAGTTTTTTAACTGAATAATTAATAGCACGAAACACATTAATAGATGTAACTGACATAAATATCGCTTGCCATACGGGAGCAATAGGATCATTTTGAGCCTCTTTCATGGCTTGAGCATTTCGATACATCCAATACATCAAATACATTCCACCCGTAAGCAAAGATAGGACCACCAAGCGCTTATTTGAAATATTAAAATATTTTGTATCGGCATCAGGGTCAAAAAACAAATATTTTCCTTTTTTTCTTTTCAAGAAATCAAGATAATTCCCATTAGCGCAAAAACCAATAATAATTGCAAAAATAAAATAAAGAATTGCCCCAATTAATAATCCAAAACTAAAAAGAAGAATACTAAATATTAAATAAAAAATACCTCGATACATCCCCAAATAAAGGTAATATAACGGACCAAATAGAAATGCCACCAGATTAAAACTGGACACCTCAAGCAATTCTTGTTCATCTTTTTTTGTCAGTTTAGGGATAAACTTAAAATCTTTAAATTGTGATTGACTGGACCAAGCAACATACTTTTCAATAAAATCATCTTTTTCAATCACATGCATTGTATACTCCTTTATTCATTTCAAATATTAACTTGATACCCTCCTCTAAAAGGTATCTTCATAAAAGGAAATTCCATCGTTTATTTTCTGAACAGCTTCTTTTAAATAGGGACATATATTTTCTGGAAGATGATTCCAATCACACCACTCTAATCGTTCACATTTATTTGTTTCTTTATTTTCAATTTCACCTGTCCATTTGCAACATTCAAAATAAAATTGCAAATACTCCACGCCCTTATTGCTATGACAAATTGTTTTTAAAACCAAATCATTTGGATGAATATCTACACCAACTTCTTCTTTTGTTTCTCGAATAGCAGCAGTCACAATTTGTTCAGCACCATCTAAATGACCACCAACAAAACCATAATTACCAGAAAAAGAGCAATTTTTTCTAAGTTGCAACAAAACCTTTGTATCTTTTTTCAACATAATAAAGACACCAACCGGAATTTTAAATCTTTCAGCCATAATTAACCCTCCTTATTTACAAGAGAATTTATCAAACAAACATACAAAAATCAAGCAGATAAATCATATTATAACTTGACAATATGATAAAAGATATCTTTACTTATTAAAAAGGAGATAAATCATGCCAACGCTTTCACAAGAACAACTTAATTTACTACAAAATTTTCAAAAAGACGAACTTACGAGCGCTATTCTTTACAAAAAAATTGCAAAACGTGTTAAAGATAAAAATAACAAAAGCATTTTACTTCGAATATCAACGGAAGAACAAGCCCATGCCCACATTTGGCAACAATATACAAAAAAAGAGCTTAAACCCAACTTTTTTAAAGTTCTTTTTTATCAGTTTGTCAGTTTTTTACTCGGTTATACATTTGTAATTAAAATACTTGAAACGCACGAGTATAAAGGTATTCAATCTTTACAAGGAATTAAAGAGAGTTTCCCAGAAGTTGAACATATTATTTCACAAGAAGAAACGCACGAAGCAGAACTTATCAATATGCTCAATGAAGAACGTTTGAATTATATCGGTGCCATGGTTCTTGGGTTAAATGACGCACTTGTGGAATTAACGGGATGTATTGCTGGTTTAACTTTTGTGTTAATGAACACAAAACTTATCGCTCTTGCCGGTATTATCACCGGTGTTGCAGCAACACTTTCAATGGCTGCTTCCAACTATTTAGCTGAAAAAGCCAATGGGAACAAAAAAGCTTTGGTTGCCAGTTGCTACACAGGAATTGCCTATTTAATTACTGTTATTTTCTTAACATTACCTTACCTTTTGTTTGCAAAACACCTTTTTATACCAGCACTTTTGGTTATGCTTTGCATTGTTATTTTTTTGATTTTTATTTTCAGCGCTTATATTTCCATTGTTAAATCAGAAAAAATAGCTCCCAGATTTTATGAAATGGCCGGCATCAGTTTGACAGTCGCTCTCATCTCATTTTTAATCGGCATTATCGCAAAATCATTCTTTGGGATTGAGATGTAAAGAATACAAATTTAACAATTTTAATCTGTCCTTATTAAGGGGAAAAGAAGAATAGACTTTTTAAAGTTTATTCAACGACTTGGTTATGATGGATTCTATATGCAGGAAAAAGGTGTTTTAAACATTGGGGTGTTTAATCCAAACCAAATCAAATCCGTTGACAACAGGGGTACGTTTGACCTAAATGATGCGAATATTTATCATCAGGAGCAAATCACAGAATGGGAAATGGATGTTGCAAATGATATGAGAAAACGCTTGGGTGTTGAGGGTGCTATTTATGAGCTTGAGTACACAAAGCGTTTGTTTGATAGAAATTTGCATAATGAACATCCATCTGTTGTTGAGATGACTAAAAAGCGTATTGCTTCACTTGATAGACAAATCGAATGGTTGAGAGGTGGAAATCAATTAACTGTTACACAAAAACCAGTAGACCAATCAATGAATGTTAAGGCTAGAGAATACTTTGGCACAACAACCAATATCAATGAAGCTGGTTATATCATGCAAGACGGAAGTATGCTTGATTTTAGTGGTAAAAAGTTTGGTGGACAAGCAGGACACAGAGTAATAGACCACAGAGAAATATCTTCAGCTTTTGAAGAAGATGGATTCAATGTTGAAATGACGGACTTTATTGATAATGGAAACATCCGTTTTATACCTGAAAGTAAAACGTTCTTAATGTCAAGAATGCCAACACCACAACAAATTGAACAAATCCAAAAGATTTCAGATAGAGTCAATGGAGAAGTCATTATTGAGTGTGTAGAGCAAGCAAAAGAATGGGGTTCTGATTATGGTTTTTACAACGAGTACGACAAAGGAACCGACTTTAAAACCATTAAGAGAGATATAACATCATTCTTTAAAACTGGTAAAGTGTCTGATACAAACAAGTTCTTGCAAGCAACCTATGTTGATGAAATTGATTCAAGCGAGCTGTATAACAGGTTACCCAAAGATTTAAAAGATGCTGTTGATTTTATTTATACAACAGAACCAGTATCTGAATTAACAGGAGATGAGTTTCAAAAAGATGACAAACCTTTAACGGATAAAGTTGTTGATTTTTATAAAGAAAATTATAATGGACAAGTCGAAAGAACAGATATTGGTGTTGTTAAGCTTGATAAAGAGGGCGTCAAAGATAGCTTGGGTCATGGAATTGGCAGAAAAAAAGCCATAGCCTATGCATCTGTTCCTGAGGTTATTAAAAATGGATTTATCTTTGATAAACAGACAAACTGGAAAGGACGAGGATATGATACCATTGTGTTGCTTGCACCAATTAAAATTGGCGAGGATAATTATGTTTGTGAGGTTGTTATAAAACAAGGTTCAGAAAGACAAGGATTTTATCTTCACGAAGTTGAGTTAAGTAAAAAATTCGCCGATGTGTTCAAGACTGTCAACGACAGCACACCAGCGAATTCTAAGCTTATTATAGCACAAAAAATTGCAGAAGTCAATAGTGATGGAAAGTTCTATCAAAAAGCCTATGTGTCCATGAAAGGCGAGCTTGTGGGCGATTACCTTGATGCAGATGAGTTTGAAGGAACAGGCGAGGGAGCTATGGCTCATGGTTGGGGTAATTATCTTTTGAAAGATAGAAAAACCAATAAGATTAGATATTTTGACCGTTGGAATGAAAGAAAAGTTTTTTATAAAGGGGACATTGTTGATTTTGATAGCATTAGAGATTTGGTTGAATATTATATCGACAAGAAACAAGAAGAAAACTTATCAGATAAAGAGCTTTTAGAATTAATAAATGCCGAAATAGAGAGATTTGAAAAACATCTTAATGATGAAAAACAAACAATGGAGAGATTGAAAAAAGAGAACTCTCTTAATGAAAAACTTTTGGATGATATAAAAGAATATGCAAAAAATGATGGGAATGTTGGCTATGAAATCAGGGAAAGAATTTATAATAATTTAGATAATAGAGCAATTTATACAAATTGGTTTAGAGCTTATAAAAGTTATTTAAGAATAAATAAAAACATTGAACAGCTAAAGAAACTTTCAAGCATAAACATATCAGATATTGAAATTAAAAACTCTTCAGCTCAATATGAGGCAGAAGTTCCTGAAGATAAATTTTTATTGGATGAGGATAAATTTTTTAATAAGCAATCAAAAATTGTAAGAGATGCGATAAATGAAATAGCTCAAGAAATGGGTAATCGTTTTAATGAGGCGAAGTTAAGAAAACTAACCAATGACACATATAGTGGTTCAGGCTCAGAAAATTGGAAAACATACTATGGCAAAAGAGCATTCTTTTTGGGAAAACAAAAAGCATTAGAGTATATCCATAATGACCAAGAGGGAACTTTAGAGCAAGAACTAACCGATTTTATTAACAATTTAGATTTTAATGATATATCTGATTCTAGAGATTTTAGTGATTATACAGGGAGAGAAATTTATAAAGAGTTAGATAATTACTATGGTTCTCAAAAAAGAGTTTCAAAACTTCTTGAAAAACATGGTATTAAAGGCATTAAGTATGACGGAGAAAGAGACGGCATCGGTTATGTCATCTTTAAAGGTGCTGATGCTCCAATCACTAGAAGATTATTGCAAATAGTCAATCAAGAACCACGTCAAAAAAAGGTTGTGAAAGGCACATTTTCTGCATTCAAAAAGTCCATTGGTATTACAAAAGATGCTGATACAAGTACTTATTCACACGAGTTCGCACATTTTTGGGTTGATAGTATTTGGGAACACATTGAAAGTGGAAATGCCTCAGAAGAGTACATTAAACGCTTTGAGGGTGTGATGAAGTACATTGGAGCTGAACGTGGTAAAAAACTCACAAAGGCTCAACACGAGAAGTTTGCAAGAGCTTATGAGAAGTATTTATTTACAGCTGAAGTTCCAAGAGGTGTCAACCCTGATGTATTTGATGACTACGAGAAATTCATTAGAGATGTTTATGATGACATCACTCAGATTGACACAAGGGCTGGAGAAAAGTATGAGCCAATTACAGAGGAAGTTTACAACTTCTTTAACTCTATGACTCGTGACCCATTGCCAAAACCAAGATACCTTGCTGAAGATGGGACTGTAAATCCCTTGGATTTATCCTTCGGTTTCCCTCAGGACCGGCTTCGCCGTCCGCTTCGCGAGCAAACCCTCTTCGTGGCTTCGGCCCCTATCACTCCCATAAAAAAAACGACCCTTTCGGATCGTCTTTTT
>JAFTTR010000026.1 GCA_017466695.1 Alphaproteobacteria bacterium | reverse complement strand
TGAGTTAGACAGGGTCGGCTTGTGGGAAGTCGGCTGACATGGGGCGTGTTATCATGGAATGGTTGGCGTGGGGTGAGAAAAAAATAAAATCCTAACCTCTCCCCTCTGACTGGGTGTAAGAAGTAGGTTGTTGGTGTGGGCTGTGGCGTACGAGGGCGTGAAGCGTGCGAGGACGTGAAGCGTGCGAGGACGTGAAGCGTGCGAGGGCGTGGAGTGTGGGGCTGTGGCGTGCGAGTTGGTGAGCGTGTGTAGGTCGTTGGTGTGTGTTGGCTAGCATGCGAGTTGGTGGGCGTGTGGGTTATTGGCGTGGGCTGTGGCGTGCGAGCTGGTGAGCGCGTGTTGGTACTACGAGTGGGAGGAAGTTTAAGGTGTAAAGTGTGCCAGCTGATGTGTGAGTTAGACAGGGTCGGCTTGTGGGAAGTCGGCTGACATGGGGTGTGTTCTCATGGAATGGTTGGCGTGAGGTGAGAAAAAAATAAAATCCTAACCTCTTCCCTCTGACTGGGTGTGAGAAGTAGGTTGTCGAGAGCGACTATCTTCGTGTGTAATGTTCCTTCTAGCAGCATTTGAAAGAGTCCCAGGGGCTTTTTGAGCTATTAAAGAGGCATCTTTTTCAAAAGATTCACGCACTGCAACATTTTCTTCAACTGAGGCAAGCTCTGCTTTAACCCTTGATGAAAGAGGTGTCCTTTCAAGCTGAGCTCTTGAAACGCCATATTGCTGAGCCAAATAATTATAATGACGCTGAACTTCTTGATTATTCCCTTTTGAGCTCAAATCTTGCATATCGATACCAGTAACTCTAACAGCCTGATCTTCATAGGCTTTTTTAACTTGACCATATGTTGAGGAAGAATTAGAATCAGCATTCATAAATTTTGACATAGCCACGCCAACGGCTTTTCGTTGGGCATAATATAAATTGCCCCCTGATTTTTTTAAATTATCATAAAAAGTGGTTAAAATTTCCCTATGATGCGCTTTATCTTCAGAAGATGTGACAGGCGAATTTTTCAAAATCTCATCCATTTTTTTATCTATCGCCCCCTTATCTAAGGAAAGGAGTTGTTGAATTTCTTCTTTTGAGGGATTTATTTTACCAAAAAATTTGTTTGTTGCCGACATGCTCATTTGCCACCCAAAAGTTTCAGCTTCACACAACAAATCACGCTGGACAGCTTGCCGAGGCGAAAGACCTTTATTATCTAAAAAACCCATTCTGTCTTGATTGGCGTGTAAAAGTTCATGCGCCAATACCCCAGTCGCATGAAATTGATTATCTTCGCTCAAAAAAGCAGATTCAATTTTAACATTATCGCTATCTTTGGCATACGCGCCATTTGCCCCATGAGCTAATCCTGTGTCACTTGAAATACCTTTAAAATCATCTCCTAAATTGGCTAAAATTTGTTGCCCATGCGTGGTAGAAGCAAGCTCTCTGAAAGCTTTTTTTAATAACCTTTCATCCCCAAAAGAAAACCACCTTCCAGAAATTGAGCCATAAATACGCCGATAATTTGCCTGATACCTCTTTACAGCGTATTCTCTTTTTTGTTGATCCGGGTCTCTTGTATTAAAAACTTTCGTTTGACTTGCCATAGCTTAAAATCCCCCTTCTTTAAGTGTACCATTAAAAAGAGTATTCGTCAAAAAAAAAATGAAATAAACTTATTTTTGCTGAGCTTTAGAACGCAACAAATCAATACCTTGCCGTGTTTCTTCAATCATATCATCTGGCAAAACACGGGTTGCCGTCCACCCACGAGCTGCATTTTGCTCCCCTAACCTAAAGCCTGCTTTTTTCCCAACTTCGATAATATTCGCATAGACTTGCATTTCATCTTGCGACAAGTTTAACCGTGTTAAATCAGCTCTTTGCAATCCATATTCATTGGCAACACGATCTAAATGTTGATAAAATCCATTAATATTGCCTTGTGCTGTTAAATGCCCTCTTTTCATCGCTTGAAGCGCATAATTCATCCCCTGCGCTGTGTAAAAGGCTTTCCACGTTTGATTTCTATCATCCGACTGAGGGTTTGAAAAAGCTTCCATACAAGCTAAAATCTCTCTCCCCACATATTCTTTTTGAGATTTATACAAAGCGCCATTATTTTTTTTCAACATCTGTTGAAAAAGATAAACAGGGTCTTCTTCTTTAAATTTTTCCACATCAAAAGAAGCTCCTGCCTTTTGACGTGCTTTTGAAACCAAATCAACTTGCATAAAAGTCAAGACATCCTCTTTCGTGGGAATATGCGTTGAAAAAGCCTCTTGCATCACTTCATGCATCCGGTCCCACCCTTCAGCTTCTGCTTCTGAAACGAGCGCTTTAACCGTTACTTGTCCAGCAGAATAGCCTTTTGTTTGCATTTCCCCTAAATAACTTTGTTTCGCATGCAACAATTCATGGAACAACAAAGAAACAGGCTTTTTATTGTTGATTTTGTCTGTATTTATCTTAATTTTTCCATCCCCTTGGATAAAAAAAGCAGACATATCATCTGATAAAAAATTGGAACTTTCTAACTGCATTTTGGGGGAAATATTTGCAAAAACATTCTGCCCATAAGGCGTTTTTGCCAAATCTTGCAAGGCCATTTGCATCATTCTCTCATCCCCAAAGGAAAACCAAGCTCCGGAAACAGAGCGAGATAACCTACGATAATTGTAAGCATAAGCTTGTTGTGCTGCTGCTCTTGCTTTAGGATTTTTGGATAAAACGTCTAATGCTTGTCTTGTCATTTTTGAGCCCCTTTTTAATCTTTTATTTTTTTAAAATATCACAAAAGATTTTAAATAACAATAAAAAAAAGGTATTTTTAATTTTGTTTGACAAGAATGTCATTTTATTTTATCTTACCCTAGATGGTAAATTAGGATTTAGGAAAATGAAAAAATTAACACAACAACAAATCAATGTGGATGAAATTTTAAAACACCCCAAACAAAGCTTTATTGAAAAAATCATGCACGCAGCACTTCAAAAAAAAATTGCAGGAGCTGTATTTTTAAGTTCTTTGATTTTTAAAACAAAACAAGTGTGTGCTGAAGAGGTCACTTCTGGTATAGTAACGGAGCGTTTGACATCTGACTTTATAAATGTACGTAGCATAATTTTCACTTTAGGGGCATTTTTGTTGGGTATAACACTTTTGGGCAAACTATTTAAAAAGATGTCATTTTTCTGGTTTTTAAGTATTTTGACTTTTCTGATAAGCATTGCACTTATGGGTGCTGTGGTTGATTATATAACACAAGGATCGGAAACTTATTCTAGTTGGGAAAGTCATTGTTGGAACGATGAAACTTTAGAGTTTGTATCTTGTGGAGAAACGCCCACACAAACAAATCCTGCACAAACAAATCCTGCACAAACAAATATTGAATACTTACAATTTTTTAATGGGCTTTCTCTTATTTTTTGCTTTTCACTCCTTTTGATTTGGGGTATACCTTTTTTAAGTTTTATTTTTTATAAATTCAAAAAAATCAACCTTGAAAGATTTAATAACATCTTAAATGCTTGGGTAAAAGCATTGATTTTTTCTTGTCTTATACCAGTTGCGGTTCTTATAATCGCAGAAAAGTATTTTTACGCTTTATTGTACCTTGTCTTGGGTTATCTGGTGTTAAAAAAATTGCCTTTACAACAAAAATTAATTGTTGTAAACACCCTTTTAACAGGCATTGCTCTTTTTTCAACCAGAGAGTTTAGCAATATGGGACTTGCTTATCTGCTTTTAAGCATCATAAGCGTTATCCCTTGCATTCAAAGCTACAAATCGTTGAAAAATCAAACTGAAAAAAAGACGAAATTGGCTTATAGCGTTCAATTAATTCTAACAACTTGGTGGGCAATTTTTGTTTTTTATAACTTAATAAGAACACTTTTAAATGTCTGATTTTTAATTTTGTTTGACAAGAACGCTCTGTTATTGTATGTTAACTTAGGTTGAAAATTAGGATTTAAAGAATGAAAAACTTAACACAACACCAAACGAATGTAGATGAAATTTTAAAACACCCCAAACAAAGCTTTATTGAAAAAATCATGCACGCAGCACTTCAAAAAAAAATTGCAGGCGCTGTATTTTTAACTTCTTTGATTTTGAAAACAAAACAAGTGTGCGCTGAAGAGGTCGTTTTTGGCGCAGTAACGGCGCCTCTGCGAAATGATTTTATAATTATGGGTCGCATAATTTTAAATTTAGGGGCATTTTTATTGGGTGTAACACTTTTGGGCAAACTATTTAAAAAGATGTCATTTTTCTGGTTTTTAAGTTTTTTGACTTTTCTGCCAGCCATCCTACTTATGCTTGCTGTGTTTGATTTTATATCACAAGAACCGGAAACTTATTTTAATTGTTGGCACGATGAAATTTTAGGGTTTATATCTTGTGGAGTAACGCCCACACAAACACATATTAAATACTTACCATTTTTTAATGGGCTTTCTCTTATTTTTTGCATTATAGCCCTTTTGATTTGGTGTATACCTTTTTTAAGTTTTATTTTTTATAAATTCAAAAAAATCAACCTTGAAAGATTTAATAACATCTTAAATGTTTGGGTAAAAGCATTGATTTGTTTTAGTCTTGTACTAACTGTACCTCTTATAATCAAAGAAAAGTATTTTTATGCTCTATTGTGCCTTATCATGGGTTATCTGATGTTAAAAAAATTGCCTTTACAACAAAAATTAATTGTTGTAAACACCCTTTTGACTGGCATTGCTCTTTTTTCAACCAGAGAGTTGAGCAATTTAATGAATATGGGGCTTGCTTATCTGCTTTTAAGCATCATAAGCGTTATCCCTTGCATTCAAAGCATCAAGTCATTGGAAAATCAAACTGAAAAAAAGAAGAAATTTGCTTATAGCATTCAATTCATTCTAACAACTTGGTGGGCAATTTTTGTTTTTTTCAACTTCTTAATAAGCACACTTTTAAATGTCTGATTTTAAAACTGTTATTGATTTTGAATCCACTTTTTCATGCACACATAATTGTCTGTATTGTTACAACTGGTGGAAAGCTCATGGGGAAAAAATGCCCCTTGAGTTGGACACAAACAAGACTTTGAAAATCCTTGAAAAAGCCATTCAAGAAATGAAACCAAATCGGTTTGTTTTTTCTGGTGGAGAACCTTTTTTGCGACCAGATATTCATGAATTGATTGAATTTGTGCACTCTAAAAAAATTCCCATAACGATTATTTCAAACGGCTCATTGATAAATGAAGATGAACTCAAATTTTGCAAAAAAAATGGGGTGGATATGTTTGAATTTACCCTTCTTTCTAGCAAAAGAGAAATCCACAATCAACTCGCCAATGTGAAAGGTGATTTTTCAGCCTTTGACAGTGCATTGATTGCCACTCAAAAAGCCATTCAACATAAAATAGACGTTGCCCATGTCTTTGTTGCAACAAAACAAAACATTCAAACCATTGAAGAAACTCTTGCCCTTTCTTATGCCTTGGGTGTTCGTCATTTTTTGTTCAACCGATTTAATCCGGCTGGGAATGGTTTTTTAAATCTAAATCAGTTGCAAATCAGTCCAAAAGAAATTGCTAAAGCCCTTGAAATAGCACAAAACTTCATCCAAACACACCCAACTTTTCGCATTTCATGCGCTGTGAACATTCACCCATGTCTTGTTGATTTAAGCCGATATAAAGACATTAAATTCACTTATTGTGGTGTCAAAAAGGGGCAAAGTGTTTACCTATTAGATATGCTGGGGAACATTCGTTTGTGTGCCTTTGCAAGAACAAATGTCGGCAATATTCTCACCCAATCGTTTGATGAAATTATCAACTCAGACAAGGCCCATGCCTACTTTGAAGCTGTGCCAAAAAAATGCCTTGGGTGTGATTTAATAAAACTTTGCCAAGGAGGATGCAAAGCATCAGCTGACAATTGCTTTTTAAATCCAAATCAAGCAGATGACTGGCTAAAAAAATATAAGCCATAAAAATCACCGAAGAGAAAAATAACACGACACATTTTGCTTAATAAAGCAAGAAATATTTAAAAAAATAAAAAAAACAGTCTTTAAGAAATACTTTAATTATAAAAAATAACTCTTTTAAATAAAAGAAATTTATTCTTACAAATAAAACACTTAATGAACAGGTGCGACAAACGGAGGGGGCGCTTGGTGAATGAGCACGCTTGACGGACAGGTGCGACCGACGGACGGGGACGCTTGGTGAATGAGCACGCTTGACGGACAGGTGCGACCGACGGACGGGGAGCTTAGTGAATGAGCACGCTTGACGGACAGGTGCGACCGACGAACGGGGGCGCTTGGTGAATGAGCACGCTTGACGAACAGGTGCGACCGACGGACGGGGCGCTTGGTGAATGCGTTCGTCTGGAAAATGGGTGTATCTATGAACAAACACACTTAGAGAATGGAGTTACTCTTTAATCCGGCTGGAATCAGCTCTGACAAATCGGCCACTGGGGCGTTTGATGAACAAGCCTTTTTTGTAATTTGACGCCAAATCCAAACGGTTTTTTCTAAATCCCATTTCAAGCAACTTGTCATAATGCTTTTGAACAAAAGGGGCAATCCCTTCTTCATCCACATAAAGGGTTATCTTTTTATTATGCGCTTGCATTGGACGGAACGTTAGCGCCCTCACCTCACTTTTAGCCAAATGCGTTTTAACAAATTTTTCCGTCAGATAAATCTCTTTCACATACTCAAGCAACTTTTTAAACTGAGATTGATAACTTCTGCCTAAAATATCCCAAAACTGATACATGTTTAAATAGCCAACTTTTGCACTTGAAATCTTCTTTTTTTGTTCATAAGAATCCAACAACAAAGTATTCATCTTAAAAAAGGGACCATATCTTTTAACAAAGACGTCAACAGCACTTTTATCCATTGCGTACATCAACTGCCCTTTGTCTTGATATCTCGTGACAAAAAAGAGTGGTTTTTGAACTTCAGTTCCATCCTCTTGAACGACAGGATATGTGTCTTTTAAGCAGTATTTAATGATTTTTTCACAATTTAAAGCCCTTGTTTTTAAAACGTTATTCAGCTGGCTCATTAAAACATAATCATCCTGCCAGGGCTCGATGGTTTGTTTTCCCAAAATGGCATCAATGCGATAAGCGCTTGCCCCTCTTTTTTCAAAAAAAGCACGGTTCTTTTTCAAAAAAGAAAGCATAGCCTCTTTAGACGCAAAAACAGGACACACGCGATTAAATGAGAAAACATCAACAAAAACAGGTTCTTCACTTTTTGTTTTTTTATTCCAATACGTTTCATTTAAAAAGGTCGCTCTTGTTTCTTTATTCAACAAGGCTGTAGGCGCCAACGCAAGCTTTTGAAAAAAAGAACGAATTGAAATCATATTTTCTGTTTTTTTCTGCCTTTGTTTTTCGTTTGAATAAATTTGAACACAGGTTTTATCTGCCCCCATGTTTATTAACGCAGATGAAAACAAATTCACAAAAGCAGCCATATCTTCTTTTTCAATTGAGTAAGAGGCACGATAAAATTTAACAATAGGGTCAAAAACAAGCTTTCCTTTTTGATTTTTCACCAAAAAAGTATCATGCACACTGGGAGAAGAGAGAAAGTTTTTAAGCTTTTCTTTATCTTGAATTTTTAATAAAGAAGCCAACTCATACACCGTTACCCTATTTTGAGGTTTTTCAGCCACGGCTTGCGTTAATTGAGATTTTAAATTTTTAAACCCTATTTTTTCCAAATCTTCTTGATATTTTTCAACAAAAAGAGGCATTCCTTTTTTTGAGACAAAAAAGCGCCCACCCTTTTCTTGAAAAATGGGACGCAAGACCTTTTTCCCCTTTTCCTCCTCTTCATACATCATATCCATTGCATTTTCACAGATAAAGGTTTTCAACGGTTTATCCAGCTTTTTTGTCCCAGCTTTAAAATGTCTGATAAAATATCTGATATCACAGAAATTATTTTTTTCTTCCACCTCTTTGGCTGCCAATTTCAAATGATCTGAATAAAGAGATAAAAACAAAGGCAACCCCTCTTTTTTAAGATAAAAATGATAGGCGCCATCTGCTTTTTTGAAATAAGTGAAAAAGGGACGTTGTATTTTACGCCCTTGTTCATCCACTGCTTCATACATCTTTTGATAAAAAGCTGTTCCAATATAATCAGCCAACGCTTTAACCGAGTGGGAATTGATACAAAATTTATGTGCAATACGCCATAAATCAACATCATCTTTTGCCCCTCTTTGTCTTAAAGGTAAGTTTTTTTGAATAAAATTTAAATCCAGCTTCATCATCTTATCGTCTCCTTTGTCTATCAGCGTTAATGCGATAGGTCTTAATTCTTTCTTCCAACTGAGGAATGGCTTTTTTATCAATTGCATAAACAATATGCCCCGTTTTTGAACGCACAGGGGAAAACATTTTCTTTTGAACCTTTTGCCCCGTTTCATCCACAACTTCATACGTTGCATCTAACAAATTTTTATACGCATAATCCCTAAACCGTTGAGATAACATCAAAAATTGAGCTAACGCTTCAATGGTTAATTGATCATTCGTTGCAGGTAAAATAGGTTGAACACCAGAGGCGTCATTCAATCGCAACGGATGGACTTTATTTTTCAAGAAAAAGTCACCATGAGATTTTAAAAACGCCTGCATCGCTTGCTTGTTTTGAATAACATAGCTCACAGAATGTTGAGAATTGGCTTTGATAAAAATGGGTTGAGGTGTTTTTTGCCCTGTTTCATCCTCATGAAGATATGTTTCTTGAATGAAATGGGTTTCAATCTCTTCTCTTAATCGTTTAAAATGCTTAGGCTGAATGCCAAGAGCATAAAACATATCTTTCATCAACACCATGGATTTGTTGCGTTGAGGTAAAGGATTTTTACCAGTTAAATTGTCCAAACGATCTTTATTGACCCCCAAAGAAAGTAAATCTTTATAAATTGTTTTAAAAAAACGAGAGGCATCTTTCTTTAACACAAAATATTCAACCTTATTTTTAAAATGATATGTTTTAATCAATGGTTCTTTTGAAGAGGGTTTTTGTTTTTGATAAGCCTTTTCAACAAAAGGAAGAATTTGTGGAATAAATTTGAATAATTGATTTTGTTGAAGTAATTTTGAAACAGTCACTGCCTCTTTGGGTAAATCTTTCAACCGAATGGAATTGTTCAAAACATGCGCCACATTTATCACACCCAAACTTTCAAGCTCCTTTTGATAGGCTTTTGCAAATGGGTAAATCGCTTTTTTGCGCATGGATAAATTGTTATGATCCAATTCAAAAACAGGTTTTATTGTTTGGTTATCAAATTCGTCAACCTCCGTATAGGTGATATGAAGAAGGTTGTTTTTGATAAAATCAGAGACCTTTTTATCCAACGAATGACGACCCGAAATTTGCCACAAAAACTGACGAATGGAGACAAATTCATTTTGAGCTTCAATTTCAGCTTCTTTTTTTGCCAACACATCAGCATAATGCTTTTTAAAATAATCAAGCGCTTCGAGATTAAAGAAAAAGTTCGTTGAACGCCTTTTCCCACGCCAATAAAGAAACATCGGTTCATAAGTAATCGTACCGTCCGGCATTTGTTTTTGAAAATAAGCGTCAAATAAGGTGTTTGAAATATAATCAGCTAATTTTAAAACGTTTTTTGAGTTTTTCGTAAACTTCTTCGTAAAATCCCACAACGTTAAAACATTTTTTGGCTCTTTTGTTTGGAAAGGAATGTTATGTAAAATAGATTTGAGATGTGTTCTACTCACCCCCAAATGAACAAGTTCTTCTTGATAAGCGTCAATAAACGCCAAAGCCCCTTCTTTTGAAACTAAAAAGTTGATATCCCCTTTTTCATAATAAGGCAAAAAGCAAGAATGCTTGTGCTTTGTTAAAACCGTTGGGGTTAAAAAACCATTGGCATTGGGCGAACCTCTCAATCGTTCAAATTGATAGACATCTTCAAACCCAGTGTATGAGGCTTTATAAAATTCATCAAAAATAGCTTGATGAAACTTTTTTTGAAACAAGGGTTTTTGAACCCCTAATAAAAGGCAAAATTCTTCCAATGAATAATACTCTTTTTTCCAAAACAACGGTTTAAAATAAAGGGGTTCAGTGTTTAAATCCATATGTCTTATCCTAAAAAACAAAAAAAATTGAATATAAAAAGCGTAAAAGGCATTATATCAAATCCCCTTTGTTTTGTCAATTATTTTTTATATATAAAAATAAAGAAGAAAAATAAACCCTTTTAAAAAGTGAATTTATCCATACAAAAGGCCCTCAAAACCAACCCATAAAGCGTCCTTTATTAAGATAAAAACTTACCTTTATAAGAGGTGTTGACAATTTAAAAAAAACAATTTATAATAAGGACCATTCAACAGAACAGACAATGAACAGCTTCAGTGGAGGTTTTATGAAAAGTATTGAAGAGATTTTGTCAGATTTAATTCGGTTTAAAACAGATAGCTCCTGCGAAAATAACACAGAGATTATCAATTATATTTGTGGCATTTTTGATGAACATGGTCTTACCTATGCTCGTTTAAAAAACAAAAAATCAGGGCTTGAAAGCGTTGTTGCCGGAATCAATACGTCATTAGAAAATAGCACACCTTTGTTGATGCTTTCTGGCCACTTGGACACGGTTATCACCAATGAAAAAACGTGGAAAATAACAAAACCCACCTCTCCTCTTATTCAAAATGGAAAACTCTATGGCCTTGGGGCAGCAGATATGAAATCTGCTATTGCTGTTTATTTAGCCAGTATTGAAGCGCTTAAAAAAACAAGGAAGGAGATTATTCTTACTTTCACCAATGATGAAGAAACGAATATTGAAAGCATCAAGGACGTGCTCGTGTTTTTTAAAAAACAAAATATTCGCCCGAAATACGCCTTTTTAGGGGAACCAACCGACTTACACCTAGCGACACAAAGCATGGGCTACGTTGGGTTTAAATCATTGATTAAAGGGGAACCGGGGCATGCCACAAGCAAACAAAAAGCCACCCCTATTTTTGTTGGTGCTGAAATCATTTTGTTCATTGAACGATTGAATATTGCTTATAAAAAATTAGCCACCTTTTTCCACGTTGGCGTTGCAAAAGGCGGTGAATGCAGAAATTCACTCCCCTCTTCTTTCGAGCTTGATTGGGAAGTACGCTTCGTACATAAAGGTCCGGCAAGTGTTGCTATGCGCCATATTATTGATTTACACAAAGCTATTCGCAACAAAAATAAATTTGACATTGATTTAAAAATGGTTGAAATCATCCCTTCTTTTGTGGAAGGCAGACACACCGAACTTGTCAAAACAATGGGTAAACTTTTAAATGAAAAGTCTATTTATCGCATCACCTATTCCACAGAAGCTGGTTATATCAAGGGATTTGGCCCAAAAACGGTGATTTTTGGCCCTGGGAAAGAAGAACTCGCCCACAAAGCTGATGAGTATGTTGAAATTAAAAATTTATATAAATATCAAGAAATCATTTTGCAATTTATTGAAACGCAAAAAGCAAAATAAAATTTGACTTTTCATAAACTCTTTTGTATAGTGAAAAAAACAAAAAAAAGGGGTTGTTTTTTTTCTAAAACGAGAGGGAAAAATGAAAAAAGAGTTAAAATTACTTGGGTTTGTTATGCTGTTTTTTGGCGTGGCATTTTTAGGCATTATCTATTCTTTTTACACATCTAAAAAAGCCAACGAATTGTTCGACTTTTTAACCCTTAATACTGAAACATATGTTAAAAAAGAGCAAGAATTCCCTAAAAAATACTATAACCACCCTCTTGAGGTTAATTTTAATCAAACAGACCCTAAAAGAACAAATCAACCAGACTTTGTAAGTATCACACTTCACAATATATCCCCCTTAATGTGTTCCCAAATTTTAAGAAGAGAACGCCCTTTTAAAGTGGATGTTTTTTTGAACAATAAGCCTGTTTTTTTTGGGTCAGATTGGCGTTGTTTCAAAGGACTTAATCATAGCATGCGCTTTCAATTTGAACTTTTTAATTACACTTTTTATCTTGGGATGAATGAACCAAAAGCTTGCCTTGACTTGTGGGATTGTGATGTTAAATATGGAGAAGGTTGCGTTGAAGGCTACTGCCAAAAAACAGCCCCTTAAAGAAAGGTAAGACTTGACAAGTGCGCTTATTTTCAGTAGTAGTAAAATCAAAGCATACAAAATTTAAAAAGCTTTTTTAGGAAAAAAAACACATGAATCTCATATTATTTCGCTATATTTTAAAGCATTTTGCACTGATTTTCTTTGCCACATTGCTCTCATTAGCTGCCATCGTGATGCTTTTTGATATGGTTGAATTGTTACGGATTGCCTCTAAGCGAGAAAACATTGCCTTTTTGGATGTTTTGGCGCTTGCCTTTTTAAAATCCCCTCAAATGATGCATATTATATTACCCTTCATTGTGTTGCTCTCGGGGATTATTTTCTTCTTAAAAAAGAGCGCTACACTTGAGTTAACGGTTATGAGAGCCATTGGTTTTTCAGCTTGGAACTTTATGGTCCCAGTGGTTACCTTTGTTTTGATTATTGGGGTGTTCGACGTGACTATTTTTAGCCCATTTTCAGCCCATACTGCCAAAAGATATGAACGCTTGGAAGAAAGAATTGGACTGACAAAGTCACACCCTTTTTCATGGACAGAAAAAGGCTTATGGATCCGTGATGCGCAAGAAGGCCAAACCCTTGTGCTTAGAGCTTCTCGTGTGAGACAAGAAAATAAAACAGATGTTATTTTAGACAAGCTGTCTGTTTTTGAGCTCAACCCCAATGGGCATTTAATTCGTCAAATCGAGGTTGAAAAAGGCCTTTTGCATAAAAATAAATTGACCTTGCCCAATGCTTTTATTATCGATCCTACTTTGGAAGATAGCTATTTTAAACAGGTTGAAACCTTGTCAACCAACGTTTCATTGGAACGCATTTTAGAAAGATATGACGAACCACGCACAATGAGTTTTTGGCGTTTTCCAAAATTCATTCGGTTTTTAAAAGAGTCTGGTTTTGCCTCTAACGAACATCAAATGTATTTTCATGGGTTGATTGCCTACCCTGCCACATTGATTGCGATGATTTTAATTGCAGCTGTTTTTGCCCTTCCCCCCACCATGCGACAAGGCAAAATTTTGCTCCTGATTGTGCTCGCAGTGTTATCCGGCTTTATTCTTTATTCCCTTGGGCAACTTTCCAATGCAGCCGGATTAGCTCAAAACTTGCCTTATTTCTTGGCAGCTTGGGGCCCAGCCCTTGTCACCATTCCCCTTTGCGTAACAGCCCTCTTACATTTGGAAGATGGGTAGCGCTTGAGCCCGACTGGCTGTGCGTTCAAAAAAGGTGAAAAGGAACATTCTAGCTCCCTATCGCAAGACTTATGTACCTTGGGCTAACGCCCTTTTTGTCCGTACACTGCGCCTTGCGATGAGGGGGCTAGTCTTTCCCTTTTGACCTTTTTTGAACCCATACCACAGAGCGAGGTTTCTGTTTGAACCCCACCTCCGGTGAGTTAAGAGCTAGCGCTCTTTTGGGGCACGACCGTCAGTAAGTTAAAAGCTGACGGCCTTTTTGGGCCCGAGCGTCAGTGAGTTAAGAGCTGACGGCCTAAAGGCAACCTAGGGGCGCTTATATCGACTTCAAGTACAATATCGCTAACGCTCTTTTTTCTTTGTACTATACGCTTGACGATTATAGCACTATTTCATCCCTTTAAATTGACTCTTAACGCGTACCACAGGGCGAGGTTTCTGTTTGAACCCCACCTCCGGTGAGTTAAGAGCTGACGGCCTTTTTGGGCCCGAGCGTCAGTGAGTTAAGAGCTGGCGCTCTAAGGGACATCTAAAGGTAAATTGCCAAACTCGAGTACCCCTCCGTTTCACTTCGATACCGTACACTTCGCTTGACAATTTTCTCTTTATCTGTCGCCTTACAGCTGGCTCTTAACACGTACCACAAATCGAGGTTAAATTAAAAAACTCTTGCCTAAAGTGGTGCCTCGAAAAGAAAACCTCTGACCCGTGGTACGTGTTAAAAAATGATTTTAAGGCGCAAGATAGGAGATACTTCGCCGACCGACGTGTACATTGGCTGGCGTACTCGAGGGAGGTGTAAGTGTCCCTAGGTTGCCCTTAAAATCAGATTTTTAACGCACCGGAGGGTGGGCCCAAAAGAGCACAGCCAGTCGGGCCCCACCATCCACCCCTTGCCTTTTTTATCAAGATATGATAAAATAAGGGTATCTTTTCATTTATGAGGGTAAAATGAAGAAAAAAGAGAGCAAAAATCAATTATTATTTAACAGCTTGCTTGACGAAGTTGATAAAGAGAGGCACACCTTAAAAAAAGAGGAATGCTTAGATAAAGAGGGAAAAAATCAGTCTTATGAGGGGAAAAATCCCCTTTTAGAACAGCAAGAAAAGCTGAAAGAAAAACGTAAACAACTGATTAAAGAACGGTATACAACCTATTGTATTGAATGGATTTTAGGACTTCATCTTAAAACAAGATTAACGAGTAATTTCGTCCCTCATATGGATAAAATTTTGCCCCTTCATTCTGCAACCATTCGAGGGGAAAATCACAATTTTTTAAGCGCCTTAGTTTCATTTAAAGACTATCAAGGGGCTTATTTATATCTCAACCACCCCACCATACAAAAAATGCTTTTTTCAGAAAAGGCCCCTGCCTTGTTAAACATGAATCAATTGAAAAAAGATTTAAAAGAAGCCCTTACGGAGCCTCAACCGTTTCAAAACAAGGATTTTGCAAGTTTATGGGGAATGTTAAAACAAGTTTATGGCGCCCCAAAGCTTGCCCAAATGGTGTTGTTTGATACAGATGAAAAAGCCCCCTTAGACACGAAAACAAAAGCCTGTTTTTCAAAAAATGGCGTACGTCAAACAGCTCTTTCCTTTTTGATTAGCAAAGGGGCTTTGCTCGAAAGTTTGGATTATATGCGCTCCCTTCCCCCTGAAACCACTTTGGCAGAAGTGAGCGCTTTGGTCAGCGACCCTATCGCCAGTCAAGAGTTAAAACGTATCGCAAGTAAAAAGCATTTTAAAAACAAAGAAGAGGTTTTCTTTTTAAACACGTTGGAAAAAAGCCTCCCCACAGACTCATTTTTAAAACTTATGCATAAAACACAAGGACCTATTGGGTATCAGGAGACTTTTTTTAATCAAGAAACGGATAAAAAGCTTGCCAGTTATTTACAAAAAAATGAGAATGCCCATAAAAGATAGATTTTTGCCCTTTAAAAAATCAAGTTGACAGGCCCAATTAAAACCTTTAAAATAAAAATAAGTTATTCTAAAACTTTTCTTTCGAGGGAAAGATGTCGACAAAGGGCTTTTATACCTTTTTGCTATTTGGCAGTATTGCACTTGCTACTTTGGGGGCAGCAACAGGGTGTTATACCATCTTAAAATCAAAAGAAGAAACTAAAAATCAAGCCATTGAGCGCTCGTTTCTTGCTTATTTAAACAGGCCTGCCTATCAATTCAAAACAGCTATTATGAAAAATGATGTTTCAATGGCGATTGATTTGTTACACCAAGAAGGTTTTGACCCCAACCACCCTTATTGCAAAGAACATAACGCCAAGCATTTGCCTGAAGAGGCATTGTTGATTGAAGTGGTGCGTTTTAATCGAGCTGAAATCTTAAAAGAAATGTTGAAATACCCTCTTGATATTTTTGTTATAGGCAAAACAGGGAGAACCCCTATTGAAGAGAGTGTTTTTTTAGACAACCCCCTGCTCTTAGATATGCTATTAAAAAAGGCAAATCTTGATATCAATGCAATTTATCACAACACAAGCGAAACGCTGTTACATCTTGCTATTCGTTATCAGGCTGAAAATGTGGTAAATTATTTGATACAAAAGGGGGCAAACCCCATGAGCCCCAATGAACAAGGGATTTTAGCGATTGATTATTTAACTGAGCAAAGTCAAAAAGATATTCTGCTTCAAAAATATCAATCCTTACAACGCCAAAAAAAGACGATTGAACGAATGGAGGAACAACTCAACACCCCTCAAAACAAAAAAACGCCTTCTTCCCCTCAAGAGGAAAATGAATATCGATTAAAAATTAATGCCTTTATGAAAATGGTGGGAAAAGAGCCGGATTCTTCAGATGCAAAGAGAACACAAAAAGAATAAAAAACTTTTTTATTTTCAAAAATTATGATATAATAATAAAATATAGGTAAAAAAAAGGAGGCTAAAATGACAGAAAATGTAGACGTTGAAAATGCGGACAAAGTCCCCGATCACTTGATTGATGGATATGCAAATGAAGGGCAAGTCCGAGCTGGAAGGACAACAGCTGATCACCCAGGGAATAATAATCCTCGTAATGCAATGCTTGTCGATCGCGTTAGAAATGGACAAGCTGAACGCCCACGGCAAGAAAAAAATCCACCTCAAAAAGAGGGGGAAGATGAAGGCCCACGGCAAGAAGCAAATCCTCCAAGCAAACCAGCCTCTCAAAAACCAGGGGGATTGAGTTGGTGGAAACGCAACATGCCTCGATGGTTAGGGGGCGCAACTGATGCAGAAAAAGCAGCCGATCGTGCGCTTCGAATAGCAACTGCGTCCAATGAAGCAATTGTCGATGCTTCAAAAGTGGTTATGCCTGGGGTTACAGCTGGCGATTTAAAACGACTTGGTTTTTCTGACAAAAATATTCAAAACATGGTTACTGCCATTGCAAAAAAAGCTGAAATTGAAGCTCAAAAAAAAGGGTGCACGGTGGATGACTTAGCCTCCTATTTGGCAAAAAATGGTCAAACCATCACTTTGGATGCTGGAGAACTTGGCATTACCAACCAACAAGCTCAAATTCTTCAAGGAATGATGAATAAACAAAATAGAGCTTAAACGCCAAAGACTTTTAATCAAAAAAAAAGCCCACCAATATGGTAGGCTTTTTTTTATAACGAACGAGTTAATCAAGTGCTTTATATTTTGAAAAACGCTCTGCGAGCCAAATGGTGGCAAAAGAAATCGCAAGGGCGACCAAAATAATCTTATCCCCCCAATGAGCACCAAAATAAAACGCCATTGAAAGATTCATAATTTGCATGATGAAAATAGCTTCAAACAAAGTCATGGGGCGCTTATTCTTCGAAACAAGGAAAGAGCGCACAATGGAATAAACAAAAAATCCCAATATTTCAGGCAAATAGCTCACTGGCGCCATGAGGATAAAATATCTTGATTCTTGCGCAATCAAAAAATACACATCGGTGAAAAACAAAATCACAATGGGGGGTAAAAAAGTGAGCACATAAAACCAAAATTCTTTGGGTGGGGGTAGATAATACATTTGTTTTTGCGCCACTTTTAATAGGGCTAAAAACACAATCAAAACACCCCCTGCCACTGCAGCTGTTAAACAGCTTTTCCCAAATTCTAATTTGCTTAAAATAAAGAAATACAAGGTGTAAAAGGCGATAAAAACCATGGGATAATTGCGTATCCATTTACGTTGTCCTGGTTGAAAAATCTTTTTCAAAATCAGGTTCAAAGTAAACCCTAAAAAGGCAGGAATCCACACCGTCCCTAAAAACACAGGGCGCATATACCATAGATTTTCATTCGTTGAATTGGTGAACATCACCAAATAGGAAATCATCACCATATAAAACGGAATGGTTACCATATAGAGAATTTCAGGTAAAGCCCTTGAAAAAAAGCGTACAATATAACGCATAAATCTTTGCATTGAGATACTATCCAATCATTTTTGTATATGAAATCACACGCCCCACAACGGCAACGGTTTGATAATCTGATGCCTTAATTGGTTTGTATTTTGTATTATCTGACATAATTTCCACCGAATTGTCAAATGGATTTATTTGCAACCGTTTCACAACCAGCCTATCCCCGATGCAAAATAAATAAATCCCATCACTGATAGGCGTTGTGCAAGAAATATCCACCCACACAAAATCGCCAGAAGAAATGGTTGGCTCCATGCTATCCCCTACCACTTTTAAAATTTTGATGCATTCTGGAGCAATAGGTGTCAGCTCTTTGAACGCATTTAATGAAATGGCGTGTTTTCCAATCACATTGGTGTCAAAATTAACCACCCCATTACCACAACAGGCCACAGCATCCACCATGTCTAATTCAACCGTATCGCCCTTATCACCCCCATTGAGCAACCATTGCCAATCAACGTGGAAAATATCAGCATAAAGCATCGCTGATTTTTCATTTAAAGGACGTTCCCCTGATTCATGCTTTTGATATTTAGGATAAGAAAACAAATGCCCGTCGTTGGCATATTTTTTATAAAAATCCATAGCGTCCCGACAGCCTAATTGCATGCGACATTGAACCATGCGTTGTGATTGTGCAAAATCTTTTGTCATATGATACCCTTTCTTGTTATAATAATATTTAAAGTACTTTTTATAATAATATATGTACTATAAATACTACATAATACATATTTTTTGTGTAGTCAAGAGGAAAAATGAAAATAAAATAATATTTAAAAAAAAATACATCCATTAGAACAAAAAAAAGCAAACTTTTTTAAAAGTCTGCTTTTTTTTGAACTCTAAAAGAAAAGTTTAACCTATTTCATAAGCGTTTTGGGTAATCGATTGATGTGCTGTTCCTGCCTCCTCTTGGGTAATATTTGCGTCAGCAGCAGCCTTAACGACTTTTGCAACATCTACATCTGCTTTGGTATTCACAAGCGCATCCTCTGGCATTTCACCACTTCCTCCATTCTCTCGAGTTGAATCAGCATTCTTTTTATGTGGCTTTTTACCACTTTCTTCATTCTCTCGAGTTGAATCAGCATCCTTTCCATCAGGCGCATCCTCTAGCTTTGCATTCTTTTTATATGGCTTTCCACCACTTCCTCCATTCACTCGATCATTTGGACCTTTGAGTCCTCGAGCAACTTTCTTTAAACCGTAGATAACCTCTTTAGGCAGACCCAGTTCTTCTCCTAATTCATCAACATTAACTTTTCCATTAGCATTAAGATCAGTCCAAATTTGTTGTTGCTGTCCTGGGGAGAAATTACCATTTTCAACATTATAAATAAACTGCGACAGGTTTTTTTCAACCATTGATCTCTTTTTAGAAAATTTAAGTTGTTTATTGAAATGAAGATTAAAATCATCTACATATTGAGGTAGGCCTCCATCTGGCAAGCCTCCCTTATATTCCAATTGGTTGCCTTTTTTTCTAAAGACACGTTTTGAATCATCGTTGTCAATAGCTCGTTTGTGATCTTCCACCATTTTTTTTGCTTTGGATTGCAGAGATTTTGGCAATTTTCCAAGGACACGTTCGATATCTTTTGATGACATTGTTTCAGCCATATACATACTAACAAATTCCAACTCTTTAGATCCACGTTTGGCAATATTAACCAACACGTCGTCAGCCTTTTTCAAATCAGCTTGCAACCTGATGGCTTCTTCCACTTGAACTCCAACAGATTTGGCAAGTTCTCGAAGTTCATCATATGATAATATTCTTTTTGTATCTTCAAGGGTTTCTCGATATTCCTGATCTTCACGTTCTTCGATCTTTTGCTGTTCACGGTCAACATAATCCGCTTTCTTAGCACTTTCAAGCACCTCTTCACGGCGCTTGGCATATTCTTCAACCCGTGTTCTAAAACCTGCTGGAATTTGATATTTATCTTCCAAAGAAGAAAGAAACCCTTTCAACTGTGGGTCTTGTTTAAAAGAGGAATACTTAGATGCAAGCACATAAAAACGCTCTCTCTTTTCTTGAGAAAATGTTTCAACATTCACCTCTTCACTTGATGATAAATAAGATGCCAATTCTTTTAAGCATTCTTCAGCTGCTGCTAATTTTTCATTTTTTGTAACCATGACAAGCCCCCTTTGATGAATAAATTTGTCCCTAATATACTTATTATAACATACTTTTTATTTTTTTTAATATTTTTTTTTAAAAAAAGGGATCATTTTTTTCATTTTTTCTTAAATTGAGGCTTTAAAAGACAAAAAAAAGAAAATTATGGCACTATAAAATATTTGATTTTCGCTTATTTTAGAATGGTTAAGCCAATTTCACCCACACTGACACCAAAAAGCGCACACATCAACGTGATTAAGAGATATAAAAACACTTTATTGTTCAAAATCTCTTTCATATTGTAAGAAAATGAGCGTCTGTTTTGCACAAGTTCGATAATGCTATCCAATTTTTGATGCATTTTTTCTTGCGTGGTTTTAACGTGTTGAATGTCATCTTTGATTGAATTGATTTCTTTTTGCATTTTTTCAAAATCCTCACATTGTTTTTGGTGTAATAAAATAGCACTTTTGCTCATCCCTCCCCTTTTAGGCTGGGCAAGAATCATGTCTAAAGCAGATTTTTGGTTCATGGTGGTAAAATTCCTTTCAGTTAAAAAAAAAATTTTCGACCGTCAGCGTGTCCAAAACGAATTCTACGAGGCATTTGAGGCAGAACGCCTTCCCTCAGGTACACCAAATGTACACATTCGGTCAGTTGTTCCTAGCAACTGCTCTCGTATAATCCGTTTTTGACGCATCACAGAAGTAAGAGGTTATACTTTGTGCCCGAGTGTCGGTGTATTAAGAGCTGGCGCTCTAAGGGACATCTAAAGGTAAATTGCCAAACTCGAGTACCCCTCCGTTGCACTTCGATACCGTACACTTCGCTTGACAATTTCCTCTTTATCTGTCGCCTTACAGCTGGCTCTTAACATGTACCACATATCGAGGTTTCTTTTGAGCTAACGCTCTTTTGTCCGAGCGTGTGGCGTGTGGGGTGCAATCTGTGGTTGTGGAAACAAGGACATGAGGCTCATGGCGTGTGGGTGCAACCTAGGGTTGTAGGGGCTGGCTCGGGGCGTGTGGACTACAACCTAGGGTTGCAGAAAATGGGGCGACCGGGGCAAACGTGAGATATGCGAGGTTGCATGAGGCGTGGGTTTGGTGTGGTGGTGTGCTGTGGCGCTGGTGGTTTGGTGGCACTAGGGTATTGTGAGGTGCAAGGAAAAACACGAGTAGTCCTAAAAAATAAAACCTTGCCATAAAGTGATGGGTTAAGAGATACTGACCTAAAGTCAGCATGACGGATTATTTTTAAAATGGGTTGCAATTATTTTGAGAGTATGATATTTGTAAAAAAAACGGTCGTTTTTTTTACATTTTAAAATAAGGAGAATATCATATGAAAAAACAAGAATTGGGTCGTTCCATGGTGGAAATGTTGGGTGTTTTAGCCGTTATCGGCGTGCTTTCAGTCGGGGGGATTGCAGGTTACACCCTTTCCATGCGCCGGCACCGTGCAAATGGGATTGCTGATATAGCATCCAAATATGCCTTGGTTGTATATGGGCAATGTCAACAACAATTGCTAAATGGGGATATAACCTCTATTAGTTCTTGTAGTGAAGTTACATCTTTTAAAGATGCTGGTATTGGCAATATCCCTTCTGGCGTTACTGCAGATTACGCAGGAGAGGGTATTAGATTTGAGAGTATTACATCAAACACAACGACAGGTGTTGATACGGTGTATATTTTGGTTAATTTTTCAGACAACAAACTTTGTCAAGCATTGGGGGCTATTACAGGGACAGGATGTGGAAGTGGTGGCTCTGGACCAACACAGGTTATTGTACAGGTCAAACAAAACTAAGTATTTATTTTTTTATAAAAAGGGAGGGTTTACCCTCTCTTTTTTTTGATTTTTACAACATCTTTTTGATGCACGCCTTCCTGGACGCTTTTGAACACTCAGGCGAATAGCCTCACCCTCTTAAGAGCGCCAGCTCAAAAGGGAAACCTCGATTTGTGGTATGGGTTAAGAGCAAGGGATAAAGAGCAAGATAGGAGGCGCTTAGCGACTGTATAGTACAGGCAAAAGCGCGTCAGCGCGAGGGTACTTGAAGTCGATATAAGCGCCCCTAGGTCGCCTTTAGGCCGTCAGCTCAGGTTGTGCTTAAACAGAAACCTCTTGCCTGTGGTATGGGTTAAAATGAGGTTTTAGGCGAGCAGATATGAGCTGATTTACATCTCGACGAGTACAATCGCTTGGGTACTTGAGAGATGAAAATCAGCCATAGGTGCCGTTTAAAACCTCATTTGAACGCACAGGCGTTTGGGCACAAAAGAAAACCTCGATATGTGGTATGGGGTCAAAAAAGGTCAAAAGGGAAAGACTAGCCCCCTCATCGCAAGGCACAGTGTACGGACAAAAAGGGCTTTAGCCCAAAGTACACGAATGAGTTGATTTTGCTTTAGTTACCCCTTACAGCGCCAGCTTAAAAATAACCTCTGACCTGTGGTATGGGTTAAAATGAGGTTTTAGGCGAGCAGATATGAGCTGATTTACATCTCGACGAGTACAATCGCTTGGGTACTTGAGAGATGAAAATCAGCCATAGGTGCCGTTTAAAACCTCATTTGAACGCACAGGAGG
>JAFTTR010000025.1 GCA_017466695.1 Alphaproteobacteria bacterium | reverse complement strand
ATGGCGGATAGAGTGGGATTGCTCAAAACAAGTTTTTCGTCCTCACGTATGTTCGGACCACCTTCGGTGTCGTTCGCTGTGCTCACCGAACCCACTCTAACGTGGCTTCTTCTTACCACTCTTATCCTTATAAAAAAAAGCTCCTTTTGGGGAGCTTTTTAATGGTGGATAGAGTGGGATTGCTCAAAACAAGTTTTTCGTCCTCACGTATGTTCGGACCACCTTCGGTGTCGTTCGCTGTGCTCACCGAACCCACTCTAACGTGGCTTCTTCTCGCCACTCTTATCCTTATAAAAAAAGCTCCCCAAAGGGAGCTTTTTAATGGCGGATAGAGTGGGATTCGAACCCACGTTAGGCTTTAGACCTAAACACACTTTCCAGGCGTGCGCCTTCAACCACTCGGCCATCTATCCATATTCACAACTGTCAAGGCTTTGTGGTTTCGGCGCTCGGCGTGCGCCTTGTAAAATCAAAGATTTTATTCCTTACGGAACTGTTCTATCGAACATCTCTCAGATATCTCCTGTTGGTCGATATCTTTCGCCAACCACTCGGCCATCTATCCATTTTTTTAGTCTTATACAGATGTTTTACCCAAAATGCAAGAAAAAAATGTAATCAGTTTAAAAAGATTTTTTTAACGTCCTTGGGTTGGTGTTGCAACTGCTGGTGTGGCTGGTTGAGCACTGTTTTGGTTGCTTGGGGTTTGTTGTCCAGCACCAGCTAAGGTTGGATTTGCCCCTCCTTGTTGGTTGGATGTATTAGCAGGTTTGTCGGTCTTTTCGCTCATGTCGATATTGCTAACGAGTGTATTCACAGCTGAAGAATTTCGATCACCAAGTAATTTACATACTGTATACCCTAATGCACCTCCAATGAGAGCAGCGATAAGTGGCCAGAGCCAATCTTTGTTTCGTTCCCACCAAGAACCACTTTCTTTTTGCCTCTTTTTCGCTGCAGCTTCTTGTCTTTCTCTTTCAACTTCTTCAGCTGTTTTTCCATCTGAATTTAAAGGTTTCCCTTGAAGAACAAATGGTTGAGGAGCTCCAGGTTGTTGTCCTTGAGGAGGTACGTCAGTATTACCAGCTGTTGGTTGGGTTGGTGTTTGTGTCCCTGTCATTTTAGCGCTCCTCTTGTTTGTTAAAACTTACTATATAGTATATCATATTTTTTAAAATTTGTCAAAAAAAAGTCAAGGAAAAAATTTATTATTCAGCTTGTTCTGCAAAAGCGACAACGTGTTTAACAGCAGATGCAATTTCTTTTTGAAGCTCGTCATTGGTTTGGGGTGGGGCAAAAACAAAGTTTTGCGCTTTAATACACATATTGAATTTATTCGCAACAGCAACCAAAACACGTAACTCTGGAGATAATTCGTTAAGTTTTAGAGCTCTCTCTTCATAGCTGTATGTTCTGTTTTTGAAAATATATGCAGGAGGTACAATTTGTATGCCTTTATCATGGTAGCGCTGATGAAATTCAAATTCATCTTGAGTGAGTTTTTCTCTTTCAATATTTATGGTCGACATGAGTTATTTCTCCTTGTTTTTTTCTCCCAATTATATTTTAGTAATATTCTTGCAAAAAAAAAGTGAATAGGCAATAAAAAAATGAATATTTTTTTAATAAAAAAACAACCTACCTTAAAGGTAAGTTGTTTTTTTTGTCGTAGAATTTAACTCTAGCGAGAATTTTGATTGTTGAATAAAGATCCTGATTGAGCGTCTCCCGTATAAACAGTTCCGACGTTACCAATAAATCCGGATGTATCAAGTTCTAGTCCAGGAGCTGGAGTTGCACCACTAGTTGATCCCCCTGTATTTGGTGGTGTGTCTGTTCCATGGTATTCTGTGTTATCGAGTATGAGACCATCATTGCTTACTGATGGATTAGTTGGTTTAGGTGGGTTTTTGTCTCGTGGGTTCCACCAACCACCTTTACGGAAGCCTAAAATACCGATAGTTGCAGCAATAAGAACACCGAGAAGAACTTTCCACCAATGCTTTGACCACCAGCCTTCTTTTTCAGTTTTAACAGGTTGGTTATTGTGTACGGCTTCAGCTTGTGCTGTCTTATCAACAATATGCATCAATGTTCTTTTACTTTTTTTGATGGCATTTTCAGCGTCTTGTTGAGTTAAAATCATTTGAGAACCTGAAATCTTTGCAGCAAGAGCTGGGTTCTTAACGGTGATTGTTAAAGGGTTGCCTTGTGAATCTCTAAAAAATCTGACACTTGCATCTGTTGATGGTTCGTTTGAACGATCGGTACTTGGTTGTGTTGATTTTCTAAATTTATCTCTGTTAGATTGTGTGTCGTCACAAGTTAAATGTAACTTGCCAGTGGCTTTATCATACCCTTGAACAACTGCTCTAACGCCGTTAACAACAACGACAATCTTTTGACCATCCTTGTTGAAAACAGGAATAAGTGATTGAGGTTGTGTTGCTGGTGTAGGAACGGGTTGTCCTGCTGTGGATAATGCGCCTGTTGCGTTACCTGATGCAACTGGAACTGTTTGTGATGAATCTCCCATGATTGTCCTCCTTTAATAAAAAAACTTAAAACATTTAACTAATGATAACATAAAAAAACATCTTTGGCAACAAAAAAAATAAAATTTAAGAAAATAAAATTAAAAAAATTGACAAATTGTGATTTTTAAGGGAAATCCCCTTCATTTTCCTAATGAAGGGGAAGGGGTTACAATGAATTTCCTGAATTTTGAGTGACTGTTAAATTTGCTGACTCATTTGTGATATTTGTTCCTGTTAAGGCACTAGCCGTATTTGTTCCAGTGCTTGCTGAAGAATTTTGTGAGCTATTTGTATTGGCGTTTTCGTTTGTGTTAGAGGCTGCTGCAGCTGCTTGTGCTGCTTTTTTTTCTTTCTTTTTTAGTCTGTTGTTGTGAATGGCAACGCCACCCCATGCAATACCTCCTGCAATGACAAGACCAAGTAAAATTTTCCACCAATTTCGACTGAACCAAGAGCCTTTTTCAGCTGTTGAATCTTCGGCGTATCCTCTGTCTTTTGTTGTTTTAAAATGAGTAACGTCATTTGTTTGGGTTGAAAGAGCTTTTTTAAGAATATCAAACTCTTTTTCGCTTAAAATGACACTTGCATTGCTGCCTTCATGAGAAAGTTTAATTTCTTTATTTGTGCCTTTAAGAAGAATTCGACCTTCAGGATCAATGTCATAGTATTGTCTAGATGGCTGGTTTGAGCTGTCCAAAACGACAATATTGCCACATTTTTCACTTCCGTTCATCAAATTTATGACACTTTCAAGAGCGTGAGCTCCTAAATAACGTTCTTGTCCAGTGCTACTTACTTGTCTTGGAATGATAATGCGTGTTCCATCAGGAGCAGGGACTGAAAAATATTTTTTTCCACCTACCGTTTGAACGGCACTCTCTAAAACTGAAGCGCCTTGAACCCCTTGTAATTCGAGCCCTCCTGTTGGAGCTGTACCGGAAGCGGGGGCTTTTTTACCAGCTGTTGCGCTTGGAAAGCCAAATAATTCTGCGCCACCTGAAACAGCTCTTCCTGCAGCATCAAGTGTTTTATTTGCAGTGTCTATATCTTTATTAAAATCCCTTAAAAGATCTAATGTACTTTTCTCGGCCATTTTATCCTCCTTATTACTAATATTAAAAATATTCTAACAGTGATTTTTGTTTCTGTCAATAAAAAGAAGAAAAGGAGTGATAAAAAAATTAAAATAAGAAATATTTATGTAATAAAATATTGACAAAATTATTTTTTATGTTATAATCAAATTAACTTGTTGAATTAAATGGATAAATGTAAGATATTAAAGTTGGATAAAATGCTTTTTTATATTCAGACAGATAATGATAAAGAAATTTTAAATGAATTAAAGAAATTGGAAGTGAATTTATCTCCTTTTCAATTTCATAATTTGATGTTTCATGCAATACAAAAAAGATGGAATAAGGTTTTTGACACTCTTTGTGAATTGTACATTGCAGGAAAAATAGATGTGGATATTGATAAAGATTTTTCAAGTGGGCAAAATGCCTTATCTTTGTGTGTGATTCAAAACAATATAGATTATTTTAAAAAGTTATTATTATTAGGTGCTTCACCATATAAAGAGGTAGGCCTTAATCTTTCTAAATTACCTCATTCGCTAAAAAATTTGTCTTTAGTTAGAAGTGGTTATACAATTACCCCATTATCTTTAATGGTTGATTTATCTCGTTTAGAAATGCTAGATTATATTAAAAAAGATGCAGATAAAAAAGCATTTGTTAGAGAAGCGCTTCGTATTCAAGATAAAAAAGAAAAAGCAAATATTTTAGGGCTGTTAACTGAAAATGTCACTCTTCAAGTGAAGGAAATGCTTTTTTCAGCAGTGAAAGAAAATCAACCAGAGTTGGCAGACTCTTTGTTGAAATTGAATAAAATAAGAACCATTGATTTTTTAAATAAAGAGGGAAAAACGCCTTTAATTTTGGCTATTCAAAATAAGAGTTATGATGTTGTAGATGTTTTTAAAACTTTATTAGAAAAAAAGAAGATTTTTTTCAATGTTGATTTTGCTTCAAATGGAACGAATCCTTTGAATGAGGCCTTGTCTTTAAATGATGAGCGAATGATTAAAAAGCTTTTATTTATGGGGGCATCACCAACAGCTGGCTTAGGTATTTATCGAATGGGAAAGAATAACAAGGAACAAGAAATCACTCCCTTGTTAAATGAGCTTTGTAATATTGTGGAAAATAAAGGGAAATCATTTTTAAATTTATTCTATTTAACAAGCATTTATTCTCAGGTTGATTTGGTTGGAAAAGCTGTTGCTTTGGCTCCTTTTTTTGGGGGTAAGAGTGTTTATCGCTTGTTGTTGAAAGATAAAAACGACTTGTCCCATGAAGAGATTTTCACAAAAAAATTAATCGATAGTGTTCAAAATGATGACATAGATATGATTAATTTTTTGATACAAAAAAAAGTGTCTCCAATTGATACTTTTGAGGGACAAAGTGCATTACATATGGCTGCTCGACAGGGGAAAATTGAAATTTTGAACATTTTTTTAAATGAAATCTCTTCTAAAAAAATTGATACACCATTAAAAGGAGTGACGCCCTTTGAAACGGCTGTTTGGCATAATCAAGAAAAGGCAGCGCTTGCCTTATTAAAAGCAGGTGCAACAGTGTCAACTTATTTAACATCTGGTGATTTTTTATTATCAAGGATTATTGATTTTGATATGGGAGACGTTCTAAGAGGCTGTCTTTTAAAAGATTCAAAATTAAAAGAAGATAGTGTCCTTAAAAAAGCATTATGGCAATCTGTTAGTTTGAATCGTAATAAGTGTGTAGCTGCACTTTTAGAGACAAAAGTTGATGTTAATTTTGAAAATGTAACGAAAACACCATTAATCATACAAGCTGTTAAAAGAAAAAATTACCAAGCAGCTCGGGAACTGCTGTTAAAAGGTGCTGATATAAAAAGTGTTGATTCAAAAGGGATGGGTTTGCTTCATTGTGCAATTCTTAATCGAGAAGCTTCGTTTGCTTTTTGGTTAATTGATATGGGTGTTTATGTCGATGCTCAAAATAAACAAGGGCAAACACCTTTGATGTTAGCAATGAAAAATGGATTGCATAAGGTAGCCATAGGGTTGATACAAGCAAGAGCAGATGCTGCAATAGAAGATATAAATGGTCAAAAAGCAATTGATTATTATAGGTGTTTTAAAAACAAAAAAATAATTTTAAATAAGCAAAATCAAATGGAAAAGGAATAATAAAAATGAATGTTAATACGGAATTTAGATATAAATGTATTGAAGATGTGATGCGTTTAAATAATGGATTGGCTCTTCTTTATATGGCAAGACGTTCAAACTTAAATTTGGATGGATTGGTTCCAGGAACTCAAAAAAGTTACATGCAAATGGCTATCGAACATGGTGCGAATGGTGTAATTGATATGCTTTTGAAAGAAGGCAATTCTAGCAAAAAAGTGTTGGAAGCTGTTCCTTATTTATTAAGTGAAGAAAAAAAGACACTTATTTGTGAACAAGATGAAAAAGCTCAAAGTAAAAAAATGTTCCAATTAATGGCAATTGCTTCAGCTATTGCTGAAACTGGGGTTGAGTTAAAGCAGATGTTAAAAAATGCAAAAATTAAAACGCCTATTGTGAAATATTTACAATCTTATCAAGCCCAGATGGGATAATTACTTAAAAAATACGAGAATTTCCAGTGTTGGTATTTTGAGAAATATCAGGCTTGTCATTTGGAATTGCCTCAGATATAACTGCGGTGATGACAGAGGAGGTAGAGCTATTCCCACCTGTTAGTAGTGAAATAGCTGTGGAAACAAGTAGTTGAACAAGTACGTCTTTTGATAAAGCATTTTAATTTTTTTCTTTGTGGTAAACGCTTTTTCGTGCTGACTTTGGGCTTGTTGATTGGTTAATCTCAGTTACTCTTCAGTTAAAGTGCCTTAATTTGCAAGATAGATTGCATACGTATGTGTTAAATTTTTATTAAGATTAAAAAGACCTTGTACTTCAGTTAATCTGGTAGAGCTAGAAGAGCTGGAAAATCTACCATCTTTCCTCTTTGAGAAATGTTGGAATCAAGCCCGTTTTTTACCCAAAGTTCCCAAGGAAAATCATTGCCTGGATCTGATTTGCGACTAGAGGTAATGTCTGAGTGGGCAACAACATTGTGGGGGTCAATATTGTATCTGTTTTTTATAGATTGAGTTAACTCTAATCCAGAACGAATTTGTTCAGGAGTAAAGGTTTGACCACTCCCTCGTTGAAATTCAATACCAATGGAGCGCGAGTTAATATTTGTAACTTCTTCGCCTGTAACGAGGCGCCAACTTGATTTATCAGTATGATAGGCTGCTCTATCTTCAGGAATAAATTGATAAATTTTTCCATCTCTGTCAATAACGTAATGAACGCTAATAGTTTTTTCTTTTTTAGTTATAAAGCAACGAGCTGTTTCTTCCAAAGAGTTCGTTTTTGTTGTGCGCAAAACAATCATATCAATGACGGATTTTCTTTTTCTAGAACGATAATCAGCTGAACGATAAGTGGTGCTATCGATAATCATAGTCTTCCTTTCACTTTTTAAAGAAAGTATAGTGAAAAAGTATATGTTCGTCAATTTGTTTTTTTTATAAAAATTAGGGGCTTGATTTTTAAAATTTAACTTGACATTAAAGGGATTTGTTTGTATATTCTGGGCCATTAAAGTCATGTTAAAAATGACCCTAAATAGAGAATATGAACAGTGAATATGAATAATGAAAGGAGCTTATATGTCACTTGATTCGTTTTTTAATCCGTCAAGTATTGCAGTTGTCGGTGTTTCAAATGACCCTAGTAAATTAGGTGCCGTTGTTTTTAATAATGTAATTGATGCTGGTTTTGAAGGTAAATTATACGCCATTAATCCAAAATGTGCTGGACAAGAACTTTATGGTAAACCATGTTATGCTTCTGTTGCAGATTTGCCTGAAGCAATGGATTTAGTCGTTGTTGTTGTACCTGCTAAGTTTACAATGCCTGTTATTGATGACGCTATTAAAAACAAAACAAAAAATATCAGCATTATTACAGCTGGATTTGGTGAAGTTGGTAATCATGAATTGGAAGATTCAATTGCTGAAAAATGTATTCAAAACAAAATTAACCTCTTAGGGCCTAACTGTTTGGGGCACATTTCAACTTTTGATAAAGTAAATGCAAGTTTTGCTGATGGTTTCCCTTCACAAGGTAACGTTGCATTTATTTCACAATCTGGTGCATATTGTTCTGCTTTAATGGACTGGGCACGTGAAAAAGGCATTGGATTTTCTCACTTTATTTCAATTGGGAACAAAGCATTATTGGCCGAAGATCGTTTGCTTGATGCGTTGAAAAATGATAAGAACACAACAGCATTTATTTTCTATTTGGAATCTCTTAAAAATGGGAAGGAATTCCTTCGTGTTTTAAAAGAAGTCTCAAAAACAAAACCTGTTGTTATTATGGAACCTGGTAAATCACAAAAAGCTCAAGCAGCGAGTTTGTCTCACACAGGGTCTTTAGCTCCAAACTATCGTGTGCTTGAAATTGCATTAAAAGGTTCTGGGGCTATTCAAGCTTATACAACAAGAGAATTATTTGGTCTTTTGGAAGTATTGCAATATGCAAAACACACAGAATTCGATGGCTCAGTTGCCATTTTAACAAATGCTGGTGGCGTCGGTGTGTTATCAAGTGACTTATGTGAAGATAATGGTTTAGATTTGGCTCGTCCATCTGACAAAACAATTGAAGCTTTAAAAGCTGTTCTTCCTGCAGAAGCTGCTTTTGGTAATCCAATTGACGTTATTGGTGATGCAAGAGCTGATAGATATGAAGCTGCTTTAAAAGTTTTGTGTGAATCAGGTGAATATAAAAACATTATCGTTCTTTTAACACCTCAAATGGTTACAGATTCAACAGGCACGGCTGAAGCTATTGTTAAAGTTTCAAAAGAATATAACAATGTGAACGTTTTTGCTGTATTCGTAGGTGGTGTTAAAGTTAAAGAAGGCCGTACTATTTTGGATGAAAATAAAGTCTTAAATTATGAATATCCAATTGACATTATTCGATTATTAGGTCTTTTGAAAGCTCAAATGGCATACCGTGGTGTTCAAAATGTAACTGTTGAAACAAATGAAGTTCCAGCTGCTATTATGAATGCTGTAGAAGCTGCAAAACAAGAAGGATTAGCATCATTACCACAAAATGTTGTGAACATGATTATGGACCACTATGGTATTGATTATCCAAAGAGTGGTAACTTCACAGACCGTGAAGCAGCTCTTGCCTTCTGTAAGAATATTTTCCCTGCACCTGTTGTGTTGAAACTTTCAGCCCCAGATGCACTTCATAAAACTGAAATGAAAGGTATTTACTTAAATGTAAATGATGAAGCAAGTTTTGACGAAGCATGGAATGGTTTGAATGGTTCAATTCAAAAATTTGAATTGAAAGGCGCCAGTGTTCTTATTCAAGAAATGATTGTTAAAGCAACAGAAACAATTATCGGTGTCAACTCAGATAAAAACTTTGGCCGTATTATGGTCTTTGGTACAGGTGGTATTTATACAGAAGTGATGAAAGATACAACACTTCGTATTTTACCAGCAGCAGATTTTGATGCAATGATTAAAGAAACAAAAGTTGGTACTATTTTAAATGGTGTTCGTGGCGAAGAGCCAAAAGCAGTTGGTCCTTTGGCTGAAACACTTAAAAAAGTTCAACAAGTTGTTTTGGAAATTCCACAAATCACATCTATTGATGCTAACCCAGCTTTAGTGACAAAAGATAGAGCTGTTGTGGTTGACTTTAAAATGTTGCTCAAATAAGATTTGTTGTAACAAAAAAACCTCGCTTGAAATTTTGAGCGAGGTTTTTTGATGTATGTTTTATAAAAAGAAAACCCCCTGTAAAAAACAGGGGGTAGGGTGTGTAGTTCATTAGAACTTATATTTCAAAGAAGCAAGACCTGTATGGTTGGTGTAATCGCCTTTGAACAAGCCTTCGTATTCTAATGCAACTTCAGTTTTTCTGTTGATATCTAAGCCGACACGGGCGCCGATTTCAATACCAAACTTATCAAGATTTTCTGTGACAACATCATATCTTGCACCGTTGACAAGAGTGACTGAATTTTCCATATCTGGTTGAATGAAGTCATATGTCAAAGCAGCTCTGAGTTCTGGATACCAGGCAAGCCCTGGAGCTAATGTGTATCCAATTGTGTATTGAGCACCCAAGATACCTGTTAAGATTTGGCCATCAGCTGCACCGACTTTTTGACCAGCATCATCTGTATACCCATGTTGTTT
>JAFTTR010000024.1 GCA_017466695.1 Alphaproteobacteria bacterium | reverse complement strand
CAATCGGGGCTGTATCACAACTCATGATACAACAAAGATGCAGTAATGTTGCCAGGTTCTTATTAACTGGTGCATTGATGTCCGTTATTTCAGAAAGGATTTCCTTTAAATCCTCTACATCATCAATAAGATAATTATTCTTCGTCATCATAGGGTAATTCCTTTGCTTCTAAGTCCTCTAAATCTTTTAGTAATTGTTCTTGGGCTTCAAGTTTTAAGATTTCGTGTTTGATGATTTCAGATTGAATAATAGAAAATACAAACTCGTTTCTTTCGGACACATCCTTTGCTTTAAAATGACCTTGATATTGGTTTAATAAGATGAAGAACCAGTCTTTTAAATGGAACTTATTTTCCAAAGCATAATCATAAGCCGTTTTACCATTAATATCCATATAGTATGGATTTGCCCCTTGTTCTAAAAGATATTCAACCATTTTTGGATTTGTTGTTGTGGTGCATAAGACTTGCAACAAACTGGATAATTTACTGTTAATCGGTTGATTGATATAGGTCATCAGTTTTTCTAATTCTTTTAAAGTTTCTAAATCCTCTGGGATAGGATAGAAGTTTTTATTAATAATAATTGGTTCTAATTCCATGTTTTAATCCTTATGTTCTTATAAAAGTATTTATCTATCTATGATTAAAAAGTGGAATGAAAACGAATCCGATTCGGGTAGATTTTGGATGATTTTATAAATTTATTTGGAAAATTATTCAAAATTGAACCAAAAGCAAACAATGAAATGCAAAAAAAATTGTAGTCAAATGTCGTCATATGTCGTCATTTGCTTTCATATGGACAAAAAATAGAGTTTTGTCCAAACAAGGCTCTTGCGAAAAAAAGGAATTTCCATACTTTTGAATTGTCAGCAAGCAAGATGGTCTTGTTTGGGATTTAACATTAAAATGAAAGGATTTAATTATGTTAGAAACAGCAACAATCAATACATTAAACATTGAAGATTTTATGTCTTCGTTTGGTATTACCAGATTAGAAACTCAAAAGGATGAAGGGTTATTATCCAAAGGCAGTTGTAAGCAACGAATTTTGGATTTGATTACCTTAAACATCAAAAATTTCAGAGATAATTCTTGGGATAAAAGCAATCAAATGAATAAGTTGTTAATTGACTTGGACGAGAAAAAGAACACTTCTGTCTTTTCTGTTCGGTTGGGAGGTAAACGAATTTACAGATGCTCATGCCAATTATTACCTTTGGATCAAAAGATTGCTTTTTTAACCAAGTTCTATGAGGCAGTGTCAAAAGGGATTTTAGATACGCAGATTGAAACCTTCTGTGAAAATGAAGTTAAAAGAAAAAAAGAGAATAAGGAGAAAAATAATCAAAAGAAAAAAGACAAAAGAGAAAAAGAAAAACTTGAAAAGGCAGCACAACTTCTTGCAGAAAAACAAGCCAAAGAAGAAGCTGCAAAACATTTACCAAAAGCTTAAAAAAAAGTGGATAGTTATAAGAGCGGCAACTCTTATGACTATCCGAATGTAAAACTTAAATTACAAAGGAATTATACCGTGACAAAAAAAATTCGTCAAGATGAAAAACAAACGATTGCAGAAAAATTAAAAAAAATGAGCAAAATGGAGTATTATGACTTTATGGAAGAGTATGAAAAACTTATCACTGATACAGATGCAGATATTGAAATAGAAAGTGGTAATGTGAATCCATTTTATTGCACAGTCAACATTATAACGGATGATGGGACAGAACAAATCTATTTACCACAAACAGTAGCAGCATATAATGAAGCACGTCTCGTTTGTGAATGTTGTTATAAAACAATCGATGAGAACATTGCAGATCAAGAATTTCTATATAACCATAAATCTCAACAAATGTGTTGTGCAACTTATCCATTGAATAAAATTAAGGAACAGATTATATCGTTTGAATTTTTGGATAAAGAAGGATTGATTAATAAGAAAAACAATAATTTCTACTATCTGTTTATTAACCCAAGAAAAGAAGTTGTGGAATATGCTTTGGAAAACAAGGAATATTTTTGTTCAGATAATTTAGTGCAAAAATTCTTTATTCAGGGATTTGTTGAGGAAAATCAAGTCAACCCAGAACTCAAAGAATTGGTTTTAAATGAATTAAAACACTAAAAAAAGCAATTTCTGTTCAGATTTTGACGGACGGATAAGAAAAAGTACGGTATTCTAATGACATAAGGAGACTACTTATGGTTCAAAAATATCCGGGACTGATTGTCAAAGGTCGTGCTTTTTATTTTAGGGTCGGTGTGCCCAGAAAGTATTGGACATTGGCAAAATGTAAAGAGATTTGTTATACATTAGACACATCAGATTACAAACTTGCTGTTGCCAGATGGCGAACAGAAATTGCTCATTTACAAACATTTATGGATGTATTTGAGGATATTATTATGAAAATTAACAAAGAAAACAAAGTTGTTCTGGATGAAAATGATGTTGATAAGATATTGCTGGCAAGGTTAAGTCAAATCCAATATTTTTTGGAAGAAAATGCTGAGAATATTGTAGAAGGCAAGAAAACCATTGAAGACATCAAACTGCCCACAGAACAAAGAAAAGAACTGATGGTTCAAATGATATTGGACTATTTAAAAAGTCTTGTAGAAAACTCACAAGCCAATATTACTTTGCGAACAACCTATACCAAGTTAAAAGAAAAAGAGATTGAACTAGGTTTAGAAGACAAAGCAAAAGATGGTTATGAATGGTTTAAAAGTTTTGGCAATCATGTTTCTGCATTGGAAAGATATGCAGAAAAAAGCATTAATGCCATCAAACAAGACAAACCCTATAACCCAAGCAATCCCAAGGTTAAAACTTTACTTAAAAGTTATGATGAGATGAAGACTACAGAACGTCTGACCAAATCTATGACAAAAACCCATTGGGAAAAGTTCTTTAAGAAGTATGCTTTATATAAAAAGAATATAAAAGGAAATACGGATTATTTGCTTGAAAGAACCTTTTTATCGGTTAAAATTTGCTTTTTACTGATGAACAGATTGTATATAGAAGAAATCACAAGACAAGATTGTCGCAAACTATGTGAAAAAATCTATCAAGTTCCCAGAAGATGGAATGTTGCTATAACCCAAGGAAAATCTATTCAAAATATTTTAACTACATCCGAAAGAAAAGTACTATCAAAGAAAACGATCAAAGGAATTTTGGTTAGTTTTAAAGAATATCTTCGCTATGCTGTTAAAGAAGAAATTATAGATAATAACTTAAATGAATTTATTGATTTACCTAGTAAATTGGAAGGAACTGCCCGAACGCCATTTGATAATAAAGAATTACATAAAATCTTTAATCCCAAGACATACCCTAACCCTCAAATGAGAAACAAACAGGCAAAGTTTTGGGTTCCATTAATTGCTTTATACCACGGATGTCGTTTAAATGAAATCTGCCAATTGAATACAGAAGATATTGTATCTAAAAATGGAGTTGCCTGTATTTCTATTAATGCAAACGGAGATGATAAAACATTAAAAAACAAAACATCTGAACGTATTATCCCCATTCATCCCGTACTACTTGATTTAGGATTCTTAAGATATGTTGATTTCCAAAGAAAATCCAAGAAAAAGAAACTGTTTAGTGAATTAACCCAAATTGACAGAGGACGATATAGCAGAACGGTTCAGGCTTGGTTTGCCAGATATTTAGATGAATTAGATATCACAGATACAAGCAAAGTATTCCACTCATTTAGACATACCTTTGAAACAAAAGCAGTAGAAGTCAGAATACCAGCAGAGTATCAAAACGCTATTGGTGGATGGTCTGATTATGGCATAGGGCAAAGAGTCTATGGTAAAACAAAGGATATTAAGGTTATGCTAGAGGAACTATCTAAAATATCTTATCCATTGTCTAAAGAATTAAAAGAATTTAAAGAAATGATAAGCAACAGTTTTTATTGTAGAGAATAAAAAAATGAAAAGACTCTGTGAAAGCAGAGTTCTTTTTATATTCATTCCAGTATTTAATCAGATGGATAATAAATACCAAATGGAAAACAACCGTTGCTCCGGTTGTTTGAATGCAGGTATCAATGAACCTTCTCGAGCAATATGAAATACTTTTCATAAATTGCGAGTGTTAGGTGGAATTGAAGTATAAATTATACCAAAGGAATGAATATGACAACAGCAATAGAAAAATTAGATGAATTATTAGCAAAAATAAGAACTCAAATTATTGAGAAAAAAGGCTTAAAAGAAGAACCAATAGAGCAACCTGAACCAGCAGATGAACAAACCGAACCCACAGAAGAACTCCCTCAACACCCTGATACAGATTATTTAATTAAGGTCTTTAATCATTTAAAGGATTTGGGATACATCAATACTCAATATGAGTTTTCTGAACAGTTTTTAAACAAAAACAAGTATTATTATGGCATGATATTATCTGAACGCAGGCATCCATCCATAGATGCATTACATTTTTTAATCAAGTCAATCAGTGAACTGAGCGAAGCAGAAACCAACCATCAAAGACTTGATGCTCTTTACGAAGAAGGACATACTCTTATTACAAAACGATTGTTAAAGAACTATTAAAGACAGGATTTGGGAAAATTCGTTCAATGTCTTAAACTTCGGAGAAAATCCAAAAATCCAATCGGGCAAAAGTCATCAAAATCTTCAGAATCCGAACGGGAAAAATGGTACTAAAATCTTAAAATATAGGTGTGTCTAAAAGTCTTTATCGGGCAAAGTGACGTGTAACTGTGACGGGAAAGTAAAAACAGGCGAAAAATAAGCATTAAAAAAAGCCCCATTTTTAGGGGCTTATTTGATTTTTGGTACCTCTAGCCGGACTTGAACCAGCATGACCTTGCGGTCAACAGATTTTGAGTCTGTCGCGTCTACCAGTTTCGCCATAGAGGCATTTTTCACTAGACAAGTTGATTATACTTATTTATAATCCCATGTCAAGAGTTTTTTTAATAAAAGGATAAAAAAATGAAAAAAATTATTTCTAATCCCACATCTATCTTTATAACAGGAGCCTCCAGTGGCATTGGAAAAGCCCTTTGTGACGCTTATGCTAAGCCAAACATTCACCTTTTTTTGTGTGGTAGGAATTTAGAGCGTCTCAATGCTATTGCCAAAAAATGTAATGAAAAAGGAGCAATTGTTCACTCTTTTCAGTTTGATATAACGGATAAAGTTGCAACAAGAAAAGCTTTACTTGACGCACATGCAATTAAACCTCTTGACCTTGTTATTGCAAACGCTGGTGTTTCTGGTGGCGTTTTAGGGTTAGAAGACACTGAATTTTCCATTCGACAGATATTTGACACAAACATTTACGGTGTTATCAACACCGTATTGCCCACTATTGAGATTTTTAAACAACAAAAAAGAGGACAAATTGCTTTAATGAGTTCTATTGCAGGATTTAGAGGATTAATGAATTGTCCGGCCTACTCTTCTTCAAAAAACTTCGTCAAAGCATGGGGAGAAGCATTAAGAGGTTCTTTAAAACAAGACAACATCAATGTGAGTGTTATTTGCCCTGGATTTGTTAAAACACCTCTTACAGATAAAAATTTATTCAAAATGCCATTTTTAATGCAACCGGATAAAGCTGCAAACATCATTATTGACGGTCTTCAAAAAAACAAAGGAATTATTGCATTCCCTAAAATTATGCATTTTTCAATTGCGCTTTTAACAGCCCTTCCTAGATGCATAACAAATCCAATTTTTGAATATCTCCCCAAGAAAGAAAAAAAATCCTAAAGTATTTACTTTTATCAATCTATACATTAAATACTTTTTTGAAAAATCAATAAAATGTTTGCAATTCATAATCTTTTTTGATAAAATTGGAAAACAATTTTTATGTATGGAAGGATCATTTTATGAAAAAACAAACCCCTCAAGAGTTGGAAGAAATTCAACAAGCCATTTTAGCACGTGAGGTTGAAGAAGAACTTCAAAAAGAAAGATTATTAAACTTCTGGAATAAATATCGCTTTTTAATTGTTGGTGGTGTTTTTGCCATTATCTTATCAACAGCTGGGACAGAATTTTACCATTCTTGGCGAAACAAAGTCCGTCTTGCTGAATCAAATAATTTTGAATCTGCTGTTGTGCTTGTTGCAACTGGCGAACAAGAAAAAGCTGCTAAGGCATTAAAAACAATCTCTCAAGAAGCAAAAACTGATTATAAATATCTCGCTGAACTTCGTTTAGCTGGTCTTGATTTACAAAATAATAAATTAGATGAAGCACTTCAAAAATTAAAAGCTATTTATGAAAATACAAGTGCACCATCTGCTTTAAGAAATATTGCTCGCTTAAGTTATGTCGGGCATCAAATTGATACGCAAGATGAAAATACTTTATTACCCATTTTGAGCGATTTGTTAAAACCTCAAAGTGAATATTATTCTGCAGCTATTGAGCTTAAAACAGCCATTCTTTTAAAACAGAACAAGAAAGAAGAAGCACGTCAACTCTTGCAAAACGCTGTATTAAATCCAAATTTAACTCCTGATACTGTTAACCGTTTAAAATCTTTTTTATCTGCTATTTAATATAGGAGAATTATGATGAAACATCTTATTTATGCTGTCTGTGCTATTGCTTTACTTTCTGGGTGTGCTCAAGTCAAAAAAACCGCTCCAAAAGAAGGACGTGAAGCAGTTCAAATTTCACATCAAACACAACGAATTGAAAAATCAGCAGATAAGATTACCCTATCCCAACCTCAGGTTATTCATTCTTGGCATTTTGCTTCAGCAAACCAACAAAACAAAATTCCTCATGCAGCTATCTCAGGGTTTGACAAAAAGATTTGGGATGAAAATGTGGGACATGGTGTTTCATCTAGCTACATTCACTTGCCAAAACCTGTTATGCATGAGGGTATGATTTATACTTTAGATAGTCGCTTAAGATTAACAAAAACAACGGCTAATGGTGATGTTATTTGGGACTTAAACATCAGAGAAGATGAAAATATCCCAGCTGTCGCAAGTGTTGGGCTTGCTTTTGATAATGGTCTTGTTTATGTCGTTTCAGGAGATGGCGTTGTTTATGCCATTAAACCAGAAGGTGAAATTATTTGGCAATATGATACAAAAAATATTTTACGCTCAGCTCCAGTTATAAAAGACGGACATTTATATGTTTTAGCTGCTAATAATGAGCTTTTTGTTATAAATACAAAGGATGGCTCCATTGCTTGGACATATAAAAACATTGAGACAGACACCAATTTGCTTGGAATGGGAAATCCAGCTATTGCCCATGGTGTGGCTGTTGTTCCATTTTCAAGTGGTGAAATTATCGCTTTTGATGACAAAACAGGGCAAATTCTTTGGTCTAACACCCTTTTATCCTATCGCACATTCAATCAAATCGCAGACTTAAGCCATGTTCTTGCAGCACCGGTTATTGATGGAGGAGTTGTTTATTTAATTGGAAATGCACATCAAATGGGAGCATTTAGGCTCAAAACGGGGGAAGAAATTTTCACAACACCCATTGGGGGACAAACAACACCTGTTATTGTTGGCGACGCCCTCTTTATGATTACAAATAAAGATACTCTTGTCGCAATGAACAAATACAATGGGCGTTTAATTTGGGAGAAAGAATTATATAGTAAAACTGAAAAACGCGTCTCATGGCACATGCCAGTTCCAATTAACAACCAAATTGTTGCGACCTCAAGTGAAGGGGATGTTATTGTTTTTGATATGCTCACAGGAACTGAAACAAAAAAATTAAAGATGGAAAAACTCTTTGTTTCACCAACAGCTTATAATAATGGTTTGTTATTTTATACAGATGACGCTGATTTAATCATGTATCGTTAAGGAAAAAAAATGAAAACAGTTGCAATTGTAGGTAGAACAAATGTTGGAAAGTCAACTCTTTTTAATCGGCTTTGCAAAAAAAAGCTAGCCATTGTTCATGATGAACCGGGTGTTACAAGAGATAGAAAAGAAGGAACAGCTCATTTGGGCGACATTTCTTTTCGATTGATCGACACAGCAGGATTAGAAGACCACTCCTCTTTGGCAAAAGCCATGTGGCGTCAAACGCAAATAGCAATTCAAGAAGCTGATGTTATTTTGGCAGTTGTTGATGCAAGAAGTGGGGTAACGCCTCTCGACAATAAAATGGCTGCCGAACTAAGACAAGTTGATAAGCCAATCATTCTTCTTGCCAATAAATGTGAAGGTGCTCAACACATTGGTGATTTTTATGCGCTTGGTCTTGGAACTCCCCTTAAAATTTCAGGAGAACACGGCCTTGGCGTAAGCGATTTATATCAAGAATTAAAATCTATTATCGCTCCCGAAAAAGATGAATCTGAAGAAGAGGATGATGTCTTTGAAGAGGAAGAAGTTATTGAAGAAGAGTCAAAAGTAAAACCGCTCAAACTTGCCATTGTGGGTCGTCCAAATGTGGGTAAATCAACCCTTGTCAATCAGTTATTAGGGCAAGAACGTTTACTCACAGGACCAGAAGCTGGCGTTACGCGTGACGCCATTACCATTCCTTGGAATTGGCGTGGAAATGAAATTTTATTAACCGACACGGCAGGCCTTCGCAAACGTGGGAAAGTTACCAATCAAGTGGAAGAAATTTCAGCTCAAGACACCAATACAAGTATTGATTTTGCTGAAGTTGTAATTTTGGTACTCGACGCCAATGTTCCAATGGAAAAACAAGACCTTCTTATTGCCTCAAAAGTTTTGAACGAAGGACGTGTTCTTTTGATTGCGCTTAACAAATGGGACAGTGTTGAAAATCAACATCAAGTATTAAATCAATTAAAAGAAAAACTCGTTGAATCTTTACAACAAGTCAAAGGTATTCCTGTTCATACCATCTCTGGCAAAACAGGGTATGGTTTGGACAGAATGATGAGTGATGTGTTTGAAATGTATAAACTTTGGAATAAACGTGTTCCAACACACAAACTCAACACATTTTTGCAAGAAATGACTCAAGCACACCCTACTCCCGTTGCAAGTAATGGACGCCGGATACCAATGAAATATATGACACAGGTTTCAAAACGTCCACCAACTTTTGTGATTTTTTCAAGTAACCCAGATCAGCTGCCAGAATCTTATTTAAGATATCTTTCAAATGGGTTGAGAGAACGCTATGGTTTGGTCGGCGTGCCAATCAGAATTCATATGAGAAAGAGAGAAAACCCTTATGCTGAAAAAGCAAAAGAAAGAGCCTCTCTTAAGAAAAAAGCAAAGATTATGGAAAAGAAACAAGCAAAAGGAAAACCAAAGCCAAAATCAAAAGTTAAACAAGGTCCAAAATCTTTACATAGAGAAAAAAGGCGCAAATAAAAAGAAAGCCACCGAATTATCGGTGGTTTTTCTTTAATCTTTTTGATGAGAATTATCCATTATCATTTTTGATTTTTGAGAAGTAATTTTTCTTTCTTTCAAAACAATTCCTTCTTTTTTTAATAGCTTTTTAAATACTTCTAATGCATTTTCATGTTCGTGCAAAGCTAATGCAATTTGTCCACTGGATTTTATTTTTTCAACCAATGGATATTGGATTCCATCAATCTCAAAAGTTTTATTTTCATTATAATATTTTTGTAATTTTTCAATAAAAAATGAACGATCTTTTTTGAACAACGAAACTAAATCCTTACTTGTTTTCATCCCTTCTCTTTTTAATGGAAGTTCTAGTTCAAATCCATCTTTTCTCAAAAGTTTTTTAAAAGTTCAAGTGCCTATGGATGTTCGTGCAAAGCAAGTGTTATTTTTGAAACAGATTTTACTTTTTCAACCAGCAGATATTGGATCCCATCAACTTCAAAAGTTTTATTTTCATCATAGCATTTTTTCAACAGTTTTGCGAAAAAAACATACCTTTTACCTAATAAATTTCCTAAATCTCT
>JAFTTR010000023.1 GCA_017466695.1 Alphaproteobacteria bacterium | reverse complement strand
TTACTTAACAGCTATGGCAGGATTTAAAGTTGGTGTTGACCTTGGAATAGTTAGACCATTGGCTGGTATCATGGTTGGGTACGATATTATCTCTGATGATATTGTCTCTATCAATACGCTTGCAAATGGGGCTATGTATAATATTGAAGTTAAATCACTTGATAGATTAAGTACAACCGTTATCGCTGGATTTGCAGCTGATCTTAGCGATAATTCAACTCTTAAACTTGAATACTTGGGTAATTACAGAAAAGAATACCTTGATCACTCAGGTATGATTAGATTGGAATATAAGTTTTAAGAGCCTTTTAGTTGGTGGTGTTGCAGTTACATTAGAAAAAAGGCGACTTCAAGTCGCCTTTCTTTAATTGTATAGTTTTATAATTATCTTTCTCTTTTCTTTTCTTGATTAAAAAGTCTTTGAATACTGCAAAGTGTTTTAGCAATGTTAATAGGTTCTTCATCCCTTTCAACCAACATGCCAAGGATGGTCAAAGTTCTTAAATCCTTGCATTTTGTAACTGATTTCAGCTCTTCGTCTAATGCTTTAACCTTGTGCACAGCTTCTAGAGCAGTTAAATCACCATTTGATGTAATACAATGCAAAATGGCAGCATTTTTAATATCTGTATCAGCTGTGATAAGTTGTTTTTCAATATTTTCAATGTCTCTTGATCTAACATTTAAGTTTAAAAGATCTGCAAATACAAGCAACGTACGTAAATTATCATTGTTTTTTGCGGTGCGTTTGGCGTATTTGTTCCTTTCTTTTGCGTGTCGAATGGCTTCTTGTGGTTCAAAGAAAGGGTCTGTGAGCCCATAAAGAAGGGCGGCTTGTTCTAATTTATCTTGTGTAATAATGTTTCGACTGGACGGGTCCATTTTTATTCCTTTGTTAAATTTTTTTGTTTTAAAATATGTGAAACACCAAATATATCATAAACTATAACTACTGTCAATTTTTTTTTATATAATATAAGGATAGAAAAAAAGATGACTAAATTGTGACAAATTGAAACCTTTTCTTGCAAAATGAAAATAAAATGGTTATAGTTTTACTGTTTTTTTTATATTAAGGAGAAAAAATGTTTGATTTAACTGGAAAAACAGCTCTTATTACTGGTGCTACTGGTGGTATTGGGCGTCAGATTGCAAAGAAAATGCACGCTCAAGGAGCTACATTGGCTTTGACAGATATGAACATGGAAACTTTAAAAGCATTTCAAGCTGAATTAGGGGACCGTGTTTTTGTTTATTCTGCAAATTTAACCGATTCAGAAAGTTTGAATCAATTGGTTAAACAAGCTGAAGCTGATATGGGCCGTATTGATATCCTTGTCAATAATGCAGGGATTACAAAAGATGGTCTTGCAATGCGTATGACAGATGATCAATGGCAAGCAGTATTAGATATTAACTTAACAGCAGGCTTTAAATTGGCAAGAGCTGTTATCCCAGGGATGATGAAACGCCGTTATGGTCGTATTATTGGTATGGCTTCTGTTGTGGGCGTTATGGGTAACGCAGGACAGGCCAATTACTCAGCTTCAAAAGCTGGTATGATTGCAATGAATAAATGTATGGCTCAAGAACTTGCAAGCCGTGGGATTACATTTAACTCAATTGCACCAGGATTTATTAAAACACCAATGACAGATGCTTTGACAGACGAAGTTAAAAAAGAGCTTTTGCGTGGTGTTCCGATGGGGCGCTTAGGAACAGCTGAAGATATTGCAAACACAGCAGTCTTTTTGGCCAGTGATGAAGCGTCATACATCACAGGGCAAACCATCCACGTCAATGGGGGGATGGCGATGATTTAGGATAAAATGGTGTTAAAAATCAAGTCTAATTTATTGATTTTTATACGATTTATTCTAAAATAAAAAAAAGTGCTAGACGAATGAAAAAAAATGTGCTAAAAGCAGTTTGATTTCGTCTTAACAGACAAAATAATATTAATAACAGAAAAGGAAATATATAATGAGTAATGTTTCAGAACGCGTTAAAAAAATCGTTGTAGAACACTTAGGTGTTGATGAAGCTAAAGTTGTAGACAGCGCTAGCTTTATTGATGATTTGGGTGCAGATAGCTTAGACACAGTTGAACTTGTCATGGCTTTTGAAGAAGAATTTGGTTGCTCAATTCCAGATGATGCAGCTGAAAAAATTCGCACAGTTAAAGACGCAGTTGATTTCATTGAAAAACAAGCTTAGTCTGTACTAATAATGGGACGTCTTTTTCATGAAGGCGTCCCTTTTTATCTAAACTATATAAAACAAGAGGATATAAAATATGACAAGACGAGTCGTCATTACTGGTATGGGAATATTGAGCCCACTTGGTCGTGGCATAAATACAAACTGGGACAAATTGACGAAAGGTGTTTCAGGTATTTCATCTATTCGTTTATTTGATACTGAAAATTTCACAGCAAAAGTTGCAGGGCAAGTTCCAACAGGGGATATGCCTGACGCATTTGATCCAGATTCTGTGCTTTCTCCAAAAGAACAACGCCACGTTGATCCTTTTATCTTATATGGTTTAGCAGCAGCTACAGATGCTGTTGAAGATTCAGGGTATAAACCTGAAACAGAAGAAGAAATGGAGCGTGCTGGTGTTCTTATCGGTTCAGGTATCGGTGGTTTGCAAGCTATTGAAGCTGGTTCAATTTTGGTAAATGAACAAGGTCCTCGCCGTATTTCTCCATTCTTTATTCCTTCAGCATTGATTAACCTTATTTCAGGTCATGTTTCAATTAAATATGGGTTTAAAGGGCCAAATCATGCTGTTGTAACAGCTTGTGCAACAGGAACACATGCCATTGGTGACGCTATGCGTATTATTAAAAATAATGAAGCTGATGTCATGGTTGCAGGGGGTGCTGAAGCTGCTATTTGTAAAGTTGGTATTGCAGGTTTTGCTCAAGCAAAAGCCTTATCGACACATTATAATGAAACACCTGAGTTAGCCTCTCGTCCATGGGATAAAGGTCGTGATGGTTTTGTCATGGGTGAAGGTTCTGGTGTTGTTGTTTTAGAAGAATATGAACACGCTAAAAAACGTGGCGCCAAAATTTATGCTGAAGTTGTTGGTTATGCGATGACAGGGGATGCTTATCATATCACAGCTCCTGGTGGTAATGGGGGATATCGTGCTATGCTTGGTGCATTGAAATCAGCTGGTATGAACCCTGAAGATGTTGATTATATCAATGCGCATGGTACTTCAACTCCATTGGGTGATATGGTTGAATTTAGAGCTGTTAACAGTATCTTTGGTGGAACGAATGTTTCCATGAGTTCAACAAAATCATGTGTGGGTCACTTATTAGGGGCTGCTGGTGCTGTTGAAGCTATTTATTCCGTTATGGCTATGAACACAGGTATTTTGCCACCAACAATCAACCTTGTTGACCCAGAAGATGAAACAAAAGGATTTGATTTAGTTGCAAATACTGCTAAAGAAAAAGAGGTGAAAGTTGCTCTTTCTAACTCATTTGGCTTTGGTGGTACAAATGGATCATTAATCTTTAAAAAGATTTAATATTTTTAGGCGCTTATAAAGAGAAGGTATATGAGAAACAGAGTTTTTGTTTATTTTATTTTGCTTTTTATAGGCGCCTCTTTTATTGGTGGAAGTGTTTTTACAACTTATAATGACTTTATTTCTGAAGGAATTTTGCAAACAAGAAAAGAGGTTGTTATTCCAAAGGGAATGGGGTTGAAACAGGTAGCCAATCTTTTGAAAGTGGAAGGGGTTATATCCTCTCCTGCTATTTTTTTGCTTGGGGTGAGGGTTAGTGGCCACACAAAAGATATCAAAGCTGGGGAGTATTCTTTCCCAGCGCATGCAAGCCCTAAAATGGTTATGACCATCTTGGTGAGTGGAGAAACCTACATTCGTAAGTTGGTTGTGCCAGAGGGGTTAACCTCGCATCAAGTTGTTGAGCTTGTTGATCAAGCAAAAGGCTTAAAAGGAGATACCCCTCAAGTCCCTCGTAATGGGACGCTGTTGCCTGATACCTATCATTATTCTTGGGGAGATACAAAAGAAGGGATGATTTTGCGTATGCAACGGGCGATGGATCGAGTTCTTTCTTCTTTGTGGGAAAAAAGGTTAAAAGATTTGCCATTTAAAGATGCAAAAGAGGCTGTTATTTTAGCTTCAATTGTTGAAAAAGAAGCTGGTTTTCCAAAGGATAAAGAATTGCCATTGGTGGCGTCTGCTTTTATCAATCGATTGAATAAAGGGATGAAATTGCAGTCAGATCCAACAGCTTTATATGCTGTAACTGAGGGAAGATATGATTTAAAAAGAGGCTTAACCTATCAAGATTTAAAAATTAAAAGCCCTTATAATACCTATGTTGTCCCAGCGTTGCCTATTGGTGCGATTTCAAATCCAGGGAAAAAGGCAATTGAAGCTGTGTTAAATCCTCCTAAAACAAATTATATTTATTTTGTGGCAAATGGGACTGGTGGACATAGTTTTTCATCAACATATGAAGCGCATAAGAAAAATGTCGGTCATTGGCGTATGGTTCAAAAGGGAGCTCGTCAAAAGAAAAAAGATATTGAAAATAAATCAGTTACAATCAATTCTATGCGCTTAAGTGAAACAAATGAATCTGAAAAAACAGTTCAAAAGTGAAAATATTCTTTAAAAAATACAAAAAGTCGTTTTTGTTAAGTATCTGTTAATCTTTTTCTCTTTATAATAAAAAATAACTTTTTCAAAATTAAAAGGTGTGTTTTTTTATAATTCAAAGAAAGGACGTTAAATGGTAGGCATGACAAAACCTAGTGTTGCAAAGTTCAAAAAACCAACGGCAAAAGAGCTTCAACAACTGATTGAATGGCATATTAAATATTCACTTTCAAAACGTGTATGTGAGGCAGATAAAGATCATTTGTTTACAGCACTTGCAATGGCTGTACGTGATTTGTGTATTGATGGTATGTTTGAAACAGCTGCTCGTCATGAAAAAGAAGATCCAAAACGTGTTTATTATTTGTCATTAGAATATTTGTTGGGCCGTTTGTTACCAAACAATCTTTTTAACTTTGAAATTATGGATTTAATTGATGAAATTAAATTAGACAATCCAATTAAGTTGAGAGATGTTTTAGATGCAGAATATGACCCAGCTTTGGGAAATGGTGGTTTGGGTCGTTTGGCTGCTTGTATTTTAGATGCAATTGCAACGCTGGGTATTCCTGGCTATGGATATGGAATTAACTATCAATTTGGATTGTTTAAACAATATTTTGAAAATGGATGGCAAAAGGAAAGAGCTGATTCTTGGTTAGATAGATCTTCTCCATGGCAAATTGAAAGAGCTGATAGATCTTGCTTGGTTCAAATTGGTGGCCGTGTTGTTTATGAAGAACGGAATGGTGTTAGAGAACCACACTGGGTCGGAACCAGTCAGTTGTTAGGTGTGCCTTATGATATGCCAATTGTGGGCTATGGTGGAAAAACGGTCAACTATTTACGTTTGTTTGCAGCTAAATCAACCAACACATTGGATTTAGAAACATTCAATCGTGGGGGCTATGTTGAAGCTGTTGAACAAAATATTCAAATTGAAACAATTTCAAAAGTGCTATATCCATCTGATGCTGTGGAGCAGGGAAGATATCTGCGCTTGATGCAACAATATTTCTTCACCTCATGCGTTATTAATGATATTATGAGACGTTTCCTCGAAAATCACACAGATTTTGATTTGTTGCCTGAAAAAGTTGCTATTCAATTAAATGATACGCATCCAACATTGGCGATTGTTGAATTGATGCGTGTGTTGATTGATGTTTATCGTTTGGATTGGGAACGTGCTTTTGATATTACTCTTAAAACAATGGCATATACAAATCATACATTGTTGCCAGAAGCCTTGGAAAAATGGCCTGTTTCTATGTTTGAAAAACACTTGCCACGTCATTTGATTTTAATTTATGAAATCAATGATTATTTGATGAAAGAAGTGATGACAAGGTATCCAGGAGATGTGGGACGTTTAAGTCGTTTATCTATTATTGAAGAAGGTCCACAAAAACAAATTAGAATGGCTCATTTAGCAATTGTGTGTTCACACTCAATTAATGGTGTTGCTGATATTCATACAAAATTGTTGGTTTCAAATTTAGTGCCTGAATTTTACGAAATGTGGCCAGAACGCTTTAATAACAAAACAAATGGTGTTACACCACGCAGATGGTTGCTCAATTCAAATCGTGGCTTGTCTCAAGCGATTACAGAACGTATTGGTGATAAATGGATTACCAATTTGTCTGAGCTTAAAAAATTGGAAAAATTTGAAAAAGATGAAGTTTTTTTGGATTCATTGAATAGAATTAAATATGATAATAAAGTAAAACTTGCAGATTTAATTGATAGCATAACAGGGGTTAAGGTTTCTCCAAAGTCTATTTTTGACTGCCAAGTTAAACGTATTCATGAATATAAACGTCAACATTTGAATGTGTTGCATATTATTCATCAATATTTGCGTATTGTGGAAGATGGTTTAACATTGCCAGTTCCAAAAACCTATATCTTTGGTGGAAAGGCAGCTCCTGGGTACGAGTTTGCAAAATTGGTTATTAAATTGATTAATAATGTTGCAAAAGTTGTGAATAACGATCCTCGTGTCAAAGATCAATTAAAAGTTGTCTTTATCCCAGATTACAAAGTTTCAATTGCTGAAGTTGTTTTCCCTGGTGCTGATATCAGTGAACAAATTTCAACAGCTGGTTTTGAAGCTTCGGGTACAAGCAACATGAAATTTATGATGAATGGAGCTTTAACACTTGGTACATTGGATGGTGCTAATGTTGAAATTCTTTCAGAAGTTGGAAAAGAGAATTTCTATCTCTTTGGTTTGACAGCTGAAGAAGTTGGGCAAAAACATATGGGAGATAATTATAAACCATGGGATTATTATAATGAAAATATGGCTATCAAGCGTGTTATGGATGCGCTAACATCTGGCTTGTTTACACAAGGGGAAGATAAAAATCTTTTCATTCCAATTTTCCAAAATATTATGTTTAAAGACTACTATATGTTGTTGGCAGACTTTGATAGTTATTGCACAGCACATGAGCAAATTTTTGCAGATTACATAAATCCACTCAAGTGGTCAAAAAAAGCATTGATGAATATCGCAAATTCTGGTAAATTCTCTATTGATAGGACAGTACGTGAATATGCCAAAGATATCTGGCATGTTAAATCATCGGAGAAATAATATGTTAGGCGAAAAAGAATTACGCTTTTTTGGAAGACGGAAAGGAAAAACAATTAAAACTTCTAAGCAACAGCTCATTGACGAGCTGTTGCCGAAGTTAAGACCTGATTTTTCACAAAAAGAAAAGGTTGATTTTAAGACGTTTTTTTCAAATCCAATGAAAGAGTATTGGCTCGAAATTGGTTTTGGTGGAGGCGAGCATGTGGCTGAGCTTTCTTTAAAATACCAAGATGTTGGTTTTTTTGCAGCTGAACCATTTATAAATGGTGTGGCTTCTTTATTAGCTCATTTAAATGGTTCTCATGAGGGGAAGACAACTCATACAAATTTGGCGCCAGAACGCAGTGATAATGTGCGAATTTGGGATGATGATGTTAGAGAGGTATTTCCGTTTTTTGAGGATGGTATTTTTAAAAAAATCTTTTTGCTTTATCCAGATCCATGGCCAAAAGCACGTCATGCTGAAAGACGCTTTACAAATAAGATAAATCAACAACATCTTTATCGTCTATTGGATGATGAGGGGTGTTTTTATGTTGCAACAGATGTTCAGGCATATGCTGAATGGACGCTCGAGCAAGTGGAGGAGCTTTCTTTATTCGAACAAGTGAATGAAGATATTTCTCTGCCCCCACAAGATTGGGTTCCAACAAGATATGAAAAAAAAGGAATTGCAGCAGGAAGAAAGCCTATTTATCTTGTTTTTCAAAAAAAGAAACTTAAATAGATTAAAATAATGTTGACGAATGAAAAAAAATAAGTCAGAATAAGAAAAAGAAGGAGGTAATGCCATGAATTATAAATCTATTGATATTGAAGGTGGAAAAGAAATCGTTTTTACAGGTTCATTTACATTCAGAGATCACGATACATTTTTTGAAGTTATTTCTTTAATTAAGAATGGTAATGTTGAAAAAATTGTTTTTGATTTGACGGATTGTGATTTTATTGACTCTGCTGCATTGGGTATGTTTGTGATTGCGCACGATGAAGCTTCATCAAAAGCTGTTCGTCTTTCAATTAAAGGCGCTCAAGGTAAGGTTAAAGAAGTTATGTATGCAGCTCGTTTTGACAGCCTTTATATTTTTGAATAAAAATTAAAGTTTTCCATTTAAATATGCGATATGAGAAGAAGTGTGGTTTGTCTTACTCATATCGCATTTTGTTTTATATAATTTAATAATTAAAATTCATATTTAACAAAGGGTTATTTTTTGATTTTAATGTAAAACATTAAGTTAAAAATTAGCCTTCTTTTTTGATAAAACGAATGGTTTTAAATTGTGGTTCTTTGGATCCACGCTTTTTTGTTTCTTGAACAATGGTTTCAATTTCATTTTCATTTGAAGCACATACATTTGCTTGGGCTTTTAAAAGCTTTTCAAACGCTTCTTCTTCAGTGAGTTGATAGGGCGTTTCTTTTTTTAACTGCATGGCTTGTTGATATTTCTTTTGTTCAGATTTTGGTAATTTTTTACAAATACGTTCATATTGAGCGTTGAAATCAGCAACTGAAAAGTTTTTAAGATAAGCTACAATATGTGCAGAATCTGTTAATTCGTTAATTTGATTTGCAATGTCTTTAATATCTGGCATCGCTTTAGGTTCTGTCTTGTTATGGAAAGCGTCTAATTTACTCATTATTTTAAGAATATCATCTTCTTCAAATGAGATGGGGTTTTGAGAAATGTTATAACAAGCAGGTAAAAGTTTTGGATTATCAAATTCTTTTAAAAATTCGTTAATATTTTGGAAAAAATAATCATATTCAGTTTGAAATAAATGAGCAATATCCCATAATCTTTCAGCACTGATACGATTGAACCCTTTTTCATACTTTTGAATTTGTTGGAATGTAACACCTAACATGAAACCAACTTGCTGTTGGCTTAAGTTTAAATGTTTACGCCGTTTTTTAATCATAAATCCAACAAAGGCGTCAAAAGGGTTGACATTTAGCGTATAAACACGTTCAACGAGTTGTTTAATTTCATCAGTTGAAATTTTTTCAGAATCATTATCTATTTCTAACATGAATGCTCCTTGAATTGTTTGATAAAAAGTATATAAATACAACTTCTGGTTTTATTATTTTCCATATTATAATATTTTTTTTAAAATTACAAGATTAAAAAAATATATAAAAGGGACATTTTCATTGTTTTTTTTCCAAATAAATGCTATTCTTACCCATATTTTTAATTAGGTGTTTTAAATGCAAGCAGATACATTGTTTTCAGTGGGTGGAATTCAAAAGCCCTTAGCAGATAGGTTAAGACCGGCATCATTGGATGATGTTGTGGGACAAGCGCATTTACTTTCTGAAAAAGGTCCATTGAGACGAATGTTAAATTCTGGGAAGGTTTCGTCATTTATTTTGTGGGGGCCGCCTGGAACGGGAAAAACAACGATTGCTCGAATTTTAGCTGATGAGGTTAAGTTACATTTTGAGTCTTTATCTGCTGTTTTTTCTGGAGTTGCAGATTTAAGGAAGGTTTTTGAAATAGCAACTCAAAGACGTAAAATGGGGAAGGGAACACTGTTATTTGTTGATGAAATTCACCGTTTTAATCGGGCGCAACAAGATGCTTTTTTACCCTATGTTGAAGATGGAACAGTTGTTTTGGTGGGTGCAACAACTGAAAATCCTTCATTTGAGTTAAATGGAGCTTTGCTTTCGAGATGTAAGGTTTTTGTTTTAAATCGGCTTACAGATGAGGCACTTGAAGAGCTTTTGCTTAAAGCTGAAAAGGCTTTTGAAAAACCGATACCATTGGATGAAGTTGGTAGAAATTATATTAAAACAGTCGCAGATGGCGATGGGCGGTATTTTTTTAGTTTGGTGGATGCTGTTTACTCCTATGCTTCTGAAAATGAAATTTTAGATAAAGAAGCTTTGGAACTTTTGTTGCAAAAACGTTTTCCAAATTATGACAAAAATGCAGAAAATCACTATAATTTAATTTCTGCACTGCATAAATCGATTAGAGGATCTGATCCGGATGCGGCTATTTATTGGTGTGCTCGGATGATAACAGCAGGGGAGGATGTCAAATATTTGTTGCGCAGGTTAACAAGAATTGCAAGCGAAGATATAGGTCTTGCCGATCCATTAGCGTTGGTTCAAGCGCATTGTGCTTGGGATGCATATGAACGACTGGGGTCTCCTGAAGGGGATTTGGCTGTTGCTTCGTTGGCTGTTTATTTGGCAACAGCGCCCAAATCTGTTGGTGTTTATAAAGCATGGAATGAAGCTAAGCAGTTGGCTCTTGAAACGGGGACATTTATGCCTCCAAAGCATATTTTAAATGCGCCGACTAAATTAATGGCTTCGTTGGGTTATAATGAGGGATATCAGTATGACCCTGATTTAGAAGATAGTTTTTCAGGTCAAAATTATTTTCCAGAAGGGATGAAACGTCCCTTGTTTTATAGGCCTGTTGAACGTGGTTTTGAAAGAGAAATCAAAAAGCGTATTTCTTATTGGAATGAGCTAAGAATAAAAAAACAAAAAAAAAGTAAAATTTAATTGCATTCCTATGGGAAATCAGATATACCTTTTTTTATAAGGAGATAAAGGTGTCTAAAGTTCAGTTTATAAAAGTTCAAAAAGAAGATGATGGTATCCGTTTGGACCGTTGGTTTTCAAGGCATTATCCACAGCTTAAAAATGGCCAAATTCAAAAGTTGGTTCGAGCTAAAAATATCAAGGTAAATGGTCAAAAAACAAGTACAGACTATCGTTTGAGCATAGGGGACGAAATTCGTATTCCTCCTATTGAAGAAAATGCTGAGCCTAATAGATCAGAGCCACGTAATTTGTCAAAGGCTGATATTGAGTTTATGAAGTCTTTGGTTATTTACAAAGATGAGGATGTTATTGTTTTGAATAAGCCTTCTGGTTTAGCTGTTCAAGGGGGAACAAAAACATCTCGACACATTGATGGGTTGTTGGATGCCCTTAGGTTTGATAAAAATGAAAAACCACATCTTGTGCATCGCTTGGATAAAGATACATCCGGTGTTTTAATTTTAGGGCGAACAGCAAATGCAACAGCTCATTTGGCTAAAGCTTTTAAAGATAGAAAGGCTCAAAAAGTTTATTGGGCTGTTGTAGTTGGGAAGCCTAAACTTTTGTCTGGGAAAATTGATGCGCCTCTTGCTAAGAGTGGGAATACTCAAGGCAAAGAGCAGATGAAAATTGATTTTGATTCAGGCCAACGGGCTCAGACGTTGTATCGAGTGATTGATGCGTTGGCACACAAGGCGTCTTGGCTTGAAATGGCTCCTTTAACTGGAAGAACACACCAGTTACGTGTGCATTGCATGGCTTTAAACACCCCAATTGTGGGGGATGTTAAATATGGGTCTGAAAGAGCTATTTCTTTAGGTTTAACTTATGGCGATAAAATGCATTTACATGCAAGAGGGTTGAAAATCGCCCATCCTAATCCTAAAAAAGGAATGTTAACAGTTATTGCCGATTTACCCAAACATATGAAAGAAACTTTTGACTTTTTAGGGTTTGATGAAAGTCAGTCAGTTAATCCATTTGATTATTTTAAAAAGGATGAATAAAAAATGTTTAGATTGATACGCTTTTTAGTCGTTTTAGCTTTTGCTTTGGTTTCTGTTTTATATTTATTTTTACTTTTTGTTGATTTAAATCATTTTAAAGAACCCATTGAAAGGGAGTTGGCTTATTTATTAGATAGAAGAGTAAAAGTTGAAAGTATCGATCTTAAAATGTCTTTAACACCTAGTTTATCTGTCAAAGGTGTTCAAGTTTATAATGCAAAGGAATTTAATGAAAAAGCAACATTTGCTAAAGTTGATGAAATGGATCTTTCCTTTGCATTATTGCCATTGTTTAAGGGTCAAGTTCAACTAGATGATATTTTTATCCATGGAGGCTCTATTTTATTAATTGAAAAGGATGGTAAAAATAACTGGACGTTTGCTTCTTCAGAGCCAGAAGAAAATACAGCCCAACAAACATCTTCAGAAGAAACGTCTTCACAGACGAATTTGTTGAGATATTATTTACATTACATTTCGCTGAAAAATATGGATGTAACTTACGTTAGTGGGGATATGGAAGAAAAAGTTTCTATTCGAAACGCAACTTTGACACAGATGAAAAATTTCTTTGCACATCTTGTTTATAAGAATACGCCTTTACAAATTACATTGGCTTCTGATACGTTAATTCCTTCGTTATTAGAAGGGCGCTTGGACAATTTTGCGTTTAATATTAATTTAAAAGGTGGAGATATTAAAGTCGCTGGAAATATTGGGAATTTAACAGATTTAAAAGAGATTGATTTAAGAGTTGAGGGTTCTGTTTCTGACTTTGACCAGTTTTTAAAATCTGTTTCAATGGGGGCAAAACTACCTGAAATTTCAAAGAAAACTGGAACGTTTTCTTCTTATATAACAGGCGAACTTGAAAATTTGAATGTCAAAGAATTGAAAGCTAAATTTTCTGATTTAGGACACCTCAATTTGACAGCTGATATTCAAAATATCACAACAACACCAAAGGTTTCTTTGAAGGGTGATTTAGAGGTAAAAAGCACTGAGTTAGCCAATAAATATGGCTTACAACCCATTTCAGTTGATTTTAATTCTTTGTATGATAATAAAACAATTTTATTGAATAAGGTATCTGTATTTATCAATAAAACGGATCTTCAATTAGCTGGAAGCGTTGACTTGTCCAAACAAATTCCTTTTGTTAAAGGATCTGTTTATTCTGAATATTTTAATTTTGAAGATATCGTTGTTCAAGATGAATTGTCTTTGCCTACAATCCAAACAAAACAAACTACTTCACAAAAAAAACAAGAAGAAATTGATTTTTCTTTCTTAAAAATGCTTAATACTGATGTCAAAATAAAGTTTGAAAATTTAAAGTTAATCGATAAAGGTTATCATAAAGCAAATATTCATCTTTTATTAAATGAGGGAACATTGGTTGCAAATCCATTTTCTCTTGACTTGCTTTCTGGGGATATAATGGGCAACTTAAAGTTACAATCTCAAACCGAAGCACCTGAAATAAATCTTTATGTCAAAGGTGTTGGTTTAATGATTAGTGAACTTGATTTTGTGAAGCCTTATTTGAAAGATTCACCAGCAAATATGGTTGTTGAATTGCAGTCTAAAGGGACTTCGCCAGATTCACTATTGGGCAATTTAAATGGGGTTGTTGAGTTACAAATTCCAAGTGGCGTGATTGTTAATAAATGGTTTAATTCATTGCCTGCTGCTATTGGGGCTGTTACAAAAAATAGTGCTTTTTCATATTCAGGAGATGAATATTATTCTAGACTTTCTTGTGCAGCTTTAAAATTGGATATTAAAGATGGGGTTATTAATTCAGATAAAAATATTGCTTTAGAAACCTCGCTTATCAATTTAACAGTGAGTGGAAATATTGATTTGAAGAAAAAATATCTCTCTCTTTCTTTGATACCATCTATTAATCAGATGAATAATAAGTTGAATAAAAAACTTTCTTTTGCGCAATATGTGAAATTACAAGGACCATTTTCTAAAATTGAGATGAAAGAAGATGTAAAGGGTGTGGCAAAAGATGTGGTTTCTAAAAAATTAACGAAGTTGGCGCAAAAAGTTGCTGGTGTTGACACCCCTAAAGAAGAGGTTATACCTGTTGGAGGGTTGTGTCAAAAAGCTTTAGGGTTGGAAGTGGTGCAGCCAGTTGTTGAAAAAAAAGAAGCGACCGAAGAAAAAACGACAACCACATCTAAACCCTCACTTAAAGATGTGAAAAATTCATTGAAAGACCAAGTGAAAATACAGCTTGAAAAATCATTAACAAATATTTTAAAGAAAAATTAAATGAAAGAAGTTCATTTTTATGTCCATGGGCGTGTGCAAGGTGTAGGATATCGTGCCTGGTGCACACGTCAAGCTATTGTACTTAGATTATCTGGTTGGGTTAGAAATCGATCAGATGGTTCTGTTGAAGTAAAAGCCGTTGGAAAGGATGAGGCAATTGATGTCTTTCTTTTAGAATGCCAGAAAGGTCCTTTGTGGGCAAATGTAACGCATTTAGAGCCAGTGCAAATATCGAATGCTGTTCAGCCTGAAATAATAGAAGGTGTTTTTATTCAAAAACCAACTGTGTGAATAAAAGAATATAAAAAAGGAACCTGTTTCTTTTGTTTGTGGGTATCTTGTTATAAAAAAAGCTTCCCTTTAAAGGGAAGCTTTTTTTGTGGATATATTTTAAATGGTTTGAATTTCTGGTAATGGAACTTTTTCAACTGATTTAACTGAAGAAAAGTATTCTCTAACAATGGAAGAGCCTTGTGCTTCTACAACCAATACCTTTGTAGATTTTGTTAAATTCTGACGAACATTAGGGTTGATATAGTCTAAAACAATTGTATTATTGCTGTTTCTGTATAAAATGGCATGTTCTCCACCGTCATAAATGATGGTTGGTTTTTCTTCATTTGTTAAACGTGCACGGATAATAAATAACAATTCCCCAGCAGAATTTCTTAAAATATCATACTTTGATTCTTGTTCAATAACTGTTTTTTGCATAATACCTCGCCTTATGTCTCACCTTATTAAAATTAATTTAGTTCATTATTTCATAAATAAAAAGGAAAATCAATAAAAAATATCACTTTTTTTTGAAAAATGAAAAAAGAGATTGTTATCTAATATTTAGTTGTCTTTTTAAGGTTTCACCAGTTTTCTCATCCCATCCTAAGATATATCCTTTAGGCGTAAAAATAATAGGTGTAGGGACAGACATTTTTGAAAGTTCATATTGATGTGCAAGTTTTTTTAGCATAATTCTGTTTTCACCCACACTTAAATCTTTCAATTCATATCGGATATTGCTGTCTTTTTGTTGTAATTCTTTTAAAAATTCAATGGCTTTAGGTGTTCTAACGCATTGTGAACGTGAAAAAATGAGTACATTTTGTTTGGATGAAGTTAAAACTTCATCGGAGCAAGCTGTTGTTAATAAAATAAAAACACTAGAAACAATTGTTAATATAATTTTTTTCATTTTTAATCCCCAAAGTTAAATAAAACCTATGCATCCATTATTTCATATTATTTTACAATTTGTAAAGTAAAAAAATATAATATAGTTCTTTTCTTGACTTTTTTATTAAATTTAAGCATAGTGCTTTTATGACAAAACTTTCTTATACAAAAAAATTAGTGCTTTTATTTTCAACGTTTTTTCAAATTGCCCTGTTTGTTGTCGGGGGTGGATTGGCTATGTTGCCAGTTGTTGAGGAAAAGTTTGTACGTAAAAATAAAATATTAACTCAAAATGATTTATTAGATATGATTGTTTTGACACAAACGGTCCCAGGCTTGATTGCAGTGAATAGTGCTGTTTTTGTTGGAACAAAAATAGCTGGTTTTTGGGGTGCTTTGGTTTCAGTGATCGCTGTGATTATGCCATCAATTGCCATTATTTTATTTATTGCGATTTTCTTCAATCATCTTGATTCAAAAAATCCAGTTTTAATGTCTGCCTTTGCAGCTGTACGTTCTTGTATAACAGGGGTGTTTTTGTTAACGGCTTGGCGTTTGGCAAAAAATGTTTTATTGTCAAAAATGGTATATCTCATTGTTTTTTGCCTTTTTGTTGCACTTGTTGCTGGGATAAATCCTGTTATTGTTCTTTTGAGTAGTTTACCGGTTGGATATATTTATTTGTACTTTTCAAAACAAGGGGTTTACCCTTCATTAATCAGAAAGGATAAATAATGGGTGTTTTCGCTTTAATGGTAACATTTGCAAAATTTGGACTTCTTTGTTTTGGTGGGGGATATATGATTATCCCGATGCTGTTACACACATTTGTTGAGGAAAAAAAACTTTTAACTTTGGAAGTATATGGTAATTTAATTTCATTATCACAAATCACACCAGGACCAGTGAGTATTAATTCAGCAACGTATATTGGTTATTTAACAAATGGTATTGCAGGGGGTATATTTGCCTCAATTGGGCTTGTTTTACCAGGTCTTTTTTTAGGGTATTTGGCTGTTCGTTTTTTACAAAAAGGGCAAGGCACATTTTTTGTGGATGGATTATTAACTTCAATGCGTATGGCAGCTCTTGCAATGGTCTGTTATGCAACATTGATTTTTATGCAAATGTCTGTTTTTTCAAAGCCTGTTCCTTGGAAAGAAATTTTTAATTTTTTAACATTTAAAGTATCAAATTTTGAAGGTTTTTATGTGAATTTTTTGGAATTATTAGTTTGTTTATTATCGTTTTTTGTTGTGAAATATACGAAAATACCGATTACATTTTTGCTTTTTCTTGTTGCCATATTAGGCGCTTTTTATGGCCTATTTTTCGTTTAAAATGAATGGGTAATGAAAAAAATATTGAAAAAATGAGTTTTTGGGGGTAAAATATATTATAATATGTTAAAAAGGAGTCTAACATGCAAGAGCTGGATGAAGAACAAAAAAAATTAGATCAAAAGATTGTTGATTTTTCTTTTTATCTCATTCAACGTGGTGAAGCTGGGCACAAAAGAGGCCCTTATTTGTATGAATATAACGATAGTAATAGGATTAGTACCATTGGTTATGGTACGGTGAATGAGGCTGGTTACAACCATTTAAATTATCATGCAAGTGAAGTCACACATGAGCAAGCAATTGTGCTTGCTAAAACTGAAATGCAATATAAGTTGTATGAAAAGTGTCGGACGCAATTTAAAGATTATGATAAACTTTTGCCCTGTTATCAAGCTTTGATTTTAGATACAGCTTATCAAGGGAATTGGACAAAGATTGTTGACGCTTTTAATGCGGGGGATATGCAAGCTGTTTATGAAATTGTGGGTAAAAACCAAAATAAAGAGCGCGCAGCTGTTCGTATGCGTGCTGTTGAGATGGGTATGTTGGTTGAAGATACTTTGAAAAAAGTCCCCAATGCAAATCCTGACGATGTGGCAAAAATGATTGCCCAACAGTTGATTGAAAAGTACAAACACTTAAATGGAACTGATTTAGCCTTAACAAAAGATGAATTGGCATTATTATACTATTCATGTTGTGCTGCTTATGGAGTAGAGATAACACCACAGCAAGCTGAAGCTTTTGCTATGAGTTTTCCTGAAGTTGCTTCTGGTGTAGATGGTATTGGATATAGCAAAGTGGCTAATTGGACGGCAAGTTTTGGGCATCAACCTGTGAGTTATCAAAGAGGCAATTCTTCTTATACACCTGGAGGGTATACAAGAGGAACGGGGGATATCCTTAGAACGGATAGGTCTACACGCCCACGCAAGCGCTTGAGTGATAATTATTTTTCTCCAGTTGGAGGAGGTGTTCGACCACTTGAGGCTCGTATTCCAACACAAAGACACGAGCTCCATGGGAATGTTCAATATGATCGGACGTATTCTTCTGTTCATCAAGGGCCTCGTGCAGGTGGTCAAAAACCGAATATGATTGTTATTCACTCAACGGAAGATAGGGAGGGAGCTTCTGAAAGTGCAACCTTGAAATATCTGTGTCATAATGAGAATAAAGTGAGTGCACATATTGTCATTGGACGGGATGGAAAAGCTTATATGTTGGTTCCTCCAGAAATGAGAGCCAACCATGCAGGGCCTTCTCGTTGGCAGGGACAAAGAAATTTAAACGAATGTTCTATAGGTATTGAAGTGGTACGCGCTGTGGATGAGGGATATACCCCTGAACAAGCAGCGACAATTCTTGCTGTTGTTTCTCAATTATCACAACAATATGGTATTCCACCAGATAGAGTTTTGGGGCATGACGAGATTGCGCCAGGACGTAAAACTGACCCAGGGAAGGATTTTGATCCGATTTGGGATGCGCTCGCAAGGGAAGGGCTTGCTTTTGATGCGGCAACGCATGCAGATATTAGACGTCAATTAGGGCACAATCACTCAGTTCATGCTGATAAGCTTAACCCAGCGCTTGCAAATGCAAGGGCTGAAGATAGTGTTGCCTTTATTCCAAATACCCCAGTTCCAGAAGGGTGGACTGTTGTGCCATTAGATGTGCCTCATGCAGCTGAGGGAACGCCACCAGCAACTGAAGTTGAAGCCCCAGCTGGGGATGCAACTCCAGCTGTAACTTCTGATGAGACAGAGGAAGATGAAAACAAAAGAGTAGAAGCTGCACGCCAAGCTGAAAGGCGAGCTGCAGCTGAAGGTGAAAAACAAGCTGAACAAGAAGAGGCAACGAAAAGAGAAGCCGAGGCTCAAGCTCGTGATGAAGCCAAAGCAATGGAAGAAAAGGACAAGCAAGTATCTGCTGGTGCTGGGACTGAAGGCGCTGTAGAAGAAGCTGGTAGAGAAGAACAAGAGGCTTCTTCTCCTTCGAAAAAATCTTCTCCAAAGAAAGGTAAACGTTCTTCTTCTAAGAAAGAAAAGGCAACATCTTCTAAAGGTAAGGGTTCAACATCAAAAGATGATACAGAGGCTACGCAGAATGAAGCACGAGATACTGCGTCAGCAGGAACGCAAGCCGAATCTGGGGGGAAAAAGCCAGATGCTGCTGCAAGGATAGAGGCTTCTGGTGCTGATAATATTACACATGATGATGAACCTAAACTGGCAGTGAATATGCATATGCCTGAAAAACCAAGAGCGTAACACTTTGTTTTTGCTTAAAAATAAAAGAAGGCCCCAACATGATTTGGGGCTTTTTGTTAATTTGTTAAAATAATCTTGTTTTTTCAATATAAAAGAACATTTGTTCTTGTGTTTTGTCTGAGGGGTGTAAGAGAAGAACATTTGTTCTTTTTTATAAAATATAAGAAAGAGAACTCCGTATTACCAAATCAGAAAGACAAGCGAAGTATGTTGAAAACAAACCCACTTAAAAATGAAACAAGAGATATAAAAAGAAGTGTTTTTAAATTTTGTTTCAAAGGTCTGTTCACGTGGAAGAGAACAATCAACCCAATGCCAGCGTTGGCAAGGACGGCACTTAAAAAGGCGCCATCTGGCAAAGTGCCGTCAGCAAATAATTGGGCTGAGATAACAGATGTTGCGCAATTTGGAATCAAACCAAATATCGTGCTAAAGAATGGGCCGTATACAGCGTGATTAAATAATGTTTCTTTAAGTTCGTTGGGGTGAACAAACAAAAAGAGGGTATGTAAAATAATATTAACCCCTAAAATGAATACAAATATATGGGTTGTATGGTTAAGAGCTGATAGCCACAATTTTTTTTGATGACAGCCACAAGCTGCTTGATGACAAAGCATTTTCATTTGAAAAGAAGGGTTTTGCCCTTTGTTTCTTCTTTTTAAAAACCGATCAAGCAAAAGGCCAGCTAAAAGAGCAATTGCTGTTTTATAAAGAATAATGTTTGAAATAACTTTTATGGGAACGCCATTCGATAATAAGACAGGGAGCATTTCATCAGATGTGGCTAAAAAGAGGGCAACAAGAGTCCCCCTTGAAATAACCCTTGCCGCATAAAAGTTGGCTCCGGCGACGCCTAAACCACATTGGGGAAGAATGCCTGAAAAGGCAGCCAACACAGGCGCAAAATAAGAATTTGTTTTTGAAAAGAAAAGAGAGATGTTCTCTGTTCTTTTTTCAAGATACTCTAAGATAAGATATGTAATGAACAAATAAGGGAGCAGGTGAACACTTTCTCCCAATGCATGGAACAAGGCTTCAATAAATGAATGATGAGTGTGCATAAGTTATCCTTCTAATTGTGTCGTTATTTTATGCATTTGTTCTAAAAAGTCAAGTACTCTTGTATCTAAAATAATATCTTGAGGTTTAATGTCTTTTGTTAGATGAATATCTTTTAATTTTCTCGTTCTACTCAAGGCAACATACATTTGTCCATGGGCAAAGGCGCCTTTATTTGTGTCAATAATAACTTTATCCAATGTTTTTCCTTGAGCTTTGTGAATGGTTAAGGCATACCCAAGCTGGATAGGGAATTGCTCAAATGAGCCGGTCTCTTTTTCAAGAACTGTATCTGTTTTCGCATCATACTCATAGCTAAAACTTTGCCATATTTCTTTTCCAACCGTTATGATTTTGTTGTTTTGAAGAAGTCTGACTTTTAAATATTCCCTTTGAAGGTCGATTACTTCTCCCATAGAACCATTGATAAAAGAGGGAGGGTTGTTTTTATTAAAAATCACAAGGGCGCCCACTTTTAATGTTAATGACTTGGGCGCTGGCGTATCGAGTGCTTTTTCAAATGCGCCCTTTGCTTTTGCTTCGTATGTTTTTTCATCAGAGGGTATATGAGCTAAACGCATTTGGTTAATTTTATCAGCAATCAGCCTATAAGGGGTGATTGTAATCGCTGTTTTTAAATCATCTTCATTTTCAAATTTAGCTTTGTTAAAAAGGTGTAAGGCTTCGTTTAGGTTTTTCTTTTCTCTAATGTTTGAAAGTTGTTTTAAAAGCACATCATCACTTTGGCGATAGACTTTTTTAAACTCTTTAAAACAAAAGCTAGCCATTTTAAAACTTTTTGCATCAAAGAAATAAGGCTCTGCTATGCCATAACGTTGTTTAAAGATGTGCGAGGTGGTTTGTTTAATCACTGGAGGGAGTTGACATAAATCACCCACAAAAACCATTTGAACACCTCCAAAAGGGGAAAAATCTCCTCTGGCTTGTTTTAAAATATAATCCATGGTGTCAATAATGTCTGGGCGCACCATTGAAATTTCATCAATGACAATAATGTCTGTTTTTTTAAGAATGTTAATTGTTTTCTTTTTAATTTCGACTTGTTCTTTGACTATATAATCACTTAACGGTAGACGAAACAAGGAGTGTATTGTTACGCCAGCAATATTTAAAGCAGCGATGGCCGTTGGGCAAAGAATCCGAATGCGTTTACTTGAATGTTCAAATAAGTATTTAATAAAAGTTGATTTACCCGTTCCAGCTTGGCCTTGTATAAGATAGTGATTTTTTGTTTCTTCAATTTGATGGAATAATTCATGTTGTTCTCTACTTAAGGAGAGAATGGGCAAATCAATATGTAAAGTACTTGTTTTTTTCATGCAAGTATCCTAATCTTTTTTTTATTTTTGGTCAATCATTAAAAAAAATGAATTTAAAATGAACTTTTTTTATGCTATATCGTTTAAGTATGTGTGGAGGTACTAAACAATGGATATTTCAAACTTAATCAAAGAGGCAAAGCCACTTTATTTTAAACGAAAACGACAAAGACGGATGATAAAGAATATCTCTGTGGGGGTTGCTTCTTGTTTATTATTAGGTGTGTTTATGATGCAAATGCCAACAAGGACGATAGCAAATCAAGATTTTTATACCTATCTTTATGATGATGAAGTGTATAATCAAGATTTTTATCTTTTAACTGAGGCAGAAACGCTTTTGCCTATGGACGAATATGAATTGATGGAGCGCTCATGAGCTATACATATCGCAATATACATCCTTATATTCGTGGTATTATCAAAAAAGTGACCGGCTCTTATAATGAGGACATTGAGCAGGAGGTTTATTTAAAAGCACTTGAGAATAAGGAAAAGTATCATGAAGAAGGTAAACTTGTTGCTTGGTTGAAGACAATTGCACAAAATGTGGCGAAAGACTACTTTAAAAGTGCCTATTTCAAGTCTATGAATCAAAAGGCTGATGTTGAAGAAAGCGCTCTCCAAGATAACAAATCTGTTTCAGCTTTAGAATTGCAACTTCAAAAAGAAAGGCAAAAAGCCATATTAAAAGCAGTTGATAGTTTACCCTCAAAGATGCGTGAAGTTGTTAATTTGTACGAGTTTGAAGAGTTAAGTTATGAAGAAATTTCTAAGAAATTAGGTATTTCATTAGGGACGGTAAAGTCAAGATTGTTTAGTGCAAGAGAAATATTAAGTGAAAAATTAGCATATTTGAAAGGAGAATAATATGAAAAAACAAATTTTATTAATGTTAATGGGGACTGTGATGATATCTGGTGCTGCGTTGGCAACTGGGGAGGGGGTTCAAAACCAAGTTTCTCTAACTGAGATTGCTCAAAAAGTTCAAGATATTCAAGCGCATAAAAAAGAAATGCGAAAAGAAATGAAAGAAAACTTTGTTAAAAAATTAGGGTTAACAGAGGAACAACAAGAAAAAGCTTCTGCTATTCATCAAAAAAGCAAGGCAGAAATGGAAGATATTAAAAAACAGATGAAGGATTTGCGTCAAAAAGCAGATACCATTCGTGAAAATAACAAAAAAGAATTTGAATCTATTTTAACTGAAGATCAAAAAAAGACCCTTGAACAGATAAAGACAGAAAGAAAATCTAAAATGAAGCATCATAAAAAACGGATGCATAAGGGTATGAAAAATAAGGTAGAAGATTAAAATGAATGAAGGGGGATAAAAAAATCCCTCTTCTTTTTTACAAAAAAAGTTGCGTCTTTTTTTAAAAACAATTAGAATAAATAAAACAAAAAAAAGTGATGGGGTATAAAATAACCTAAAAAAGGAGACTTTTGAATGCTTAAAGTGTTAAAAAAAACATATAGACGCACGCAAAATAAACGCAAAAAAGTATGTAAAGTTTTTGATAGGGGGAATTGTTTTTTATCTGAAAGTGAAGATAAGCTCAGACGAAAAAGATTAAGTTATTTTATTTTAGCATTGGCTGTTTTGTTGGTTGTTGTTCCAAGTATTCTTTTGTTAAAACATCGAGTTGAAGTGAGCGTTTTCCCTGTTTCGAAGCAAGAATTACACCATGACCAACAATCTATAACACTTTCTATGATTATGTATCGCCATTATATTGGATATGATGAATACTGCACCAAGTTAGGGGTTCCTTTAAGCAATTATCCAGCTAAATTTATGAGTAAGTTTCAAAAGGAGGCAGACTTTTTACGTGGGTATTTAAAAGGTTCAAGAGGGGAAGAGCTCGGCTCTGTGTTTTCAAAAATTAGATATAAGTTCTCTCGTGTGTTGAATAAGACAATTTCAGCTGATTTTGATAAAATGAATCTTATTTTTCAAAAAGAATATCAGTTAGACCCATCACAGACGGAAAATACAGCTGTTTGTCAATTGTTGGAAGAAAAGGCAGAGGACATTTTAGATAGAAATCTTTTTAAAGATTATACGATTATTCAAAAGACGGGTTCCCTTTTGATGGCAAAGTAAATATTTTATATCATGTTTGGTTGATTAAAAATAAAGCCCCTGTCAGTGAATAGGGGCTTTATTTTTTCATACTCCTTATTAAAATAACGCTTTTTTTTAATGTTTAAACCCAAAAAAAGGGGTGATTTGCTTTTTTTTTGACTTGTTTAATATTTTAAATTTTCTTTTAAAATCAATATAATGTAAGAAAATATTAAAAAAATAAGCTCTTTTTTTGAAAAATTTTTGGTACAAATACAAAAAAAGTGCTATAATTAGTATATGAACGAAAGAAAAATGAGAAAATGAAGGAGATATTTTTTTGTTTTTCTATGTGTTGATGGATTTTGACAGGGTATCATGTCATTTTATGAAGGGGGACATTTGATGAAAAATTATACCTGTTTAATACTTGGAAAATCAAAAAAAAGATATTTTAATTTGTTGAAAAAATGTTTCCTCTTGAATGTGTTGGCTTTTAGTTTGGGGGCTTTTTCTGTTCCTGCTGTTTCAGGAACGGCAACGAATGCAGCAACGTTAAAATCAGATTTAGCTTCTTCATCAACAACAACGATTGTTGCGAGTGGAACGAACATTTCCGTCACTTATGCTGAAAGTGAAGAAAACGCAAGCACAGGCCTTATCGCCTTAAAATCCGTGAACCTTACTGGTACAGGGTTTATCGGTGGTCGTTTAAGGAATGCTGGGACAATTTCATTTTTAGGTGCCGGACATCTTTCTTTTAGTAATAATAAAATTACAGCATCCTTTCCCTCAAACTCAGATGATCGGAGTCATGCTGCGGCGATTTATAATAGTGGAACAATTTTCTTTGCTGGGGATACAACATTCAAATCTAATAGTGTGATTGATGGTGGTATTATTCCTTGGGCTGGGGCAATTGATAACGAGGGGAAGATAACATTTGGTGGTACAGCTACATTTTCAAATAACTCGGCTGCTGGTGATGGAGGTGCAATTTATAATGGGATTGCAACTAATCCAACTCTTATATTTAATAAAGCAGCTACTTTTACAAGTAACTCTGCTGGAGGTGATGGTGGGGCGATTTGGGCTGATGAATCAACCAATACATTTAATAATACAGCTTCCTTTACAAATAACTCTGCTAGTGATGGTGGGGCAATTGATGCTTATGATTCATCATTTATATTTAAAAATACGGCCACATTCACTGGGAATACAGCTTCCCGTCTAGGTGGGGCGATTGGTAATACGAATGGTTCGCTGGAATTTCAAAAAACTGCCACATTCTCAAACAACAAAACTACTGCAACAAGTACTTCTGCAGTTGGTGGGGCGATTTATACGGGTTATCTTGGTACCTCAACGCTGACATTTAAAGATATGGCTACGTTTAGTGGGAATTCAGCTTCCACCTCAGCCGAATCTAAAAGTGCTTCTGGTGGGGCGATTTACAATTATCTATCAAGTACGGCTACTGCGACCACAGTTACGTTTGAAAAAGGAGCTTCATTTTCAGGGAACTCAGTCAAAGCCACGGGGACAGATGGGAATGCTTATGGTGGGGCGATTTACAATGATTCTGATGGAGCGAGTGTAACATTTTCAGGTGTGACGGAGTTTAAAAATAACACGGCCACATCTTCCTCAGGTGTTGCGCAAGGAGGCGCTATTTATAACAAAGATTCGATTACATTTTCAGGTGTTACAACGTTTGAAGGCAACATAGCAACTGGTGCTACTAATACCAGAGGGGGCGCTATTCGCACGAATAATAAGGGTACAGTGACATTTAACGACAATGTTACATTTAAAAAAAATCAAGCAAAGTCAACTTCAACCAGTTTGGCTTTAGGGGGTGCGCTTTACAACTATGGTACAACAACGTTTAACAAAAACTTCCTCTTCACTGAAAATAAGGTAACATCATCAGATAGCGCAAGTGCCAAAGGGGCTGATATTTATAATGGTGAAAAGAGTAGTATTATTTTTGCTGCTGGCGAAGGAACAATTGGTACTTTAGATGGTGGCATTCATCAGTTAGGAGGTACAATTAACAAAACAGGTGCAGGGACGCTTATTTTAGGGGATAATGCTGTTAATAGCTGGGAAACATATACCTCTGATGAAAATGAAACGTTCACCCCATCCTTTACGCAAACAGCAGGGCTCACCATTGCCAATACAAGCAACTTCAACCTTGGGGAAACACAAACCATTTCAGGCGAGGGGACACATTTAAAACTTCATGGGGATAGTTTATCTAACTTAACAGCCAGTGTTTCAGATGGTGCCCAGCTCACCTATTTAACCACGAACAGCTCAGTGCTAGATATTGCCTTGCCAAGCACAGTATCACTCACGGATGTTGTTTTAACTTTGGGGGCTTATACATCGGCTGAAAAACAAGCAGAGCTTGATTTAATAAGCGATAATACGTTTTTTTCTGGGTATGATGCAAGCGCAAACCTTTTAACAGCTAGTACCATTGATAGAGCAAGCTATAACTTAACAGCTGATATCACTGGTGCTTCGGAAGTTATTTTTAAAGACGCTGACGTAACCGTTGCAACTGGCACCTATGCAACCAATTACACCTTTGACAATTCAAGGTTAGATACTACAGGTAGTAGCTCACTCATCTTTAATGGCGCAATGAATTTTAAAAATAGCGCTTTGTCAGGTGACTCTTCTCTTCATGGTGGGGCGATTTATAGCGTCTCTGATAGTTCAATTATATTTAATGGAGAAACATCATTTGCAAATAACTCAGTAATGGGTTCTAACGTTTTAGGTGGTGCGATTTATAATACTACTAGTTTAGATTTATCTTCTTTAATCAAGTTCACTGAAGCTGTTTCCTTTCAACGGAACTTGATTGAGGGTGATGCATCAACTGTAGCTGGTGGGGCAATTTATAATGAAAGAGGTGTAATTGAGTTTGGTTCGACTGCTGAGTTTTTAAGCAACTCGGTAACAGGTACAGGTTCAGTTGTTGCTGTTGAAGGTGGGACGATTTATAATAAAAATGGAACCATTGAATTTGTTGATGATGCCATATTTACAAATAACTCTGCAACGGGTTCTAATGTTTTAGGTGGCGTGATTTCTAATTCTAGGGAGGCTCTTTATGGTGAATCTACTCTTACGTTTAATAAGGCTGCTATATTTACAGGTAATACTGCAACCGGTGATTTTGCTAGTGGTGGAGTGATTTATAATTATTATGATGGGACAATTACATTTAAGGGTGCAACTTCATTTGCAAACAATTCACTAACTGCCACAGGAGAGTATTCTACGGGTGGTGGGGCGATTTATAATAGTGGGAGCATTGAGTTTGATGGGACCACTACTTTTACAAATAACTCAATAAATGCAACAGCAACAGGTGCGTCCAGTTATATTTGGGGTGGAGCGATTTTTAATAGTCTTGGAGATATTTCATTTGAGGAAGAAGCAACATTCACAAATAATAAAATTTTAGCAACAAACAGTGCTCAAGGTGGGGCGATTTATAATTGTAGTTCTATCACATTTAATGATGGGTTCCTCTTCAGTGGCAACACTGTTTCAGCCACAAATACTACAAATGCTAAAGGCGCTGATATTTATAATGATGGAACGATTATTTTCGCAGGTGGTACAGGAACAGTTGGCTCTTTAGATGGGGGTATTTATCAATCTTCTGCTACAATCAACAAAACAGGGGCAGGGACACTCATTTTAGGGGATGGTATGGTGAATAACTATGGTAGAATTTCATCCTTTACGCAAAGCGCAGGGCTTACGATTGCCAACACAAGCAACTTCAAACTTGGGGAAACGCAAACCATCACAGGTGGGGAACTCAGAGTTCATGGAGGTACTTTAAGTGACTTAACAGCCACAGTTTCAAATGGCGCTCAACTCACCTATTTAACCACGAACAGCTCAAGTCAAGAAGCCAGCTTGCCAACGAGCCTTACAGTGAAAGGGGCAGAGGTTGTCTTTGGCGCCTATACGGATTCAGCAAAAGCTGAAGAAGTTGCACTTGCTTCAACTAAGGTTGTTCCAGAACTGGATTCAGATGGGAATGTTGTTTATAACACAGATGGCTCGATTAAATACACTGCCTATGATGTAACAGGCAAACTTTTGACCTCTAACACGATTGATAAGGCTCATTATAAACTGAGCTCAGACATTGCCAGCACCTCAAAGGCAGCAGTGGTTACCTTTAAAGATGCTGATGTCAGCTTTGGCAGTGGAACACTTACGTATGCTGGGAACTATGCTTTGTCAGATACAAGTTCAATGAACTTGATTAATGGGACAAAAGACCATTTAACATTCAATAACTTACAAGCAACAAACATTGATTTATCAATGGACTTTGGGGATATTATTGACACAACAGTTGCCCAGATTGTGTTTGATTTAACAGCGCTTGACACAAGTTTAATCACAAGTATTGAGAATGTTGAAACATATCAAGCATTGAAGGGGGGCGCCACATTCGCCAACACAAAATCATTCGAATTGGATGGTATCTTAGATGGGTTGATTGCAAATGTTATCGCAGGGGAGCAATATATCACGATTACAGGGACTCCAGTCTCCGTTGTTGAATACACTAACCTTGGGAAAATGGTACGCTCGAACTATAGCGCTTTGTTTAATATGGCCACGGCTGGGGATTTGAATGATGGCATTTATACCTATCAAATCACAAGCGTGGATCAAAACCCATCAAATCCAGTTGCAAGTTCAATGGGTCCAGTTGGGACAAATAAAAAACAAATCATTGGGGCAACAAGTAATGCTTCAGAAAGTATCATTCAAGCCAATGGTTATAAGGTGTTGGAATATACCTCTTCAAACGCAGGGGAGGCAACTCTTAAGAACGTAACCATCGATGGCGCTAGCAGTGTCATTACAGTAGCCTCAGATACAACAGCAACCGTTAACCTTGATAACGTTGTTGTACAAGGCGCCACATCAAGCGCTGTTAGAAATGAAGGAACATTAACATTAAATGCCTCAAATGGAGCCCTGTTTAAGGATAATGAAGTTACCTCTGGTGAATATAATGCTTATAAAGGAGGTGCAATTTATAACAATGGCACGCTTACAGTTGATGGTGTAACGTCATTTACAGGAAACTTAGTAAATGGAGTAGGTGGCTACGACCAGGGGGGAGGCGCTGTTTATAATGATTATACTTCAAATATAGCATTTAAAGGAAATACATCATTTATAAATAACTCTGTGATAAGTAAAAATGTTGAAGCTCGAGGAGGTGCAATTTATGCGAGCCAACAAACAGATACTGATTTTGTGGGTGAGGTTGTTTTTGAAAAGAACACGGTTTCTACTGGAAGTTCATCTGCTTCAGGTGGGGCAATTTTCAATGACGGAGGAATGAAATTCAATAATATAGCCATTTTTACAGAAAACTCTGCAACGGCTTCTAGTGTTTTAGGTGGGGCGATTTATAATGGTCCTTCAGCGACAATTTCGTTTAATGATAAGGTTATCTTTACATCAAATAAAGCAATAGGTAGCTATGCTAACGGTGGGGCGATTTATAATGATAGTTCTATCACATTTAATGATGGTTTCCTCTTTAGTGGTAACACTGTTTCAGCAACAGATAGTGCAAATGCCAAAGGCGCTGATATTTATAATGCTGGAACGATTACTTTCGCAGGTGGTACAGGAACAGTTGGTACACTTGATGGTGGTATTTATCAACAAGATGGTAAAATCAACAAAACAGGGGCAGGAACACTTATCCTCGGAGATGGTATGGTGAATGGTTATGTGGGTAGTGCTACATTCACGCAAAGCGCAGGGCTCACAATTGCTGATACGCGTAAGATGAACTTTGCCAAGACGAACACGATTACTGGGGGAACACTTGAAACACATGGGAATGCCTCTAATCTCAAGGTATCGTTTGCTGGAACGGATTCAAGTAACAAAGTTGTTTGGAAACACTATAGCACGGGGGGTACATCTAACCTTGATAATGTGTCTTTAAATGCAAATTCTGAGGCTGTGTTTGGTACCTATACGGATGATATCAAACAAGGCTATATTGACGCTTATGTTGAAGATGGGGCGACAAATACTTTGTTCACCACAGCAAGTGTTGCTAATGGGACAAAGACAACTTATGCTCTTAACAAAGATATTGCTCAAAATGGGGGTAAAGTAACTTTTAAAGATGCGAATATTAAATTGGGGGCCTCTTCATATGTTGGTGCCTATGTGGTTGATAATTCGAATACAATTGATATGCAAAATAATCAACAAGATGAAACAACCTTTACAAATCTCACAGGAAGTGAAGCAAACTTGTTGATTGATATGATTTTTAATCAAGAAGAAGATGGCTCTATCTCTTTAACAACGGATAAACTTACAACAAAGACAGATTATGCCTTTGGTTCTGTTGAATTTAATGTGTCTGGACAAGAGCTTTTGAATGCATTTATTAATAATCTTATTCTTGATCAAACAGGGGAATTTGATCCAGCTATTAAATATGAAACGGCTGTATTAGGTGGTAAGGCAACCTTTAAAGAGACTTCCTCAGCGCTTCTTTCAAACACTTCTCCTTATGTTTACGAAATGAAGACGGAAGACCAAACAGTTTCAATTGAAGCGAATAAAATTAAAGATACACCTTTAGAATATTTGGCTAAATATGAGGGGAATGCCACTTTGCAAATGGATGCAAGCGCTCAAGGTGGGGCAAATTATGAGGTTTCTTCTGATGAAACGATTGATACATTATCAGGAGGGGACAAAAAGATTTTAGGTGCCTCAACCGTTGCCACAGAAAGCACCATTCAGGCAAATGGAAAAGACTTATTTAAACTGGATAATCAAAATACTTCATTAGAGGTTAAAAATATCACGATTGATGGAGCAAATACTGTTGTTGACAACCAAAAAGGAGATGTTCTCTTAGAAAATGTTATCATTCAAGACTCAACAGCTGGTACGGTTGTTAAAAATGCTTCTCAAATGGCTTTGACCCAAGTAACAGTGGATCAAAACATTGAAAACACAGGTTCCCTTGAAGCGATAAATGTAAAAGCTAATGCATTAAATAATAAAGGCGTGTTAACAGCAAGAGGTCTTGATCTTGCAAAATTAACCAATTCTGGTGATACGGCAATAGTAACGCTTTCTGGGGTAAACACACTTGAACAAGTTGAAAATAATAGTACAGTTACGATGAGTGATGGACAGTTATCTTTGACAAATTTAACAGGTGTAGGGACGCTGAACATGAATAATGCCACATTGGATGTAGCAGGGAAGTTCTCTACTTCAAACGATTTGATTGCGAATAATTTAACAATTGGATCTAATGCTCAAGATCTTTCTTTTGCCAAAGTGGTTGTTCAAGAAGGCGGCTTTTTAGATATTGGAAAATCAACTTTGCATGGGGATACAGTTTCCTTTAATGATAATTCAAAATTAATCACACATATTAATGCCTTATCTGGCACTGAATATGGTAAGGTATCTGGTAACACAATTCATGTTTCAGATAAAGGAACAGAACTTGCCATTGTGGTTGCAACAGGGGAACACTTTACAACAGGATATAAAAATTTCACACTTTTGGATGCTGAAACACTCAATGCCCCAGCTGAGAGTGGATTTGCAAGAGTTTTAGAAAACTCAATGTATGACATTTATTATATTGGAAATGGGGAATATCAACTTTGCACCAAAGGAAGTGACTGTCCTGGGTCTGGTAAAGCGCCTGTTGAGCCAACTCCACCTCCAGCTCCTTCAAAAAAACCAGGTGTTTGTAAAGGGATTCACTGTATTCATGATGAGTTTGTTTTAGGGGAGCCTATTGAAGAAGAGGGTAAACCAAAAGAAATTCAAGATACGTTGAATGATATGGCTCAAATTTTAGGACCAAATTCTAAAGAGTATATTGCAGCTCTTGAAGGATTAGCTCCAGACACATCTGCGCTTATTCAATCCCATTCATTTGAGATTATCAATCGCTTATCTACAATTGTTTCTAAACAATTAAGTACTGCTTCTGAACAAACAGGATATACTCATAGAGGATATCGTTTCTACAAATTCCCTAAAAAAGAATCTCGTATGTGGGTACAAACAATTTATGGTACTTCTGAGATTTCAGGGGCAAAAGGATTTGATATGGATACAACAGGCTTAGCCTTTGGGTTTGATACGCCTATTGCTGATAATAGCAAAATAGGGCTTGCTTATGCTCATATGAAAGCTGATGGAAGTGCTGTTCAAAGAGATACAGATATCACTTCTCATGTCATTATGGCGTATGGTGAATATAATCCAAGTCGTGTGTATGTGAATTGGCAGGCACTGTATGGGCGTTCTTCTTATGAAGAAAATAAAAAGGTATTCCAACACCGTATTAAAGCTGACTATGATGTTGATATGTTGAGTGCTCAAGTCATGGTTGGTAAAAAAATGGGGCCTTTCGTTTCTAAAAATTGGGCAACTGGTGTTATTTCTCCAGAAATGGGTTTAAGATATACATATTTAAAACAACATGAATATGAAGATGAAGCAGGTCAAAGAGTGGCCAGTTCTGATACGCAAATTTTAACGGGAGTTCTGGGTGTATCCTATTCTATTGGATATCGTTTATCACCAGTTATTTCATGGTATCCTGAGTTAAGAATTGCTTCAACTTATGACTTAATTGAACCAGAGTTCGAAAACAAGATTACACTTCCTAATGGAGCCCTTTATCAAGTTGATGGTGAGAGTATGGATAGATTTGGTATTGAAATTGGGGCTAGAGTTGGGTTTGATGTGAATAGAAAAGCAGAAATTGCCTTTGAATATGAAGGTAACTTTAAAGGGGATTATACAAACCACACAGGGAAAGCCAGTGCAAAATATAAGTTCTAAAGTCTGATTAAGACACTCTTTTGATGTTTTTTACGGCTATTTGCTTTGGTTTTTTTGTTTTTAAGTGAATAAAAAATTGACCTTTCAGTGAACTTTCCTTGAAAAAAATAGGGTTGTCCTCAAAAGATCACTTTTTTTAATCAAAGAGCTTTTTAAAAAATGTTTTTTCTTCTTTATAAACAAGTGTCAAAGAACCATCATTTTGTTTGTGATAAATCTCAATTTCTTTTGAAGGGTTTTCAATAATGAAGATGTTAGGATCTCCATTAACGTTTTTCTTTATCTCTAAGACTTTGTATTTTTCTTGATTTCGAAAGCGTTCATATATATTTTTTTCGTCTGTTGCTTTTAAATAATCAACAAAGTCATCATGTTTGATATAAAGACCGTTTTCAGGTTCGGCATATCTTTTGCAAGATCTAGAATAAAAAAGATTAAATGTGTACGCATCTATTTTTTTTGTACGATTATTCACTTTTATCATTTCTTCCATCCGTTCACAGTCATTTGTGAGTTTCTCTGGATTTTGAACACCAAAATGTCTTAATAATCTGTCGGATATAGTGCGAGCTTGTTTTTTAATTGTATCATAGTATTCTTTTGAGTTTGTTTTGTGTCTGCGAATGCGAACGAGTCGTTCATTAAGCATTCTGAATTTGCCGCCCTTCATAAAGATTTGGGCCCAAAAATCATAATCTTCAGAGCTCATTATGCTTTCATTATAGCGAATATTATGTTTTCTGACAAAGTCTGTTCTAAAAACAGCGATATTTGAAAAATAGTTCTTTAAATGAAAAATAATATCAAACCGAAGAGGAGGAACCCAATTGTTTTGCCAAGAGTCTGGTTTTCCTGTTTCATGATAAAGGGCATTAAGAGCAATTACATCATCATTTTTTTCAAGATAATCGACAGACTTTTTCAATCTTTCGGGCTCAGAATAATCATCAGAATCCATAATGGCAATGTATTTCCCTTTTGCTGCATCTGTCCCTCTGTTTCTAGAATAAGAAATACCTCTATTCTTTGTGTTTGTTAGAATTTTAATTCTGGGATCGCTTTGCGCATATGTTTGTAGAAGGGCATTCGACCCATCAGTTGATCCATCATCTACAATAATGAACTCAAAATTTGTATATGTTTGATTGAGTATAGATTCAATAGATTGAGGGAGAAGAGCTACTCTGTTATAGGTAGGCATAACAACGGAAACAAGAGGGTCTTTATTTGACAGGTATGAATAAACAGCTACGCCAAAAATAAGAATTGGGAGGGTCGAAAGTAAGATATATTTCTTCATTTTAAGCTTTTCCCGATATATTTGTTAAATAAAAATGGTTTACACCCAGTGTTTCAATAGCCTTTTCCCACTTCTGTTCAAATGGGATTTCAAATAATAAGTTCCATGTCGCAGGGACCGTTAGCCAAACATTGCTCATAATTTCATCTTCAAGTTGGCCTCTAATCCAAGAGGCACATCCAAGAGCAATTAATTTGTTTTCAGGCCCTTTCCCATTTGCAATATCTTCTAAAATATCTTGAGTGGATGTAATGGCAACGTTGCTTTGAATATAGCAGGTTTCTGGTGTAAAATAATCACCAGAGTGAATAATAAAGCCGTGCGTGATTTGGTCTGGGCCCCCAAGCAAAATTTGAGGTGTTGATGCCTCTAGACTGACCGGTTCAATTTTTAATTGATTTAAAATATCGTTAAAAGACATTTTAACAGCAGGTTTGTTAATTACAATCCCGTGGGCACCCATCTCTTGCGTGTGTTCATAAATATAAATAACTGTTTTATTGAACCTTAAGTCATCAATCCCTGGCATGGCAACGAGAAGCTGCCCTTTCAGGGATTGAAAAAAAAGATTTTGTTCGTTATTTATCGGATTGTTCTTCGTCATCATATTGATCTACAATACCTGTCAATTCCGGTCTATCTGATTCTTCTAAATCAGGTTCGTCATCTAAGATTTCCAAATCATCAGGTCCAATATCCTCATCTGACAAAGGAATATCTTCTGTCATTTGTAACAAAGCTTCTTCATCCAATGTATCATCTTCAATTTTTGGTGCTGCTTTTTTAGCAAGTTTGAGCAATTGTTTTGTTTTATTTTCTGCATAAGAGTCAAGAGTGTACTCTTCTTTACATTTTGGGCAAGAAAAACTTTTTTTATTCATATCATAAAAAAAAGTGCCACATTTTAAACATTTACGTTTCAATCCCCATTCTGGTTTTGCCATTTTAATCCTCCATGATAAAAAAAACTTGTTATTTGTGCCTTTTACATGTTATGTTCAATTTGTCAATAAAAAAATTAAAAAAGAGGAAAATTTTTACAATGAATATTATTGCAATTGATGGTTCTTCTTCAGCAGGAAAGGGAACATTAGCGTTAAAATTGGCTGAAACATTGGATTATGCCTATCTAGACACTGGTGCTTTATATCGAGGTGTTGGTTTTCAAATGTTGGAGCAGGGGTTGAATCCTGAAGATGAAATTGAGGCTGTTCGAGTTGCTCAAAGCCTTAATATTGATGAAATGTTGACACTTCAAGACGATTCGAAAATTCGAAATGAAGTTTGTGGGAAAGCAGCCTCTTTGGTTTCAAGGTTACCAGGTGTTAGAAAGGCACTTTTTGATTTTCAAAGACGATTCGCTTTAAATCCAATTAAAAAAGACAAAACACCAGCAAAAGGAGCCATTTTAGATGGGCGAGATATTGGGACAGTTATCTGCCCAGAAGCCCCTGTTAAGATATTTTTAACAGCAAATAATGAAATTCGTGCAAAAAGACGATTTAAAGAGTTGCAATTAAAAGGATTATGTGTTATATTTGAAGACGTTTTATCAGATATTGTCATGCGTGACAAGCGAGATAGTGAAAGAGCAACAGCTCCATTAAAGCCTGCTGATGACGCATTGGTTATTGATACTTCTGATATGACTGCTGACGATGTATACGCCCAAGTCGTTCAGTATATCAAAGGGCGGATTGACTAAAGTCCCCAAAGCAAAAGGCTTTGGTGGCCAACTATATTTTTAAGGATTAATTAATGAGTACAATTGAAAACCAAATGCCAGCAGAAGATTTTGGCGCTTTGTTAGACGAATTTATGGGTAAAGGTTCTTTACAAGGTAAAGTAATCTCTGGCAAAATCGTTGGTTTTGATGATGACTACGTCACAGTTGACGTTGGTTTAAAATCAGAAGGTCGTATTCCTGTTTCAGAATTTGGTGTACAGACACTTAACTTGAATGACAGCGTTGATGTTTTTGTTGATCGTTATGAAGACAAAGATGGTAATGTTGTTTTATCACGTGAAAAAGCACGCCGTGAAGAAGTTTGGGGTGATTTGGAAAAATCACTTGCTAACGGTGAACACGTTATTGGTACAATTTTTGGTCGTGTAAAAGGTGGTTTCACTGTTGACTTAAATGGGGCAACAGCATTCTTACCTGGTTCACAAATTGATGTTCGTCCAATCAGAGATATCACACCATTAATGGGTGTTGCTCAACCATTTGCTCTTTTGAAAATGGATAGAGTTCGTGGAAACATTGTTGTTTCTCGTCGGGCTGTTTTGGAAGAAACAAGAGCTGAACAACGTTCTGAAATTATTAAAAACCTTTCTGAAGGTCAAATTGTTGAAGGTACTGTTAAAAACATCACAGATTACGGTGCATTCGTTGATTTGGGCGGTGTTGATGGTTTATTACACGTTACAGATATTTCATGGAAACGTATTACAAATCCAGCAGAAGTTTTGACAGTTGGTCAACCAGTTAAAGTTCAAATTATTAAATTTAACACAGACACAGGTCGTATTTCACTTGGTATGAAACAATTAGAAAGCGATCCATGGGTTGGTGTGAATGAAAAATTCCCTGTTGGAGCAACATTCAAAGGTAAAATCAGCAACATCACAGATTACGGTGCATTTGTTGAATTAGCTAACGGTGTTGAAGGTTTAATCCACGTTTCAGAAATGAGCTGGACGAAGAAGAACGTTCACCCAAGCAAAATCGTTTCATTGAGCCAAGAAGTTGAAGGTATTGTTTTAGATGTTGATGAATCAAAACGCCGTATCTCACTTGGTATGAAACAAATTCAAGAAAATCCATGGAAAGCATTTGCTGATACACACGCAGTTGGTGATGTTATCGAAGGTGAAATCAAAAATATGATTGAATTTGGTATCTTCATTGCTTTAAATGATGATATTGATGGTATGATTCACACTTCAGACCTTTCATGGGAAAAATCAAGTGAAGAAGCAATCAAAGATTACAAAAAAGGCATGGTTGTTAAAGCTAAAGTTTTAGACATCGATGTTGAAAAAGAACGTATTTCTTTGGGTGTTAAACAATTGACAGAAGATCCATTTGCAGATGCTTCTGACAAAATTAAAAAAGGCGAAATCGTAACAGGTATCGTTTCTAATATTGAAGAAGGCGGAATTGAAGTTGAAGTTAATGGCGTTAAAGGTTTCATCAAACGCACAGACCTCGCTAAAGACCGTGCTGAACAAAAAACAGAACGTTTCGCTATTGGTGAAAAAGTTGATGCTAAAGTCACATCATTCGATGCAAAAACACGCAAATTGACATTATCAATTAAAGCTCGTGAAGTTGCAGAAGAAAAAGCAGCTATGGAAGAATTTGGTTCTACAAACGCTGGTGCTTCTTTGGGTGATATTTTAGGTGATGCATTAGCAAAAGCTAAAAAAACAACAAAGAAAAAAGCTGCTAAAGAAGAAGCAAAAGAAGAAGTTGCTGAATAATTAGCATTTTTTCTAAGTCATCAAAGGGTGCGCTATCAATTGATAGCGCATTCTTTTTTTTTGAATAATTTATTTTGAAAAAAAGAGAGTAATTTTTTAATGTGATGATTTAAGTTTTAAAAATATTATATTTTAAAAAAATATATATTTTTGTGTAATATTTTAAATATTTAAAAATATTGACAAATTAAGGTGGGTATGGTACAATTCTTCTTCGTGTTTAAAGGAGAATATATGTTAAAATTATTATCAGCTGAAGAGGAAAAAGACTTTTTAGATTTTCGAATAAAAAGGGTGAAGAAAAAGGTCCAAAGATTCCTTTTTGAAAATAAAGGGGATAAAAAGGCTTTTTTCACTATTTTTCGTCTTTTTTTATTGGCTGAAAATTATGCTGCTGAAGATTTAATTCCTTACGATAAAATTAAACAGAATTTAAATGATTTAGAATTATTAAATCAGCTTGTGCGAGATTTTAGGGCTCAGGTGCGCTATTATGATAATGATATTCAAAAAATCGTTTTAAAAGGACAAAAATTAAGGGAAGGGTACAGACCTTCTTATCCCTCTTTTTTTCAAGATAAAGAGAGGGTTTATTTGAAAATCAACCCAGTTTCTTCTGGTTTTTTGTTTTTGAAAAATTTGATTGATAAGATAAATCTTTCAATTCCGAATGATGAGTCTGTTAAAGTTGTTGAAAAAGGCTTTTCATTTTTGGTTCAGTCTGCAAAAGATCAAAAATGCCATATGCATGTTATTGGTACAAAAGCAGGGCGTTTTTTGAAAAAACAGTCAGATTTTCTCTCTCAAATATTAACTCGTGTTTCTTCTTCCAACGCTGCTGAAGATTTTGTTTCTTATTTAAATGGAATTCATTCGTATCAAGATTATTTAAATACGTATTCGAAATTTAAAAGTCGGTCTCGTTTTTCAATGCCAAGAGCATTCATGACGCCTGTTTTATTTTATGAAGTGATGTCAAAAGGAGCTCTTGCTTCAAGTGATGATTTAAAAAACCGATTATTTAATTTAAGAGAATTTTATTCAAAACAATATCAGGATTTTCATCTGATGCAAGCTGTTCACAAAGGGAATGAGCAAAAAAATGACATAATTGATATGCTTGTTCTTTCAAAATACCCATCTGATATTGCCAAAATGAGTGCTTACGCAGAGTATTCGAAGGATGAGTGGGCTTCTTGTTTAACACCAAAAGGGATTAATTCGCATTATTTACCAGAAGAAATTGGGAATGGTGTTTTTGTAGCTTTTGGGATTAATTCAAAAAATCCAGCCAAAAAGTTGGCTCGAATAAGTATTAAGCCTTTTGTTAATGAAAATGGGAATGTTTATTTTAAATCTGGGTATATGTATGGGCTGAAAATACCAGCCGTGCGTGAACAATTGGATGAATTTTTATCTCAATATCAGCCGAAGTTGAGAGGAGCCTTTTCTCTTGTTGATGGATGTTATAAAGATGCTGAAGCTTCTACTTACTATTTTAATATGGATGAATATGATATTTTAAAACATCAAAATCTCATATATTCTAAAGGAGTTGATGGGCGTATTTGTGTTGGAAATTGGAACCGAAAATATCTCTCACTTACAGCCAAATTAAATGCTTTAGATGCATTTTTTGATTCAAGACCTAAACTTTCCGTTTCTTCAGATGGGGTTGCTTCTTCAGTTTCTTTTAAAAATATGGATATATATGGTATTTTTGAATGTTATTATTTTTCTAAAAAACATCAGAATTTGTTGCCATTTCATGCTGATGAATTGAGGCTTTTATCGCCTAATATTCATGATTTTAAAGGTATAAAGAATAGATACTTTTCATTACAAATGCATTTGAGTAACCACTTGAAATCATTAGAAGGGTTGTCGTTAGATTGTTCAGATGTTTCATTATGTCGGATGCAAATTACAGCGCCTGTATTTAAACTGCCACCTCAAGTTCGTAATTTTGAAAGTGGGGTTACAAAATTTAATATAGATCATTTAGATTTATCTCATGTAACGGGGAGTGTTCAAATTTCAGAGAGTTATTTGGAAAATGTTAAAGAAATAACACTCCCTAAAAAAGCAGAGAGGGTGGATTTGATTTTTTCAACCTTCCCAGAAGAGCTTTTTCTTGATATTAGGGGTATAACATCTTTTATGTTTGCCCCTTTTAATTGTGTTTCAATCCATGATTTTAAAATGGATAATAGGGTGAAACGAGTTCATTTGACAAATGTTTTATTAAAAGAGACGGATGTGCTTGATTTTTCAAATTGTGATGAAGTTTCTTTACATAACACCTCTTTAAAAGATGTTAAAAAATTAATTTTACCTAAGGGTAAAACTGTTTATTTAAAAGAGTGTGATTTCCCATATCCTTTAAAAGAAGAAGATATTATTCGAAATGGTGGATATGGGTTATGGCAAAACAAAGTAAGATTAGATGCACAGCATCATCCCATGAGATATTTGTCATCTAATTACCTAAATCAAAATGGGTAATATAGAGGAGGGGGTATTCGTTCAAAACGTTAATTCTTAATAGATGCCCTTTTTAAGATATAACGTTTTGAGCTGTTAATAATCCCTTTTGAATTAAAATATTTTTGCTGATTGCGATTTTTTCTTTCTGAACATTTTTATTTTCAGGGAATTTGAGTTGTCTGAATTTATCATAATCTGAAGCAACTCGTTCCAAAATAGCGTCATGTTCCTCATTGTGATTTGGATTTTCGTTAATAGCAACCAAAATTTGTTGCAATTCAGCAATGCTCATTTTTCTGACCTTTTCATCATTTTGAATGATAAAAAAAGATGGATTTTTGTCAGAAAGTTTAATTCGAAAGAAGTTTTTGTTAATATGACCTAAAATAATGGCTGTATTTCCATCAACAAAAATAGTAGGAGTTTCATTCTCAGGTTGGTTAAAAACCATTTGAGGATAGACCCTTTCTTCCTCTTTCATAATTTTTAATGCACGCGCTTTTTGAATGCGTTTTTTTTCTTCAAGTATTCTTTGTTCTTTTAGGCGTTGTTTTTCTGCTAATTTTTGAGCTTTTTTAGCTTCTTTTTCGTCCTTTTTCGCAGCATTTTTTTGTTCATAGACAGCTTTATTATCCATGAATTTTTTAAATTCACGCTCTTTTTTCATTTGTTGTTCTATTTGTTCAAATGACGTCATGGCTTTGGCATCATCTTTTGAAACACCGTAATAAGAAGTTGCTTTTTTATTTTTTTCAACCATGATTTTCATTTGAGAAATAATTTCTTCATTTTCAGGTATATTGGGAATACGTTCTAAAATCATCTTTAATAATTTGTCAGCTTTAGGTCCCATAACGTTTTTATTGCCCCCATAAGGCATTTTACCCGAACACCAGCGAATGAATGTCATATTGTTGGCATTAGTGGTTCTGGCAACCATAAAATTTTTGCCCCCTAACACGCCAAAACAATAGCCATCATCAATTTTTATAACTTCATTAAATGAGCGATAAATTTCACGACCTGAGATTTCTACTTCTTGCATATGAACTCCTATATTTTTTTTAATTTAGACAATAATATCATAAAATTATTGTTTTGTAAAGTTTTTTCAATAAATATTTATCATTTTAAATTATGAATTAAAAAATATTTGATAAAAATGCTTGAAAAAGAAGAAAAAATTTTTTAATATGGATGAAAAGGAGGTTAAAATGCATTTTCAAAATCTTGGAATCCCATCGCATTTGGTGCCAGATACGGCGTTATATTGTGTGAATGTGCCTCATTGTGTTACTTCGGATTTTGTTGCTTATCCAGATACGGGAAAAATGCCTAATCAGGCTGAAATAGCTCCGGTTCAAATTATTTCGAATAGGAAATTTTTTATGCAAAAATCTGTTGAGAAAAATAGCTCTTGTTTAAAAGAAAGATAAAACATATGTTTGTTCGGTCGGCAACTCTTGATGATGTTGAAAAAATTGTTCAAATTCACGTTACAACGTGGAAGATTTCATATAGGGGTTATATTAAGGATAGCATTTTAGATAGTTCTCATTTTGATGTGAGCGAAAAAAGAATTGAAAAGATGAAAATATCTGTTGAAAAAGGGCTTGTCTTTGTTGCCGAGGAGGAGGGGCAAATAAGAGGTTTTATTGGACTTGCTGATTTTGATAAGACGAATGCCGAAATAAAGGTTTTTTATGTCGATCCTTTTGAGCAAAGGAAGGGGTGTGGCCAATTGTTGTTTTTGTATGTTAAAGATTATTTAAAATCACAAGGCGTTCAACATATCAATCTATTCACATTGGAAAATTATCCCATTTCTAATCAATTTTATCAAAAACAAGGGTTGAAATTGACAGGCACACGTCAATATATTGAGTGGTTCGAGGAAATGGTTCACGAATATGAGATGAATTTATAACCTCTTAATCTTTAACTTCATAAGCTCGATAAGTTGGATAATCTAAAGAAAGCTCCCACAATTTTGTTGCTTTTTCTTCAACGACTTTTATTTTCTGCACTTTGTTATGCCCACCCATGGCAAGGATATAGGTATCTTCAGCTGTTTGATAAACGGATCCCATGGTGTCTGTTTGAAAATCAAGAGGAATAGAAACAGCGTTCAAGATTTTTTTGTTTTTTTCATCAAGTTTAAATTTTAAAATTCGGCTATGAGGTAGTTTAGGGCTCTTCTCAATTCTTTGTGCAAAATAATGGGATTGATTATCAAAAAGCATAAGGTTTCCTTCTTTATCAAAAGAAAGGCTATGCTGGCCATAAAAATGATGTTGTTCATCCAGTTTAAAGTCATCCCCAGGGCCACCCAATGTCCACATAATATCCCCGGTTTTTCTGTTAATTTTGAGGATGCTTGAAATACCGGCGCAAGAAATAATCAAATTATTATCTTTTGGATCAACAATAATCGAATTAAAGTGCATGTAATCATTATATGTTCTGGAATTATCAGGGGATTTAAAATAAGTATATAAATGGGGATAATCGGAACTGACCCAATCAAAAATGACTTTTCCATCTTTAATTTCTTGAAGCACAGTTTGGGCAACAAAGGTGGGCTCTTCTGTTTCAGGATGAAAAATTTCAGTTTCATGATAAGCAGAAAGAACAAAGTGATTTTTATCTAATATCAGTGAATCATGATTTTCAACCATAAGAGCAGGGTGCTTGTCTGTTTCTTGAATGGTTAATTTATCAATTACGTCAAATTGACTATTCATTACAACCAGTGAACCACTCAAGTAGTGAAATGGGGGAACGGGTTTTTCTTGTTGCATATAAGAATATACTTTCTCCCCATTTGGAAGAGTTGTTTGTTTGAAATCTGAAGCACAAAGTTCCAGTCGGGTCCGGCGATAAAAAAGAATTTTGCCTTTTTCAGAAACAATAAAATTGAAAGATGGTTTGGTACAATTGGGGTCAAAGCTTGTGATCGTAATAGCGTTGTTTGTTGTTGATTTAGAAAACTGTTTCATTGAATATTTTGGATATTCTTTGGGATATAAATGAATGTTGATTTTTTGCCCATTTACATCTAATGGAATGGATGGGTTTGTTTCAAAATTTTCAATTTTAATTTCTTTTTTAATATCTCCAATTTGAAGAATATTGGGTTTTAATGTGCTTGCAGAGATGACATGGTAAGAGTTTGTGTCACGTGTAAAAGGTGGAATAAGTTCTTCATTGTTAAAAAGAACTTGCGGAATATCCCCTCTATTTGTATGTTTAATATATTGAAAAATATTGTCTTTTTGATGTTTAAGTGTGATAAGTGCTAAAAGAATAGCTCCACTGATGAAAAAAGATTTTTTTAAAGTTAGCATAAAATTATCCTATTGAATCGGTTTATCGTTATAAAAAAGAGTCACGTTATTTGAAAGTTCAGCTGTTGGTATTTCAAATAATAAATGCCCTTCATGCGTTCCTTTTTTGATTTTTAATCTTGTAAATGGTTTGATGTTATAATTGAGCAAAAATTTGTCATTATCAATTCTTGAATAGGTTTTATCATTAATTTTGAGTTTGAACGCTAAAGAATTTAAAGGTGATATGCTTGTGTCTTGATTACTAACAGTTATTTTAACCAAAACAAATTTGTGAGCTTCTGTTGGCAGATTTTCAAAGTCGTGTAAAATATTGTCTCCTGTATAGAGTTGTACTTCATCTGTTTTTGCAAATTTTTCAAAAGTTTTTAAATTCTCTTGCTTGATTTGCCATTCAGCTAATGTGGGTACTGAAAAAAAGAGAAGAGTGATACATGAAAGGATTGAAAATTTCATCTTATTTCTCCTGATTAAGATTAATTAAAATACAATTGTTTGGCCTTTTTTTCGGAGCTGTTTCGGTTAAACAGATCGTTGATGATCCCTGTCCGTTGATGTATTCGGCTAGCATTATCAATTCAGGTGATTTTAAATAGCTTACATCAGATTCATCTAAAATAAATGGAGCAGGTTGAAATTGGTTTTTAATTTCCAACGCTTTTTCGATACGTTTTAAATGGGTTCCACCATAAATGATATAGTTAACGGTTGTGTTTTTAGGCAAAATTTCTTTTTGATTATTTTTAAAAACGGCACAACCGAGCGTTTTTTTCGTCACTTCATCAATGAAAATGCCAAATCCATTTTGCTTGACATCTTCAATATTGTTAAAAACAATTTCACCATCTAATTCTAAAGAAGAAGGCGTTAATTGAATTACTCTTTTGATAGAAGAGCCATGTTTAAATAACATGGAAGGGGTCTTTTTATCAAAAAAGATACTTTTGCAAGAAATTTTATTTGAAATTAGAACAGGGGTGTTTGTGATACAATCTCCTTTAGATATATCAACATTTTCTAAAATATTAAAACATCCATTATCGAATTGTTTTGTGATTGTAATAGGCGTATTTTGTGGATATACTGTGAGTTTTTCATTTTCTAAAATAGTATTTTTAAACACAGATTTGGCGTAATAATATCTTGTATTTTTAAAAAGTTTTGAATTTAAAATATGTAGTATCTGTTTTTGATTTTTTTCTTGTTTTTCAATCTGATAAATGGCGAAGTTATACAAAAACTTTAATACATAATCCGTATTAAAACCTGTGACAGCACTGACAGGAACAATTTCATAATTAAACGTATAATTGTTGAGCAGATTTTTCACGTCCTCTTCAAGAGATTTGATTTCTTTTAAATCATTTTTTCCCTTGTCATTTTTCAATAAGTCAGTTTTTGTTAGACAAACTAAAATGTTTTGGATATTAAATAAATTGCAAATTTCAATATGTTTGAGTGTTTGAGGTTTAATTCCTTTTGTAGAATCAATTACCACAATGGCTGTGTTTACTTCTGCTGCAGCAATAGCCATATTTTTTGTATATTGCTCATGCCCAGGGCAATCAAGAATATGAAAGCGAATATCCCTATAATCAAAAAAACGGTGAGCAATATCAATTGTAATTTGTTGTTCACGTTCTGATAATAAACCATCTAATAACATGGCAAGTTCAATTTTATCAGACCCATTTTTTTTAGACGCTTTTAATGCATCTTCCAATTGGTCTTTTTTGACATTATTGGTATCAAGAAGTAATCGGCCAATCAGTGTGGATTTCCCGTCATCTACATTTCCACAACAAATAAATTTAAACACACTTTTCATTAAAAATAACCATCCTTTTTCTTCTTTTCCATAGAGCCTTCTGTATCGTAGTCGATAATTCTTGTGATACGCTCTGTATATTGGGTTTGCTTTAGTTCGGCAATAATTGCATCAATCGTTGTTGCATCAGATAGAACAGCTCCGGTGAGGGGATAACAACCAAGCGTTCTAAATCTTACCTTTTTAAGTTCTCCAGTTTCATTTTCTGTTGCAATCATCATACCAGAAGGAAGCGTTTGAACCCGTCTTTTCTTTGCAAAATACAAGGGGACAATATCAATTTCTTCTTGCTTGATATATTCCCAAATGTCAAGTTCGGTCCAGTTTGAAAGAGGAAATACCCTCAAAGATGTTTTGGGTGTAAAAAATGTATTATAAAGGGGTGAAATTTCAGGATTTTGGTTGCGTGGATCCCATTTGTGATATTCATTTCTAACAGAAACCATTCTCTCTTTTGCCCTTGATTTTTCTTCATCTCTTCTAGATCCTCCAAAGGCAATTTTAATATCATATAAATTAATAGCTTGTTTAAGCGCTTCTGTTTTCATAACATCTGTGTATAAAGGGCCATCTGTAAATGGGTTTAAATTTTTTGGATTTTTATACACAATCAACTCAATTTCTTTTTGAATCTTGTTGCGAAATTCATACATTTCCTTAAATTTCCAGCCTGTATCAATATGCATAAATTTAACCGGAATGGGAAAAGGATGAAAAGCCTTTTTAAACAAATGCAATAGGCAAGAAGAATCTTTTCCAATCGAATAAAAAACAATTTGCCTTTCAATGTCGTTTGAAAAAACAACATCTCTAATTAAATCAATAGCTTCTGCTTCTAATATTTTTAAGTGATTCATTTATAACTCATAAAAAAGTGTAATTAGTGTAATAATATTGGTGATGATGATAATACATCCAACTAATTTAATCAATACCATTGGATTAATTCTTTTAACAATATAAGCTGCAAATGGGGCTGCAATGACACTTCCTAATATGAGACCTACAACAATATTGAAAGAAGTCAATCCAATGGCCGAAAAAAAGATAGCTGATTGAGAAAGGGTAACGAAAAATTCAGTCAGATTCACTGTGCCAATTGTTTTGTGAGGGATGTGTCCTCTTGAAATAAGTGTTCCAGTTACAATTGGACCCCAGCCTCCTCCAGCTGCAGCATCACAAAATCCACCAACCATGCCCAGAAGTTTAAATCGTTTAAATGATTTTGTTCTCTTTTTAATGTGTTGTTTTAAAAGAATATATATTCCAAGTCCAATTAAATAAGAGGCAACAATTGGTTTTAAAATTTGATCATTCACATAGGTGAGCATTGCTGCCCCAATGAGGGCTCCAAGAACGCCGGGGAATATGATTTTTTTTAATAATTTAAAATCAACATTTTTAAATGATAAATGCGAGAGGCCAGAGGCAAGCGTTGTGAAAATTTCAGAAAAATGAATGCTGGCACTTGAAACCAATAATGGAACGCCATTTAAAGTAAATATGGAGGCTAAAATTGTTCCATAGGCCATGCCAATACACCCATCAATAATACTTGCAAAAAAACCAAGCACGCTAAAAAGAATAATTTCACTCATTATTTTAAACCCTCATTTTGATAAAATGAAAATGGCATCAGCCCATAAAAGTATGTTTCTCCCCCTCGATAAAGAGTTGCTTCGAAAAGTTTTTCATGTGTGGTTAAATCATACCGAATGAGTTTTCCAGTTGCAATCCCTTGTTGATAAGGGTCTTTAACAATGCTTAAATAAACGGTTACTTCATTTTCATTAGGGTTATATAAAACACTTGAACCAGATTCTGAGTGATAGGCAAGGGGCTCAAACCAAAGGCTTTGAATGGTTTTATTCTTTTCATCTATTTTAAAAACTTGCGCATTTGAATGAGGGGAGGTGACCATTGTTTTGTCATATAAGGGGCCAGAATTGTCAAAGATACTGTAAATTCCATCCCCAAGCGTTTTGGCATCATGTGTTTTGGTTGGCCATTTAAAATCCGGGTAACTTTGGGTTCCTTGTTGAACGCTGTCAGGTAAGGCATCTCCCATTTTATCTAAGGCAGTGAGGAGTTTGTTTGAAAGATCTGGGCCTGAACCATCTCGACCTGATTTTTCAAATCCTTTATGTGGCGCGATAACAAAATCAAGTTCTTTTGTTTTTTCATTTATTTTGACAAGTCCAACGTGTCGACACGAAACAACAATGCTTTCATCTTCGCTGTTATAGTCAACGGAATTGATGTGACACCAATTGTTTAATCCATAATTTTGAGTATCTGATTTAATAATAACAGATCGATCTGGATTTAAAAGTTGAGCCAAATCAATTTTGTTGACCATTTTACCTGTTTGATAATCAAGCTCAATTACAAATTCTCGTTGTGTTTGCGTTTGTTGATTGCCTACGGTTGCTTGTTGGTTGTCAAATGATCCAATAACAAGGAAGTTTTTGTTTGGTTTTTGTGTTAACCCGTGGGTGAAAGAGGTGAAATGAGCTGGATAGGTATAAACCTTTTCCTTTTTCCCTAATATATTATATTGTATGAGACCTTTATTTCTATCTTCCCCAACAAAAGAGCCGTTTAGAAAATAAAGCATTTCATATTCTGGTTTAAAATCAAGACGAATAGTCCCTTTTTCATCAAAAACAATTCCCCCATGTAAATAATGATATTTTATTTTTTCATCTTTTTTGTTCGTGATGGTAAACAAGGCTCTCTTATCAGCCTTTTTTGTGGGGATTGAAAGGGTTGTTGTTTGACTTGTGCCATCTTTATATTTAGCTGTGAGCAAAACTTTGTTGTTTGAATTAGGATAAAGCCCTAAAACTGGAATTTCATGTTCTTTTTTATATTCAGAAAATGTATGTGTTATCTCAGGCTTTCCCTCTTTTGAAAGAACTTGAAGTTCAATTTGTGCTTCTTGTTTAGTTGGAAATTTTACCAAAGCTGAAAGAGCATTTCTTTTATATGGGTTTTGAAGAATAAAAGGCTCATCAAATGTATATTCCAGTTCTTCATACATATTATTAATTTCAATTTCTCTATTTTGATCAATTTCAAGTGCAAAACTTGAACAGCTGATAAAACAAAGTAAAAGTGAAAATTTTAATTTCATTTTTAATCCTCTTTAACGCACAATGCTTGCATAGTTGATGAATTTGATTTTGCCGTGTTGTAAACGGTTCCATCATTTAGGTCTGCATAATAGGCTTTCTCAGTATTCTCACTTTCTTCTAGCCAAAAAAAGCCTCTATGCCCATATGTTTCTTTAATAGGAATGAAAATTTTATTATCTAAACAGCCAATACCTGTTTTTTTGCAGTTAAAATCTTCACGTGTTGCTAATTTGTAGCCTTTTTTTAATTGTGAGCAAAATTTATTTGCTTCATCCCAGTTGACAATTCCACCTGAAAGAACAAATGTTTTATCTTTAATTGTTACCTTTTGATGAATGTCGATTTTCTTGAAGTTGGGGTCGCAATATCTATTAGGATAGGCCCCTTTTTGAAAACAAATGCAAGCGCCAGTCCAAGAGCCTGCATATCCATTGAGGCACAAATCTGGCTCGAAAGCAGAAGTGATGATATGCATTTTTTTTGTTTGAGGGGATGAAATTTCTTCTGCATTTGCTAAAAATGCATGAAAAAAAATAAAAAGAACAAAAAGAAAGTTCTTCATCATCTTAGTCTCCCGAATAATTTCGTTCATGGTTACATATTTGAATAAAAAATGCAAGAGAAAAATGAAGTGAAAATTTTTGTTGATTTTCGTTTTTTGATAGTATATAAAGAATAAATATTTATCATAATTATGAGGTGTCAAATGGCGCAAATATCAGTTTTTAAAGGTGATTTACCTGATTTTGTCTCTTTTAAAAAAGAAGTGGCAATTGATACGGAAACAATGGGGTTGAATCTTTTAAGAGATCGCCTTTGTTTGGTTCAGCTTTCTGATGGATCTGGGAATGCATATTTGGTTCAAATTATAAAGGGAGTTGATTGCCCCAATTTGAAAAAAGTGTTAACAGATAAAAAGATTTTAAAGATTTTTCATTTCGCAAGATTTGATGTGGCGAAAATTTTAAATGATTTGGGTGTTGACGTGGCGCCTATTTATTGTACTAAAATTGCCTCAAAGTTGGCAAGAACATCAACCTCTTCACATAGTTTAAAATCACTTTGCTCTGACTTATTAGGTGTTGTGCTTGAAAAAGAACAACAAACATCCGATTGGGGCGTTGATGAACTCTCTCAAGCACAACAACAATATGCAGCTAATGATGTGCTTTATCTTCATCAGTTGAAAGAAAAATTAGATTTTTTACTCAAAAGAGAAGGGCGTTATGAGTTAGCTTTGGATTGTTTTTCTTTTATGTCAACACGTGCCAAATTAGATTTGGCTTCTTTTGATAATCCAGATATTTTTGCTCATTAAGGAGGGAAAATGAATAAAGAAGCGTTAATAAAAAGTGCTTGTCAAGTTATAGATAGAGAAATTTATGGTCTTGAAGTTTTGAAGAAAAATTTTTCAGATGCATTTGTGCAAGCTGTTGAAAAGATGATGCAAATTAAGGGTCGTATCATTGTTTCTGGTATGGGGAAAAGTGGTCACATTGGTCAAAAAATTGCAGCAACTCTTGCCTCAACAGGAACGCCTGCTTTTTTTGTTCATCCAGGGGAAGCAAGCCATGGCGATTTAGGGATGTTGACAAAAGATGATTTATTGTTGGCCATTTCAAACTCGGGTGAGAGTAAAGAAATGGCTGATATTATTTCATATTCCAGACGTTTTGGTATTCCTATGATTGCAATTACAAGTGTGATGGAAAGTTCAATGGCAAGAGCTGCTGATTTAACACTTTTAATTCCAGATAAAAAAACAGCACCAGAGGCTTGTCCTCTCGGGTTAGCTCCTACAACATCTACAACAACAACTTTGGCCGTTGGGGATGCCTTAGCTGTCGCCTTAATTGAACAAAAAGGTTTTTCAGTTGAAGAGTTTCATGACAGACACCCTGGTGGAAAACTTGGGAATGTTTTATTAAGAGGGCGTGATGTTATGGTTAAAGGGGAAGAAATGCCTTTAGTTATGGCCAATACGCCCATGTCAGAAGCTCTCGTTGTTATGACGGCAAAAAGTTGGGGTTGCTTAGGGGTTTTAAATGAGGCTGGTGAGTTAATTGGGATGATTACAGATGGGGACTTGCGTCGCCATATGGGGAATGATTTGATTAATAAAACAGCTTTTGACATTATGACAAAAAATCCTAAAACGGTTGTAGGAGATATGCTTTGTGTTGAAGTTCTTCGTTTGATGAATGAAAAGAAAATTACAAATCTTTTTGTTATTGATGGGGATATGAAACCAATGGGGCTTTTAACCATGCATTTGTTGTTACAAGTTGGTGTTGCTTAAAAGGGGACTTTCATGTTTACACTTCGCCTATTAAAAATCAAAATTCATTCTCGCCGTGTGTTTATGTTTAAACGGTGTTTGCCTATTTTTGCATTTTTATTGGCGTCAACGATGTTAGTTTGGCCTGCTTTTGTGGAAGAAAAAGAGAAGTTTTCAGTTGCTGTTCCATCCTTGAATGTAAAACAAGGGGGGGGCGTTGATATGGAAGATGTTCAATTTTTCTCAAAAGACAAGCGCAACAATCCTTTAAATGTAGTTGCTGAAACGGTTCAAGAAATTGATTCAGCCAAAAAGATTTTAAAATTAAATAATCCAAAAGCGACTTATCAAACATCTGATGGGATGAAATTAACCTCTATTAGCCCTTATGCGCTTGCTTTTCAAAATGAAAAATATCTTTATTTTGAAGATGAAATTAATACTTCAACAGATACAGGGTATGAAGCACTTTCAACAAAGGTTGTCTATGATTATGATAAGAACACGATTTCAAGTGATAATAATGTTTTTATCAAAGGGGTTGCAGGAATGCTTCAAGCAAAAGGCTTTTTTGTAACAAACAAAGGGGAAAAAATTGATTTTAAAGGGAAGACAAAAACACTTTTGTTTGATAAAGAAAAGAAAATAGAAGCAATTGCCGGATTGGATTTTAAAGATCAAGACGCTTATTTTAAAAAGAATAAAAATAATATTTTAATCACAAGTGAAAATGGGCTTATTGTTGATCAGGCTTTAAATACGATTACAGCTGTTCAAAATGCCCATATTTATCAAAAAAATGACCATATTCGAGCTGAAGAAATTACTTTAACGCACAAAAAGGATTCTTATAATAAAACAGTTCTTGTTAAAGTAAGAGCCTATAAAAAAGCGCAAGCATTTGAGCAAAAAAAGACGGTTCAAGCAGAAGAAATTATTTTATTTAAAGAAGCTCAAGATATATTAGATGTTATTCAATCGTTAAAAAAATATCAATTTGTTGAAATTCCCAAAAACTTAAATCAGCTTGTTTATTTAAACAAAGATGCATTGGTAAAAGAAGGAAATCAATTGATTTTAGCTGACAAGATGTATGTTTTTTATAAAGAAACAGCCTCAAATGACCAAGAGATTGAAAAAATCGTTGCACTTGGGCATGTAAAAGCTTCAAATGGAGTCCAGCGCATTCAAGGAAACTATGGTGTATATAACCCTAAAACTGAAATGATTGATATTTATGATAATGTTTCTTTACATCAAGGAAATAGTGTGTTAAATGGTAAATGGGCAAATATGAATTTAAAGACGGGTATCAGTTCATTAAAATCTTATGATGCTGAAACACAAAATCGGATAACAGGTAGTTTAATTCCAGCTGATTTTGAAAATGAAAGTGAGGATAAATGATTGTACCGCAACGCGGACTTGTGATTTCAAATTTGAGTAAGAATTATAAAAAAAGGACTGTTTTAAAAGACGTGTCTTTGTCTGTTCAACAAGGGGAGGCTGTTGGGCTTTTGGGCCCAAATGGAGCAGGGAAAACAACGTCATTTTATTGTGTAACAGGTTTAATTGCTCCAAACTCTGGGAAAATTACACTTAATGGAATTGATATTACGTCATTCCCAGTGTATCGCCGTGCGAGATTGGGGATTGGTTATTTACCACAAGAAGCTTCTATTTTTAGAGGGTTGAATGTTGAAGATAACATTCGTGCTGTTTTAGAAGTTGTTGAAAAAAATGAAGAAAAAAGAGAACAAGAGCTTGATTCTCTTTTAAAAGAGTTTTCAATTGAACATTTAAGATTTTCACCTTCAAGAGCTCTGTCTGGAGGGGAAAGAAGACGTTTAGAAATTGCACGTGCTTTGGCTTCAAAGCCATCTTATATTTTATTAGATGAACCACTGGCTGGGATTGATCCTATTGCTGTTGGGGAGATTAAAGAGTTGGTTGGTCAACTCAAGAACAGAGGTCTTGGTGTTTTAATTACGGATCATAACGTACGGGAAACATTAAGTATCATTGATAGAGCCTATATTTTGCATGATGGGGTTGTTTTAAAACAAGGAACACCTGAAGAAATTATTGCAGATGAAAATGTCCGTAGAACATATTTAGGCAAGAACTTTTCATTATAGATTATTAAAGAGAGGTATTTTATGACAGATATTAAAAAAATTGGTATTTTAACAAGTGGTGGCGACTGTTCTGGATTGAACAGTGTTATTCGAGATGTTGTTTTCGCTGCCAATCAAAAAGGATGGGAAGTTGTGGGCATTTTTGATGCAACTGATGGGTTGTTCTCTCGTCCAATGCGTTATAGAGATTTAAAAGTCGCTGATTTTGATTTTCCATATGCTGCTTTGGGTGGCACAATGCTTGGAACAAATAACACTGGGAACCCACATATCCAAAAAAAGGCAGATGGCTCAACTGAAGAATTAACGGATGAAGAGTTGAATGAACGTTTTAAAGAGGGTGTTAAAGAATTAGGTATTTCTGCTTTAGTTGTTGTTGGGGGTGATGGCTCTATGGCTATTGTCAGCAAATACTGTAAAGTAGCTGGAATTTCAATGATTGGTATTCCAAAAACAATTGACAATGACGCTCCTGGTACAGATATGGCAATTGGTTTTTCAACAGCTATTGGCGTTGTAACAAATGCTTTGGATAATTTAACAACAACAGCGACATCACACAATCGTATTATGATTGCTGAAGTGATGGGGCGTGGGGCAGGGCACTTAGCTTTGGAAGCTGGTGTGGCTGGTTTTGCTGACGTTATTTTAATTCCAGAAGTTAAATACACATATGAGGGCGTTGTCAACAAATTAAAAGAAATTCAAAAAGCAGGTAAGCGTTTTGGTTTAGTTGTGATTGCTGAAGGGGTGAAAACACCTGAAGGGAAGCACATTTTTGCAGCTAATGGTAAAACGTTCCAAGGTGTTTCTCAATATTTTGTTGAACATTTGCAAGCAGATGGTTTCAATGTTCGAGCTAATGTTTTGGGTCATATTCAAAGAGCAGGAGTTCCTGTTCCAGGTGATCGTTTGTTAGCTGCTCGTTTTGCTGTTCGTGCTGTTGAATTGATTGAAAAGGGTGAAAACAATCGTGTGGTTGCTTATCAAGATGGTGAAGTAACAGATATGGATTTAAATACTGTGTTAAAAATTGCAAATACACCTGTGGATCCAGAAGGATCACTTGTTAAAACAGCACGTGCATTAGGTGTTTATATCGGCGAGTAAGCATAAAAATATTTTTCATGATACTTGCTTTTCATAAAAAAAAGCATTATACTAAGATATGTAACAAAGGAGTTTATGATGGATAAAATCGAAAAACATTTAAAAGCTTTAAAAGATAAACATGCAGAATTAGATGCAAAATTAGCTGAAGAAGAAGCTCGTCCTTTACCAGATAGCTTGAAAATTCAAGAATATAAAAAGCAAAAATTGGCTGTAAAACAAGAAATTGAAGCAATTGAAAGCAAATAATTATAAAATAAAAAAAAGCCCTATTTAAGGGGGCTTTTTTTATTGACTTTTAAAATGGATTTCTTCTATTATACTTTTTAAGTGAGTATAAAAAATGCTATTTTTTATGGGGACAATATAAATTAAGGGAGAAGATTAATGTTTTCCAATCCACTTAGGGTATTTAATTTTTCAACATTTTTACAAACGCAAATTTTGATGTTACCAGTTTTGTTATTTTTCTATCAAGAAAATGGATTGACAGCTGGTGATTTCTTTTTGTTCCAAGGGATATTTTCAATTACGGCGCTTTTATTTGAAATTCCATCTGGTTATTTAGGAGATATTTTCCCTCGTAGGAATATGCTGGTTTTTTCATTTTCAATGTTTTTGTTAAGACTGGTTTTATGGTCCGTTTTGGTTTCTGGATTTGAACCATTTAAAAATAATGCTTATTGGATTATTTTGGCAGGGGAGGTTTTATATTCACTTTCAAAAGCCTCTTATGCCGGCGTAGCTGATGGTTATATTTATGATTATTTAAAAAGTCAAAATAAAACAAATCGTATGCTTCAACGCTATGGTAAAATGAATTTTTGCATGTCAATTGGGACGGCCATTGCTTCTTTTGTAGGGCCGATTTTATATAAAAAATATGGTTTCCCTGTGTTAATTTCAATTGAAATTGCTTTGAATGTATCTGCAATCGGTTTACTTTTCTTTTTACCAAAAGTACCCTCTGCTCGAAAACGCATCAAAGGACTTAAAGCAAAATATAAAGAGTTATTTGAAATTTCTAAAAATGCACTTCGGAATGAAAAAATTAAGTATTATATGTTTTATTCTGGTATGTTAGCTGGGACAACAATGGTATTTGTGTGGAGTTTTCAACCTTTGATGAAAACGGCTGGAATACCTGTTGTTTTGTTTGGTGTTATCTATGCTATTAATCATGGATGTCGAGCATTAGCTGGTATCTTGCTTCCAAAAACAATTGGTGTTTTGCCAATGAAAACGTTGGGTAAAGTTACATTTGTTTTGTTTGTGATTTCGTTTTTATTCTGTGCAGCTGTTGTTCGTTTCCAATCTCCAGTTTTGGGCTTTGTTCTTTTAACGTTTATTTGTATTGTTATTGGTTTTCAATTATCTTTTACTATGGCAAATATCTCAAGATTGCACACATATGTGGGGTCAGAAGAAAGGTCAACGGTTGCTTCAGTGAATAATATGATTTCTCGCTCAATTGCTGGAGGTCTGCTTATTTTATTTAAATTCTTATTAGATGATATTTCATTACAGAACTCATTTTTTGTGTATTTATCTATTTTCTTAATTTCTTTATATCCATTAAGCAAAATATTAAAGAGTCAAGATGCATAGATTTTGCTCATAACTAGATAAACCTCCATTTTGAACGAATTTTATTTAAAAGTTCATTTTGGAGGTTTTTTTATAGATTGAAAAGTTAATATATTTTATATTTTTCAATAAGTTATTTTATTTAAAACTGAGTAAAAAAAACGGTCGTTTTTTTTACACGTTTTTTGAGTTTTTTGGGGGCTGGAAATTAAGTCATTTTATCCCTATTTTTTACTCTTAAAAAACAAAAAAATACAAAATTTTGATATTTTTGCCACTTTTTGTCATATAAAATAGTCTTTATTTTTCAATATGTTTTAAGAAAATTTCAAAAAAACACTTCTTTTTTTTGAAAAAATTTGGGACGATTTTTTAAAATGGTGTTATAATTAAAGTATGGGGTGGGGACAAACGTGTAAAAAAAACGACCGTTTAATTTTCCCTCTCGACACAATTAACAAAAGGACAAAGAAATGTAACAGTCACATTAAGAATTTAAAGGAGGCATCCAATGACAACTTTTTCACGCACCACACTCAGAGAGCTTAAAAAAAGATATTTAAATGTTCTTAAAAAATGTCTCCTTGCAAATTTAGGGTTCATCTTTTTGTCAATGCCGGCAATGGCTGAGTCGCCATATATTAAAAAAGAAGTTTCTTCAGAACATGAAAATGCGGTTTTACTTCCTGAATATGATAAGGGAGGGAATGCCTTAACAAATAAATATTATGAAATTGATTTAAAAAATAAAAGTTATGGGAATGATGAAGTTTCAAGAACATATGCTGTTCAGCTGTTTGGAAAAGAAATAGAGATTGTTGCTAATTATGATCCAGAAAAATCAAATCCAAGATATCATAGTCCAGATGGTGATATTTCAGGTACATGGGTTGATATTTCTACTAAGGATCAATTAGGGGGAGCTTATAGTAATTGGTATGGTGGAACGATAACACTTACAGGTGATTTTGTGAATAATATTATTCAAAATGGAGCTTCTACAGCCAGAGGGGGGGCCTATGGTAATGTGTATGGTTGGGAAGTAAGTAGCATGGAAGGGAATTATATTGCAAATGGAGCACTCAGTGAGGGAACGGCACAAGGAGGTGCTATTTACAGTCAAGAAAATTTAGGAGCACCTAAGGCTATTTTTGTTGCAAACTGGGCAAAAGGAGGTACAAGAGCCAATGGGGGTGCGCTTGTAAACTATGGTGGATATAGCAATCCTGTTCATAGCCACTTTATTGGTAACTATGCTGAATCTGTTTCTGGTGAAGCAGGAGGTGGCGCTGTATTTCTTTATGGTTGGGATATTGATTTAGAAGGTGATTTTTTAGGTAACTATGCCCTTTCAGAAACAGGAACTGCTTTAGGTGGTGGTATTAACTTAAAATATCGATCTGGTTATGGCACGAGTGGGTTTAGTTTAAAAGGGGATTATATTGATAATAAGGCTATCTCTAAAGAAAGCATTGCTGAAGGGGGTGCTATTTATAATGGAGAGGGTATTTCTCTTGACTTTATCCACGGGATGTTTTTGTATAACACGGCAGAAGCTAAAGAAGCCAAAGGGGGTGCTATTTCTAATATTGGAACAATAACGGATTTAGAAGCTCAGTTTATCGGTAACAAAGCCGAAGGTGTTGACAGTGCAAGAGGGGGAGCTATTTCAAACGCATCAAATGCACACTTAACTGTTAATTCTGGTATGTTTTTTGACAATAAAGTTGTTTCTAAAGAAGGTATAGCTGAAGGGGGTGCCATTCATAACGAAGGGATGTTGATTTTTAAAGGAGATAACATTTTTATGCGAAATACATCCAATGGAGTTCTTAACGATATTCATAATGTGGGTACAATTCAAGTAGAAGGAGGACTTTTAACAAATGGAGGTATTTCTGGTACAGGAGATATCATTGTCAAAAATAAGGGTGTATTGGATATTCAAACAAGTGTTCTTGAAACAGGGAGTCTTACTCTTGAAAATGAAGGAACTTTAAAAGTTAGTTTAAACAATCATTCTGATTATGGTAAAGTTAAGGGATTGGTTGAGGGTAGTGAAACCTCAAAATTGTCTTTTAAATTGACACCAGATGTTGAATTGGGAGAGTATCAAATTTTTGACACAGCAAGTGATTTGAAAGTATCTTCGAATGTATTATTTAATATTGAAGATTTAAATAATGGCTCCTATAAAATTGACAAAAAAACAGCACCTGAGCTTTCACAATCACTTAAAATTGATGAAAATAAAGCCAAAACAGTTGAAGCTCTTATGGTAAATGACAGTTCGAATGAAGCTTTTAATGCCCTTCGAGATGAGGTATTGAATGTATTACTATCTGAAATTTCAGGAGCACAAGAAAAAGTTAAAAAAGCATTATCAGCTATTGGAGCAAGTGAACAGTCAGCAGTTCAATCTATTGCCTCTGAGCATATAGGTTCTGTTTTTGGGATTGTTAAAGGTGAAATGGCCACCTCATCAACAGTTGGTCGTTCTGGTGGTGAAGAAAAAGCAAGAGCTAAAGTTTATATCAAAGGACTTTATGACCACACAAAATCAACAATGGGAGAAGGTTTTAAAGCAAGAAGTAAAGGGGCTGTTATTGGTGTCCAATCGAAGGTTTCAGATGAATTAACAGTTGGTGTGGGGTATGCTTTTTCGGATACTGTATCTAAAGAAGAAGCTCGTAGGACCGAAGCAACAACAAATACCGCTTTTGCAAGTGTCCAATATCAACCGAACCAATGGTGGCTTTCTGGACTTGTTTCATATTCAAGAGGCCAATATGATGAAGAAAAACAAATTTTATCTTCTCACGGGTCTGCAAATTATAATGTGGATTCTTGGGGGGCTGAAATTATGACGGGATATGATATCGCATATAAAAAAGCAATTATTACACCTGAGATCGGACTTCGCTACATGTCTGTTAAGCAAGAAGGATATAGGGATACGCTTGGAACGAGTGTTGGGTCTTCGACAAGTAATTATTTGACAGCATTAGTAGGTGTTAAAGGTGAATGGTCATTAGGTGCAGTTAGACCCTCATTAGGTATCCAATTTGGATATGATGTTATTTCTGATGACGTGAGTGCTCTTAATACGCTTGCTAATGGAGCAACATACACCGTATCTGGTGAAGCGCTTGATCGTTTTAGTACAACGCTTAAATCAGGAGTTGCTATTGATTTAACTGAAAAATCAATGCTTAAACTTGAATACAGTGGGACATTTAGAAAAGACTATCAAGACCATTCAGGTGTAAGTAAGTTTGAATATAGCTTCTAGTTTTTGAGTTGTGAAAAGTATGCTCTTAAATTTTGCTTTACATTTTTGCTCATTATCTTTAAAATAAAAAAAGTTTAAATGAAATGGGTTTAAAAATGAAGGAAGAAGAAATTTATCAAATAGCTGCTGATTTATTAGAGAAAATAGACACTTCAGCCAGTGCTGCTAATGAAATTGTGAATAATTATACAAAAACACATAAATATATTGAAGCACAAGATAGAAAGCTATTGTTAGATTTGATTTGGAGTGCTATTCGAGCTAAAGCAAGGCTTAATTTTGCCTATCCAAAAACAAATTGGTTGTTTAAGTTGCAGCAGCTGAAAGAAAAGGGTATACCTTGTTCAACAAACATGCCTTTGCCTGTTGCTTTAGAAGTGCAAGACTGGTTTTTAGATCATATTCCTGATCCCAAAGAAGAGCTTGAAGCCATGCTTGGACAAGCCCCCATTGTTTTGAGAGCTAATGGGAATAGAGATAAAATCTTCAAGCAATTGCAAGAGGAAGGATTAGATGTGAGTTTGTGCGAACTTTCACCTTTGGGGATTATATTAAATGAATATACAAATTTAAAAGACTCCAAGACGTTTAAAAAAGGCTTGATTGAAGTTCAAGATGAAGGGGCGCAGCTGTTATCTCTTGCCACAGGGATAAAACCAAATGATGATGTGTTTGATTTTTGCGCCGGAGCAGGGGGAAAAAGTTTAATTTTCGCTCAAATGATGCAAAATAGAGGTTTTATACAAGCCTATGATGCTTCATATAAAAGATTAAGCGAGTTATCAAAAAGAGCCTGGCGTGCAAATGTGAGTATTATTAAACCGGTTTTTAAATTACCTGAAGCGCACAAAAAGTTTGATTACGTTGTTGTTGATGCGCCTTGTTCAGGAACAGGAACGTGGCGTAGAAGTCCAGACCTTCGTTGGACGTTGACAGAAAAACAACTTCATAATATTACACTTAAACAAGCAGAAATTTTATCCGTTGCGCAAGAATATGTTAAAAATGGGCATTTTCTTGTGTATATCACCTGTTCTTTGACGTATGATGAAAATGAAAATCAAGTTGAAAATTTTGTGCAAGAATTTCCTTCATTTCATATTGTGAAATCTTTTAGATATTCGCCATATCGCACTGGAACAGATGGATTTTTTATGTGTATTTTACAAAAAAGATGAGGATTTTCGTGCAAAAACCAATTAGAAGTGCCATGGTTTCTCTTCAAGGACCAACTCTGTTAGAGGAAGAAAAAAAACTTTTAAATCACTATAATCCGTTGGGGATTACCCTCTTTGCAAGAAATATTGAAACGCCTACTCAAGTTAAAAAATTGATATCAGATATAAAATCTGTTATTGAAAGAGAGGACGTTTTAATTGCAGTTGATCAAGAAGGAGGACGGGTGGCCCGTTTTAAACCTCCTTTTTTTAGATCCTATATGTCTCAAAGGAGTATTGGCTCTTTTGAAGAGGAAAAAGCGCAAGAACGAGCTGCTTATTTGCAATCTTTTTTAATCGCACAAGAATTAAAAGACGTGGGGGTTAATTTAAATTATGCGCCTTGTAGTGATGTTCTTTTTGAGCAAACAGGGGCTGTTTTAAAATCTAGATGTTTTTCTAAGGATGAAAACCGTGTGGCCGTGTTGGCTGGTATTATGGTTGATACGTATTTGAAAAATGGTATTATTCCTTGTGTAAAACATGTGCCAGGACATGGAAGGGCGCAGCTTGATCCTCATTTAGAATTACCGATTTTAGATTTTTCATTAACCGAGCTACAAAAAGATTTTTATCCTTTTGTTCAATTGGCAAAAAAAACACCTATGATGATGACGGCGCATATTGTGTTGAAAGAAATAGATGATTTACCTGTAACTCAGTCACAAAAGATTATTGCTCATATCATTCGAAAAGAAATGGGATTTAATGGTTTTTTAATTTCTGATGCGATTGATATGCATGCTCTTAAGGGTACATTAACACAAAAAGCAATATGTTCTTTAGAAGCTGGATGTGATGCTGTCTGTTATTGTATGGGTGATTTAGACGGGTTAATAGAAGTGTTAAAAAATACGCCTGTGTTAAGTGATGATGCGATGGATAGATTTTTAAAATTAAAAAATATACTTAATCAAAAAAACACAGTGTCTCAAGAGCTGAACAATATGGAGCAAGAATATAACTTAATCAAACAAAAAGCGATCCTTTTTGATGACGATTATGATGCTGTTGAAACGCTTCACAAATTAAAAAGACAATAAGAAGTTATCTTCTTTTTTTCTTTTGTTGCTTGAGCATTACTTGCTTTGTTTTTTTGTTGTCAGCATATAAGATTTCAGAAGAGGTTATCTTTTTTTTCAAAGTTGGTTTAAGTATTTTTAATAAAACGATTCTTGTGAGCAAAAAGCCACACATGATAATTAAAAAATGGCTTAAATTTTGTCCTGAAAAAACAAGAGCTACAAAGATAAGTAAAAAGATGCGTAAGGCTGCTGAAATAAATAGAACAAGATTTTTTTTCTTCGCCCGGGCAAGTGTTGAAGTTGTTTGCCATAACAAAAATAAATAGACAACACCAAGTGCTGCCCCAATGAGCATAAAAGTATAAAAATCATTCAATGATATTGTAGTTGTATTCATATTTTTCCCTTAATTTATTGTTCAAGTACTTCGTTAACTTTCTCAAGTAACTGATTTAATTCAAAAGGTTTTGCGATAAAGAAAAGGTCTTTATTTTCCAAAGAAGAGTGTCTAGCCATGTCTTCTGAATAGCCACTCATGAGAAGAGCTTTGAGCTTTGGATAGGCTTCTCTTGCTTTTTTTATGAGTGTTTCACCATCCATCCCAGGCATAATCATATCTGTAATAAGAAGTGTATAATCTTGTTTTTTTACAAGTTCCTCTAAGGCTTGTTCTGCATTTGCACATTCAGTTACGGTGAATCCTTTTGCTTTAAGCAATCTTGCCACAACGAGCCTAACGCCATCTTCATCATCTACAAGCAAAATGTTAGAGGGCAGTGGAGAGGGGGTAAAAACAGGTCTTACCAATTTATGTTCAATATGAGTGTCGACTGGTTGATCAATTCTGGGTAAATAGATGATAAAGGTTGTTCCAATCCCTTTTTCACTATCAACAGATATATATCCCCCAGTTGCCCTAATAATGCCATATACGGTTGATAAGCCAAGCCCTGTACCTGAGCCTGTAACCCCTTCTTTTGTTGTGAAGAAGGGTTCGAAAATATGAGGCAGACTTTCGGCTGAAATTCCAGAGCCATTATCCGAGACGATAATTTTGATATAATCTCCTGATTGGATCATATCGTTACCACAAGGTTTGGCTTTTTTAAGTTTTTCTTTCGTGGCTGAAATTTTAAGTGTCCCACCTGTTTTCATCGCATCTTTTGCATTCACTGCTAAATTCAAGAAAATCTGAGTGAGCTGATTGGGGTCCATTTTGACAAAACCAAGATTGCGTTTCATTTCTGTTTTTAAAGTCACGAATGGAGAAATGCTTCTTTGTAAAAGGCCAGATAAGTCGATAAAGGCATCATGGAAATTTAAAAGTTGAATCTTGCTGGGTTGTTTGCGTGAAAAGGTTAATAATTGTCCAACAAGACCTGAGGCTTTGTTTGCATTCCCTTTAATTTGCATAATGTCTAAGAAAGAGGGGTCATTTGGATTATATCGTTGGAGTAATAAGTCACAAAAACCAATAATTGCTGTTAAGAGGTTGTTAAAATCATGGGCAACGCCTCCTGCAAGTTGACCAATTGCTTGCATTTTTTGAGCATGAGCAAATTGCATTTCAAGGTTTTTGCGTTCTGAGGCGTCAATTAGATAAATAATAAGTGTGTCTTTTTCAGCTGTTGTAAAACTGATGAAAATACTAAATGTTTTTGCGCCAAATTCAGGAGAACTAATGGCTTCAATACGTTCTGTTTTTGAAAGTCCAGAAGTGAGCTTTTCAAGTTTTGATGCTAAAACATCTCTTGTTCCTTCAGAAAAGAAGTCTAAAATATTTGTTTTTTGAGGACTTGAATCACTTTGTTTAAATGTGCTTAGAAAGGCTTTATTTGTTTGAATGAGTTGATAATCAATTCCGGAGACAATAGCAAGTGGAAGAGGGGATTGATTGAAAAGATATAAACTTTTTTCACTTGAAATGGTTTCTTTTTCTTTTAAAATTCCCGAAAAATAAAGGCTATTATGTGCTTCAAAAGGGCGTTGATAGGCACAAAGAGGTTTGTATCCATCTTTTGTTTTGAAAGATAAAAGTCCATGCCAATATCCCATAAAATCAGGGCTTCCATCTAAAATAAAAGTACTCATATTTTTTCCCAATACATCATCAAAAGAAGTGTTTGTTAGCAAACAAAAGGCTTTGTTCACATAAATAAGAGTTCCTCGTTTATCTGTTAAATATATGGGGTCTACAAAAGTGCTTAACACATCAGACATAAATTCCACTTGTTTTGTTAAGCTTAAATGGAGTGCATATTCAGGTGTTTTATCTTTCGCTGTAATTAAAATAGCTTTTTTTATTCTTTTTAAAGAAATAGAAAATATGTGATTTGGGGTTTTGATTTCCATCTCAATAGGGGTTTGGGTACAATAAGCATCAATGAGCTTTTGCACACTTTGAGGATTTTCAGCATCTTTTAAAAATGCAAATGGGTTTTCCATTTCTCCAAAAAGTTCTTTTCCCTTGGAATTACTGGCAATAAGGGTATTATGAAATGTGCGAATTTGACGGGCGTCATCTTCGGCATTTAAAAGAATTTCGTAGTATTTTTTCCCTCTGTCCCAAAACATAATTTCATCATAACAAGACTTTTTTTTAAAATCCACAAAAAAAATAATATTTAAAAATTTTTTTCGTCACAAAAGTTTCTTTTTTTCTTGCTTGCATTTTTAAGTAAAATATTATAAAAGAATTTCATGTTTATTAAAAAATGAGGTGAAAATATGGAAAAAGAACAAAAAGAAGCAATTAAAGAATTAGCAAATTTGTTACATGAAAACAATTTATCTGAAATTGATTATGAATCCAATGGCGTTCACATCAGGATTGTAGGGCCAAAAGCAAGTTCTACGGATATTTGTACTATTGCTCCAGCACAAGTTCCAGCTGTTCCAACAGTTTCTGTTCCTGCAGTTCATGAAAATAAGCCAGTTGCTGTTGCTTCAAATGATATTTTATCACCAATGGTTGGGATTGTCTATTTGTCAAAAGATCCACAATCTCCTGCTTTTGTAAAACCTGGAGATAAAGTTTCTGTGGGACAAACAATCTGTTTGGTTGAAGCGATGAAAACATTCAACCCTATCAAAGCCACGAAAGCAGGGACTATCAAAGCTGTTTTAGTTGAAAATGGCTCACCAGTTGAGTATAACCAACCTTTATTTAGTATGGAATAAGAATGTTTGAAAAAGTTTTAATTGCAAACCGTGGTGAAATTGCACTGCGTATTCATAGAGCTTGTCGAGAGATGGGTATTAAGACGGTTGCTGTCCATTCAACAGCTGATGCTGATGCTATGCATGTTAAACTCGCTGATGAAGCTGTTTGTATTGGACCAGCTGCTGCTAAGGATTCTTATTTAAATAAAGCTGCTATTATATCAGCTGCTATGATGACAGGGGCTGATGCTATTCATCCTGGATATGGATTTTTGTCTGAAAATGCTGATTTTGCTGAAATGATTGAAGCACATGGAATGACCTTTATTGGGCCAAGTCCAAAGATGATCCGTCTGATGGGGGATAAAGTTACAGCAAAAAAAGCAGCTATTGAATCTGGCTTGCCGGTTGTTCCTGGCTCTGATGGAGATGTTAAAACAGCAGATGAAGCATTAGCCTGGGGTGAAAAAATTGGTTATCCTGTTATTGTTAAAGCTGCAGCCGGTGGTGGTGGTAAAGGGATGAAAGTTGCCCATAATGCCACTGAAATGGTCGAAGCTTTTACATTGGCAAAAAATGAGGCAAGAAGTTCATTTGCTAGCGATGTTGTTTATATTGAAAAATATTTGCAAACACCTCGCCACATTGAAATTCAAATTATTGCTGATAATTTTGGAAATGTTGTTCATTTGGGTGAACGTGATTGTTCCTTACAACGTAATCACCAAAAAGTGTTGGAAGAAACACCATCCCCAGCTTTAAATGCAGCAGAACGCAAAAAAATCGGTGATATTGCTGTAAATGCAATGAAAAAATTGGGATATACCAATGTTGGTACAATTGAATTTTTGTATGAAAATGGGGAATTTTATTTCCTTGAAATGAATACACGTGTTCAAGTAGAGCATCCAATTAGTGAAATGGTAACAGGAGTGGATATTGTCCGTGATCAGTTGCGTGTTTCAAGTGGGGCAACGCTTGGTTATACACAAGATGATATCAAGTTCTCAGGACATGCAATTGAATGTCGTATCAATGCAGAAGATCCGATATCATTTATTCCATCTCCTGGGACGATTGGTTTGTGGCATACGCCAGGAGGGCTTTCTGTTCGTGTTGATTCTGGTATGTACACTGGGTATAAAGTTCCTGCTTGTTACGATAGTATGGTTGCAAAATTAATTGTTCATGGTCGTACACGTAATGGAACATTGATGCGTTTAAGAAGAGCTCTTGAAGAATTTGTAATTGATGGTATTTCAACGACCATTCCTTTGCATCAAAGGATTATTTCTCAACCAGAATTTATTGATGGGGAGTATAATATCCATTGGTTAGAAGAGTTTATCAAGTCACAAAAAGAGAATGACTCTTTTTAATAAAAAATATGTAAATTCAGATTGATAAATCAAGATGTTAATCTAATACATTAAGTCAAAATCACCAATTTTTATTGGTGATTTTTGCAATGTATCATTTTTTATGTTGTTTAAAAAAGATGCTATAAAAATAACAACCCTCCAATTTTAATTGATGGGTTGTTCTTTTTTTATAATTTGTTTTTAGCGATAAGTGATTTTCCCCACTTTATTGCAATGAGGGCAAATGGCGCTCCATTCAGAAGTGCTTTGAGAGCAATTTAGGCAAGTCCATCCATATTTATCCTCTGTTTCGATTGCTTTTTGCTCCCATTCTTTTGCCTCTTGTTCATGATGCCAGCCCAGTCTGGAAACTTGAGCCATCATATAAGCCACTTTTTTTGTTAGAGGGTATGATTGCAAGTAGGCAGTTAATGTTTCTTTGGCTAAACGCCATTTTTCGTTTCGAATAGCTGTATCGGCTAGGGCTAAAAGTGAAATTCTAAATTCCTTATTTTTAGCAATAAGTTTATTAACCATTTTGAGCTGTTTTTCAGCTGGTTGGTCTTTAAACAAATTCATATAGGTTTCATAAACCTCCCACGAAGGTTCTTTGTTCCAAGAAGTTATTAAAATATTTTGAGCATTCTCTTTATTTTCTTTCGCATATGCAACAGCAAAAGCAGGACAGATTTTGTTCAACTGATAGGCTTCCTTAATTTTACCTTTTATGAAGTATAAAGCAGCTTTTTGATGAATATAATCTTCTTTTGAAATTTGTTTTAATCTTAATAATTCATCAAGTAAAAAGAGGGCTTTATCAGCATCATTTTGTAAAACAGCAATATCATAACTTTCTTGAATAACCCAAAATACGTTTGGATAGGAGCGTTCTGCTTTTGATAAGATAATTTCAGCTTCTTTTAAATTTCCAGATTTTTTAGCTTCAAAATAAAGGCCTCTTATACCGGCAAGTTCTGTTTCTTTATGTTTTGATAACTCTTCAAATGTTTCTTTTGATGGGTTAAAAAATGCGTTTAATAACAAATGCTTAATGTCTTTTTTTTGTAATAAACCACCTTTTTGTTTTACAATACGAGAAATGGATTCATTGTTCTGATCTAAAATCGTTTCTAAAACAAATGTAAGATAAGCTTCTTTTTTCACAAGATTGGAAGTCGCTCTTCTATTTTTAAATCCAAAAAGATATAAAAAGGGCTTTTTTATCAATCTAAATAGATAAACACATAAAGTTAACAAAACAATCAACAAAACAGTCGAGAGTGTGACTTCATAGCCAAAAGCTGCAATTGTAACATCCCAATTTTCTTGTACAATTAAAAATCCAGTTGCAAACATTGCAATCATGAAAAGAATAAGTTTTAGCATAGTTATTCTCCTTTAACTTCAAATGATAAAATGAGTTGATCAATACTGTTTTTTGCCCGATTATAAATGGCAGCTTCACGGTAGAAATCGGTCATTTTTTGTTGCATTGTAAGAGGTAATTTTGTAATTAAATCAATAGCTTTTGAAATATTTTGGCTATCAATTTCATTTTGTGCGCTATAAAGTATGTCTTTAGGATTATTTTTAGTTGGATTGATTTTTCTAATTTCAATCAATGAAGCAGGAATTGCTTTTAAATAGGCAAGCCAACTGGGGTTATTTTCTTTATAATAGACAATAAGGGCTTTTTTCTTATTTTTTAGAAAGGCACTTCTGACATTTTTAATAGCGCTTTGATTACTGAGACAGTAAGGAGATAAATTATTTAAAACATCATTGGCAATAAGCGTTTTATTTGAAACATTTAATAGTTTTTGATAATCTTCATAACAGCTTTCTTCTGTTAAAAAATGTTCTTTAAATAAAAGCGCATCTGAAAGAGAAAAACCATCTATTTGAGGGGTGCTTTTTTCTTGAGAGAGTGCCTGTTGCTTATCTTGAGTGTGTTGTTCCTCTGTGATTGTTTCTGGAGAGAGAGTTTCTTCTGTTTTTATTTCATTGGAAGGGTTATTTAAAGACAAAACATTATTCTCTGGAGAAGGTAAAGATGTATTTTCCACTTCATTTTGAGGGGAAGTATTAAATAATTTGATCGGTGTTTGAGGTGTGCTTGTTTTTCCCATCGTTAATGAAAAAGGTCTTTCTTGTCTCAATGAATAAGTAGGTTTTTGATTTAAATGTTGCTTTTCAAATGTGTGAATTTTATGTAAAACAATACCACCAGTTAAACAAAGAACGGCCAAACTGGTAATGAGAATGGGTTTGACAATTCGTGAAAGACTTTTTGAACGTTTTTTTGGAGTTGGATTGCTTGATAAACTTTCAGTGATTTTGGTTATCTCTTCAGTTTCTTTTTTTTGTGCGTTCATTTTTTTCTCCTCTTTTTTTTTAATGTAATTTCATTATAGGTAAAAATAGGAATTAAAATCAAGTAAAATTATTAAGTATAGATGTGGTTGAATTTTTTTTTGAACGAATTATTTAACCTAAAGAAATTAAATAAAAAAAGAGGATGCTCATGAAAATATTTCTTTATTTGTTAGGGATGGTGTTAATTTTGTATGCTGTCTCTCTTTATTATGAAAATGAGAGAGAAAAATCTTTTTTCAAAAGAGATTTAGAACAAGCAGGTGATCAACTTGTGTATGAAATAAATGATGATTCAATGAATGCTGAAAATGCAATAAAAACAGCTCAAGAAAATAATTCAACTCTTTTAGATGCTGTTTCTGGAGCAATTCAAAATGACGTTAGACGGGCAAGAGATGATATGCGTGGGGCTGTTAAATTGAGGCAATAAAAAAACACCTGCAAATGAGCAGGTGTTTTTTATTTATTGTTAATTAGTAATTTTCAGCTTTGATGTGAAAATATGCTTTTGGGTGTGAGCAAACAGGGCACATTTCAGGAGCTTTTTTGCCAATAACAATATGGCCACAGTTAGAACATTGCCAAATCATATCGCCATCACGAGAGAAAACTAAGCCATTTTCAACATTTGATAAAAGTTTACGATATCTTTCTTCGTGTTCTTTTTCAATTTTTCCAACCATGTCAAAAAGAGCAGCAATTTTTGTAAAGCCTTCTTCTCTAGCTGTTTTAGCAAAGCCTGCATACATATCTGTCCATTCGTAGTTTTCACCAGCTGCGGCATCTTCTAAATTTGCTCCTGTTGAAGGAATATCCCCTTCATGAAGAAGTTTAAACCAAATTTTGGCGTGTTCTTTTTCGTTATTAGCTGTTTCTTCGAAGATGTTTGCAATTTGAACATAGCCTTCTTTCTTAGCTTTTGAAGCATAATATGTGTATTTGTTGCGAGCTTGAGATTCACCTGCAAAGGCTGCCCACAAGTTTGCTTCTGTTTTTGTTCCTTTTAAATTTTCTGTCATGTTATTTTCCTTCCATGTTTTTTGAGACAATTGGCGCATAGGCCGTTAAATAAAATAATATGGTCTTCGATCAAATACTTATCTGTTTTTTGGTTCAATTCAGATAAGTAGGGTATAGGTATATCATATACTTTTTTACACATTTTGCAAGATAAATGATAGTGAGAATATGTATTACAATCATAACAATCTGGTTTATTTGGAATTTTAATGTGGAGAACTTTTTTTTGTTCTTCAAAAATGCCTAAAATACGATAAACGGTTCCCATACTAATACGAGGATGGGTTTGTTTCACAAATTCATAAATTTCTTGCGCTGAAGGGTGACATAAATTTTTTAATGCCTCCATAACAAGTTGTTTTTGTTTTGTGTTTCTTTCCATTTTATTCCTTATTAGTAATAATTCTTAATAAGGAATATATCTTTATTCTTTTAAAATGTCAAATAGTTTTTTTTATTTTTTATAAGTGATGATTTTTAACAAAATCACGATAGTTTTGATCTGTCTTTTGAAGGTTGAATTTTTGAAATAATTTTTCAAACTCGCTTAATTTTTTTAAAAGTTGGGGGTCGTTTTTTTCTGAAACGATTTCTAACTCTAAAAAGGATGTTTTTTTATTTATTACATCAAGCATAATATTATAAGTGGATGAAAATTTATCTGATGTATAGATAAATCTTTCTTTAAAAACAGTACAATATTCTTTAAATCCGATTCGTTTTAGTAACGCAAGTATGCGTTGATGTTTGTGGGCTGGGAAGGTGATTGTTTTTTCAATTTTAACACGAATGTCATTTTTTAACAATTTTTTTGATGTGAGTTCAAAAAAAGGCAAATTTGACTTTCTAATTCTTAAACAAGAGTCCTTTTGAATATATAGTGATTGTTTGTCTTTTAAATAAATGTCTGTTTCAAATACTTTTTTTTGAAATTTAAATTTAAGTTCTTTTTCAATAAAATGAAATAGAGCAGGGGTGTGGGCACAAAAAAATTTTTCTTCACATTCGATAATTTGTTGCATGAATTTTTCCTTTATTTTTATAAAGAGATAGCTTTTTTTATTTTTTTATTCAAGATATTTTTTTATGTTGACAGGTTGAATTTTTAGGTATATTTTTGTTTTTAATCAATGATTTTATGTTTTGAAAGACACGCATTTTTAAATGTGTGTGGTGTTATATATTTTTTAAGTGTGGAGAGATGTATGTTGGAAAAAGGATTTAAGAAAATAAAAAAATCAATTAAACGGCATTTTATGCCTAAAATATTTGAGGTTTTAAAAAAACGCTATACAGTGTCTGATTTTAAACGAGATTGTATTGCAGCTTTAACTGTTGCAGTGGTTTCTATTCCTTTAGCTATGGCTTTTGCAATTGCTTCAGGAGTTGCTCCTGAAAATGGGCTTTATACAGCTGTTATTGCAGGCTTTTTTGTCTCATTTTTAGGAGGTTCTCGCTATCAAATTGGTGGACCAACAGGGGCTTTCATCATTATTATTTTAGGGGTTCTTTCTCAACATGGATATACAGGGCTCTTACTGACAATGATTTTAGCAGGTCTTATTTTAATTGTTGCTGGCCTTTTGCGTTTAGGGACATATATTAAATATATCCCATATCCTGTTGTAACTGGTTTTACAGCTGGGATTGGTATTATTTTGATTTCAACACAAATTAAAGATTTATTAGGATTAACAATTGAAAATGTGCCAGCAGCTTTTCTTGATAAATGGCAATCTTATTTTGCGCATATAAATACGCTTAATTTAAGTACTATTTTAATCAGTATGGTGGCCTTTTTAACAATTGTTATATTAAAAAAGAAATATCCACGTTCTCCTTTTTATTTATTAAGTGTTATTTTATCCACATTGGTCGTTGTTATTTTTGGATTAGGGGTTGACACAATTGGCTCTCGTTTTGGATCTGTCCCCCACTTCTTGCCAATGCCAAGTGTTCCAGATTTTCAAGTGAATATGGTCCTTGGATTGTTGCCAAGTGCATTTACAATTGCCTTTTTAGCAGGTATTGAATCATTGTTAAGTGCTAAAGTTGTTGATAGTATGAGTGGTGATAACCATAACCCAAATGTTGAATTGTTAGCTCAAGGAACAGCAAATATTGCTGCTGCATTTTTTGCCGGGCTTCCTGCAACTGGGGCTATTGCTCGTACAGCAACAAACTATAAGGCAAATGCCTATTCTCCAGTAGCTGGTATGTTACACGCTGTGTTTATTCTTCTTTTTATGCTGGTATTAGCAGGTGTTGCAGGATTTATTCCATTAGCTTGTTTATCTGTTGTGATGATTTTAATCGGTTGGAATATGTTAAGTCTTGATAAAATCAAAAAACTTTTAACAGCACCTAAGGGAGATAGGAATACACTGATTGTAACATTATTACTCACTGTTTTTGTTGATTTAAATACAGCAATTTCAGTTGGATTTGTTATGGCAAGTGTTATTTTTATGCATCGTATGAGTCATCAAATTGCTATTGAAAATGAAGATAAATTGTCTAAAGAAAAATTTGGTGGTGAAAATATTAATGAAACATTGGCAGAGAAGGGGGTTGTTGCTTTGCGTGTTTCTGGGCCATTGTTTTTTGGTGGGGTTGATGAAGTTTCACTTTTCCTCAATCAATTTAAAACACCACCACGTGTTTTAATTTTAAGAATGGGGCAAGTGCCACTGATTGATGCAAGTGGTGCTAACTTGATTGTTGAATTTATTAAAAAGCTTAAAAAACAAAACACAAAAGTGATTATTTGTAACATTAAAAAACAACCTAGACGTATTTTGCATCACGTTTTATTGCAAGAACGGATTAATTGGAAAACGCTTTCAGTTGCGAGTGATTTTCAAAATGCATTAAAAATTGCAAGACGGTGTATCCGTCAAATGAAATCATAATGCACTAAACGAAGTGTTGATTGATATAAAAAATCCCAAAGAAGTAAAATCTTTGGGATTTTTTTATTACATTAAAAAATTATTTTGTGCCAGTTGATCCAAATCCACCACTGCCTCTATCTGTGTTTTCTTCAACTTTTGATGTTTCTTCAATAACAGCTTGAATAACAGGGCAAATAACTGCTTGTGCAATGCGTTCACCAGGGTTGATGGTGAAAGGTTGGTTGCTCAAATTGATAAGGGGGGTCTTAATCTCTCCACGATAGAAAAAGTCAACCGTTCCTGGAGAGTTAATAATTCCTATGCCAAATTTAGCTGCTAAGCCTGATCTAGGACGAATTTGCATTTCAAAATTAAATGGGAGTGTTTTATCTGGAATCATTTCCATTTTAATGCCGGTTGAGATGAGTTTAAACTCATTTGGTTGCAAAGTAATTGGCTCTTCAATGGCTGCCCTTAAGTCAAATCCTGCATCTCCAGTATGCTTATAATTCAAGCGTTCCCATTCTTTTTTATATGATGGTAAATATTCAATTTTAATTTTAAACATTTTTAATCCTTTTTAAGTGTTATAGGTGAATTAATCTAGAGAATACTTTTTTGTTTGTCAAATAAAAAAAACGATAAAAATGTATTGATTTTTTCGAATAAATCTATATAGTAATGCATATATTTTTTTAATTAAAGGAGATGATATATGTTTATTTCAAATGCATTTGCTCAAACAGCTGAAACAGTTGCACAAACAGGCGCAGCTGCAAGTCCTGAATGGATGCAAGTTTTGTTTCAATTTGCCTTGATTTTCTTTGTTCTTTATTTTTTACTCATTCGCCCACAGCAAAAAAAATTCAAAGAACATGAAAAGGCTTTAAATAGCATTGTAAAAGGATCTGAAGTTGTTATTTCAGGTTTAATGGGGAAAGTGACAGCTGTTGAGGATGATAAAATTAAAGTTGAGATTGCCAAAGGTGTAGAAATTACAGCTGTCAAAGCATACGTCTCTCAAGTTATAAGTTCAAAAGAATAAGATAAAGGACAAAAAATGTTTGGATATTCTAAATTAAAGATATGGATTGTTGTTGCAACAGTTTTTTTAGGCGTTCTGTTTTCAGTTCCTAATTTCTTGTCTCAATCAACATTATCAAAGTTGCCAAAAGGTGTGCAAGAATGGTTTAAACCCATCACATTAGGCCTTGACTTACAAGGTGGGTCATATTTGTTAATGGAAGTTGATACAAATGATTTGTTAAAAGAAAGATTAACAACATTGTCAGACTTAACTCGATCAGAGTTGCGCAGGGCAAAAGTTCGTTTCGCTGGCTTGGCTGTGGCTGATAATGAAATGTCTGTTCGTATTTTAAATGCGGCTGATTTAACCTCAGCAAAAGAAGTTATTAGAAAAATTGAACCTTCTTTACTTTCAATTGAAAATGAAGATACAACTTTAAAAGTTTCTTATACTGAAAAAGCTTTGGAAGAAATGAAACGTAAAGCTGTTGAGCAATCAGTTGAAATTGTGCGTCGTAGAATTGACGAACTTGGAACGAAAGAACCTCAAATTCAACAACAAGGGGTGGACCGAATTGTTATTCAATTGCCTGGGGTACAAGATCCATCAGAAATTAAAGCTTTGCTTGGTAAAACAGCAAAAATGACGTTCCATTTGGTTGATGAAGAAACAACCCCTCAAGCAGCTCAAATGGGTAAACTTTCCCCAGATTCAATGCTTGTAACAGGAGATGAAACAGGCTATATTGTTTTAAAACGCCGTGTTGTCGTCAGTGGTGCTCAATTAGATGGAGCAAAGGGTAGTTATGATGAAAATGGAAGCCCTGCTGTTTCATTTAGTTTTAAAGCAGCTGGGGCAAAAGAATTTGCAAATGTAACACGTGAAAATGTGGGACGTCGTTTAGCAATTGTTTTGGATGGAAAGGTTCTCAGTGCGCCAACTATTAATTCTCCAATTACGGGTGGGCAAGGTATTATTACTGGGAATTTCTCAATGCAATCAGCAAATGATTTAGCATTGATGCTTAGAGCAGGGGCCTTACCAGCACCATTGATTGTTGTTGAAGAAAGAGTTGTTGGTCCTGGTCTTGGCGAAGATTCAATTAAAGCAGGGACAGGTGCTTGTTTAATTGGGTTGGCTTTCATCTTTGTCTTCATGTTACTGGTATATGGGTCGTTTGGTATTATTGCTGATATTACATTGCTTGTTAATGGAGTGATGTTGTTAGCATTATTAAGTTTGTTAAATGCAACACTTACATTGCCAGGGGTTGCCGGTATTGCTTTAACACTTGCTATGGCTGTTGATGCAAACATTTTGATTTTGGAGCGTATGAAAGAAGAAATCCATCGTGGTTTGAAAAACCCTCAAGAAATTATCAAACGTGGTTTTGAAGGTTCTTTTTCAGCCATTTTTGATGGACAATTAACAACATTATTTGCTGCTTTGTTCCTCTTTATGCTTGGTTCAGGCTCTGTTCGTGGTTTTGGTATCACATTGGGCTTGGGTTTAGCAACGACAATGTATGCAGCAATTATTGTTAACAAGGTTATTTTTATGATTTGGTCTAATATTAAAAAACCAAAAACAATTAATATGTAAGAGGCAAAAAATGTTAAAAAAATTATTTAGAAAAAGAGATTATAATTTTAATTTTATGAAAATTCGTAAAATTGGTTTTACAATTTCAATGGCACTCGTTATTGCAAGTATTGCCTCTTTTTGTATAAAAGGTCTCAATTATGGTATTGACTTTCAAGGTGGTATCTTGGTTGAAGTGTCTTCTGAAAAAACAGTTGATATTGCAAAAGTGCGTCAAAGTTTGGATGGATTAAAAGATTTATCCATTCAATCAGCTGGGTTGGATGGTCAATTGCTTTTGATTCAAGCCCAACCTGAAAAAGGCGAAACAGGAACTCAAGTTGTTGAAAAAATAAAATCAATTTTGGGTTCAGGTTATATTTACGAACGAGTGGAAGTTATTGGGCCTACCATTGGTGAAGAATTAAAGCAAAACAGCTTATTAGCTTCTGTTTTGGCTTTAATTGCGATTGCAATTTATATTTGGTTCCGTTTTGAGTGGCCATTTGCAATTGGATGTTTGATTTCTTTAGCATTTACATTAATCGTTGTTGTGGGCTTATTTTCAACTTTCAATTGGGAATTTGATATGGTGGTTGTTGCCGGTATTCTCTCCTTGGCAGGGTATGCTTGTAACGATACAATTGTTACATATGACCGTGTGCGTGAAAATTTGAAAAAACATCGTACAAAGTCAACAGATGAAATTTTAAACCAAGGAATTAATGAAACACTTTCTCGTACAATTTTAACAGGTATTTCAACACTTGTTATGATTTTTGTATTGCTTGTTATGGGTGGTACAACATTAAGAGGCTTTTCTCTTTCCTTGTTTATTGGTATTTTATTTGGTACATTCGCTTCAATCTTTGTTGCTGTGCCATTGCTTAGATATTTTAATATAAAACATTGGGTGATGACTCTGTGGCTGGATTTAAACCAAGTGAAGAATAAAAAGACCTATCGAAAAAAGAGTGGTGTTTTGACACCACTCTTTTTTTATAACTAGAAAATCACCGGCTTGATGAGGTACTTTTAAAGTCTATAAATTACCTTTCGTTTGTGATAAAAAAATCCCCTCGTTCAAACAACCGAGGGGATTTAAGTTCTTTATTTTACAACAAAGTTAACCAAACGATTTGGAACATAAATTTCTTTTAAAAGTTCTTTTCCTTCCATGAAATTTTTTGCGCCTTCTGTTTCTTTGGCAAGTTTTAAAACTTCTTCTTTTGTAATGGAAACAGGTACAGTTATAATACCTCTTTTTTTACCCATTACTTGAACAACAATGTCCATCGTTTCTGACTTTGTCATTGCTTCGTCAAAAGTTGGCCATGCCTCATAAGCAAGTGTTTTCGTGTGTCCTAATTTTTCCCACAATTCTTCAGCAACGTGAGGGGCAAGTGGTGCTAAGAGAAGGACAAACTTTTCCATATCAGCTTTTGCAACAGGTTCAGTTGATTTGTAAACAGCGTTTGTAAATTCCATTAACTTTGCAATGGAAGTGTTATAGAACATTTTTTCCATATCATCTGTAACACCTTTAATTGTCTTGTGCATCAATTTGGTTAGTTCAAGAGAACCTGTTTCTTGAATCTTGCCTTCCATTTCAAACAAATTCCAGAAACGTTTGATAAATCGATTAACCCCGTTAATGCCATCATCTGACCAAGGTTTTTCAGCTTCAATTGGTCCCATGAACATTTCATACAAACGCATTGAATCGGCACCAAAATCGTTGATAACATCATCTGGATTAACAACATTGTAACGTGATTTACTCATCTTTTCAACTTGTGTGTTAACTTTGACACCTGTTTCTTTAACAAACCAATCGTTCCCTTTGCGTTCAACTTCTTTTGGATAATAATATTTACCATTATCATCACGGTAAGAATAGGCAAGAACCATTCCTTGGTTGACTAACTTTTTAAATGGTTCATCACAAGAAACTAAACCGGCATCAAATAAAACTTTTTGCCAAAAACGAGCATATAATAAGTGTAAAACAGCATGTTCAACACCTCCAACATACACATCTACAGGCATCCAGTAAGAATCAGCTTCTTTGCTCCATGCTTCTTGATTATTGTGAGGATCGCAGTAACGTAAGAAATACCAAGATGAACCAGCCCATTGAGGCATTGTGTTGGTTTCACGTTTTGCTGGAGCGCCTGTGTCAGGATCAGGTGTATTGACCCAATCTTGTACACGGGCAAGAGGGGGTTCCCCATCTTCTGTTGGTTTAAATTCAGCGAGAGGAGGGAGCAAGACTGGTAAATCTTTTTCTGGCAGTGATTTGATAGAGCCATCTTCTAAATGAATAATTGGGAATGGTTCGCCCCAGTAACGTTGACGAGCAAAGAGCCAGTCACGTAATTTATAATTAACAGTCCCTTTACCAAGGCCTTTTTCTTCTAACCATTCAATCATTTTGGCTTTAGATTCTTTAACATGTAATCCATTTAAGAAACCTGAATTAACAAGAGGGCCATCCCCTTCGTAAGCTTCTTTTGAAATGTCACCACCTTGAATGACTTCTTTGATTTCAATGTTAAAAGCTTTTGCAAAATCATAGTCACGTTGATCATGAGCAGGGACAGCCATGATGGCACCGTATCCATAATCCCCAAGAACATAATCTGAAATATAAACAGGGATTTTGTCGCCATTAACTGGATTAATAGCGTAAGCACCGGTGAAAACACCTGTTTTTTCTTTAACTTCAGCAAGTCTATCTTGTGTTGATTTACGAGAAGCTTGATCAATGTAGGCTAAAACAGCTTCTGATTGTGCTTTGGTCATAATTTCTTTAACAAGAGCATGCTCTGGTGCGAGAACACAGTATGTTGCGCCAAAAAGTGTATCTGGACGTGTTGTATAAACGGTGAACTCAATGTTTTTATCAGCAATTTTAAATTGAACATCAGCGCCTGTGGATTTCCCAATCCATTCACGTTGCATTGTTTTAATACTTTCAGGCCAGTCAACTTTATCAAGCCCTTCAAGAAGTTTTTCAGCATAGGCTGTAATTTTAAGCATCCATTGACGCATTGGTTTTCTAATGACTTCATCCCCAGTTTCAACGTATTTGCCATCTTTAACTTCTTCGTTTGCTAAAACAGTTCCAAGTTTTGGGCACCAGTTGACAGGTGTTGTTACTTCGTAAGCTAACCCTTTATCAAATAAGATTTTGAAAATCCATTGGGTCCATTTATAATAATTTGGGTCGGTTGTGTTAATTTCACGATCCCAGTCGTATGAGAACCCAATCGCTTTTAATTGGTCACGAAATTTATTTGCATTCATTTTGACAACGTCAGCCGGATGCATGCCAGAGCGTTCAGCATAACGTTCTGCTGGTAAACCAAAAGCATCCCAACCCATTGGATGCAACACGTTGTATCCTTGCATGCGTTTAAAACGAGCAACGATATCTGAAATGGTGTAGTTTTCAGCATGTCCAACATGCAGACCAGCTCCAGAAGGATAAGGGAACATGTCTAAGACATAATATTTTGGTTTATTTTTATCAATTTCAGCTTTGAACGTTTTATTTTCGTCCCAGTATTTTTGCCATTTTTTTTCAATTGCAAGATGATTATATTCAGCCATTTTTTCCTCTTTAAAATTAAAAATTATTCGCCTTGTGCTAAGCGTTCGTAAAGTTTGAAACGTTTTTCAATTTGTTCTTGTGCTTTTTGAACAAGTTCATCGTAATGTTCAGCATTTGATTGCTTTACAGCTTTAAATCTCGTTTCCAAAGCCATAAATTCAGCGACAGATTTTGTTGGTTTGCTGTCAAGTTGGAAAGGATTTAAGCCTTGTTCTATTCTTCTTGGGTCATATCTAAAAAGAGGCCACAATCCTGTTTCGACAGCTAGTTTTTGGTGTTCTAAACCTTCTTTTCCAATGTCATAGCCGTGTGAAATACAGTGGCTATATGCAATGATTAAAGAAGGACCATTAAAACTTTCAGCCTCATTCAATGCTTGGAGTGTGTGCATGTCTTTTGCGCCAAGAGAAATGCTGGCAACATAAACACCCCCTGATGATATTGCAATCATGCCTAAGTCTTTTTTAGGCAATTGTGATCCAGCGATTGCAAATTTTGCTGATGCCCCGATAGGTGTTGCTTTTGAACGTTGACCTCCAGTGTTGGAATAAACGTTTGTATCCATGACCATAATGTTAACGTTTTTACCAGAATAGAGAACGTGGTCCAAACCACCATAGCCAATGTCATATGCCCAACCGTCACCACCTAAAATCCAAACGGATTTTTTAACCAAGTAATCAGCATTGTCATAAAGCAACATGGCTTTTGGTGTTTTAAGTGCTAAAAGCTTTGTTTTAAGTTCTTGAACACGTTGGCGTTGTTCTTGAATTTCAGTTTCATTTGCTTGTTGCGTAGATAAAATTGAATCAACTAATGTTTCCCCAACTTCTGTTCTCATTTGAGATAAAATTTGGCATGCAAATTCTGTTTTTGAATCAATGCTTGTGCGCATTCCTAAACCAAATTCAGCATTATCTTCAAACAAAGAGTTAGCCCAAGCTGGACCATAGCCTTCGCTGTTTTTGGCGTAAGGAGTTGTTGGTAAATTACCACTATAAATGGAGGAACATCCAGTTGCATTCGCGACAACTAAACGGTCACCAAATAACTGAGTCATCATTTTGACATAAGGTGTTTCCCCACAACCGGCACAAGCGCCAGAAAATTCAAAAAGAGGTCGCATCATTGCAAGGGATTTAATTTGTTTTGGATTAAGTTTTGTTCTATCTGGATCAGGAAGAGACATGAAGAATTCAAAGTTTTTAATTTCTTCATCCAAATTCTTTTCAATTGGGACCATATTGATTGCTTTTTTGTTTGGATTGAGTTTGTCTCGAACGGGACAAGCACTTGTACAGATAGAGCACCCAGTACAATCTTCAGGAGCAACTTGAAGCGCAAACTTTTCACCCAAAAATTCTTTTCCTTTATAATCAGCAGTTTTGAATGAGGCAGGGGCATTTTCAAGTAGTCCTTCTTTGATAGCTTTAGCCCGAATAGCTGCGTGAGGACAGACGCTAACGCATTTGCCACATTGAATACAAAGATTTGGATCCCACTCTGGGATTTGAGTTGCAATGCGTCTTTTTTCGTATTTAGCTGTATCAGTTGGCCAAGTGCCATCAGCAGTCCATTCAAAAGCACTTACAGGTAATGAATCCCCTTTGCCTTCAATGATTTTGCCAGTGACTTGTTGCAAGACTTCTGGGGCATTTGAAGGGATTCCTGGTTGTCTTTTATAAATGGAATTAACAGCTCCAATTTTAATCTCATGAAGATGCTCTAAAGAAGCATCAATAGCTTTGATGTTGGCATCGACAATTTCTTGCCCTTTTCTTGCATATGTTTTTTCAACAGCTTTTTTAATTTTTTGGATAGCTGCTTCACGAGGCAATACGCCAGAAATAGCGAAGAAACAGGTTTGCATAATGGTGTTAATTCTGCGCCCCATACCCGTTTTGAGTGCCACATCAACAGCATCAATGGCATATAGCTTGATGTTCTTATCAACAATTTCTTGTTGTACTTCGATTGGAAGAGAATTCCACACATTTTCAGTTTTTTCTTTTGTATTTAACAAGAAAACAGCATTTTTGCTTGCAAAGGAAAGGACATCTGTTTTGAACAAGAATGGAGTGTGATGACAAGCAACAAAGCTTGCTTGATTGATAAGATAAGGGGCTTTAATTGGGTTCGGTGAAAATCTCAAGTGAGATGTTGTCATTCCTCCTGACTTTTTGGAATCATAAACAAAATAGGCTTGACCAAAGTAATCTTCCCCATCAGCAATAATTTTAATTGAGTTTTTGTTTGCACCAACAGTCCCATCAGATCCAAGACCAATAAAGACACAACGACTGACATCACTTGATTCAATGTCAAATTCTTTGTCATATGGTAAAGATAAATGTGTAACATCATCTTCAATACCAACGGTGAAGTGTTGTTTTTCTTTGTTTTCAAATACAGCCTTTGCCATAGCAGGGGTAAATTCTTTAGAAGAAAGACCATATCTACCACCTAAAACTTTTGGCATATATGAAAGTGTTTGATTTGAAACAGCTTCAGCAAGTGTTGAAACAACATCTAAATAAAGAGGTTCGCCTGTTGCACCTGATTCCTTTGTTCTATCTAAAACGGTTATGTATTTTGCTGTTTTAGGTAAAGCAGCAACAAAAGCCTCTTTAGGGAATGGGCGATATAAATGAATGCCTAAAACACCAACGTTTTGCCCCATTGAATTGAGAGCTTTAGCTGTTTCTTCAAGTGTTTCAACAGAAGAGCCGATGGCAACAACAACATGTTCAGCTGTGCTACTTCCTTTATATTCAACCAAATGGTATTGGCGACCTGTGATTTCAGCAAATTTTTGCATTGCTTTTTCAACATGTGCAGGGCAAGCGCTATAGTATTTGTTTGCAGCTTCTTTAATTTGGAAGAATACATCTGGATTTTGGGCTGTTCCACGAATTTTTGGATTTTCAGGTTTAAGAGCATTTTTGGTTGTAAAATCAGTTGGAATATCCTGCATCAATGCTTTTAAATCATCATCAGAAAGGAGCGTAATTTTGTTAATTTCATGAGAGGTTCTAAACCCATCAAAAAAGTGGATAAATGGAATGCGAGACAAGAAAGTTGACATTTGAGCAATGGCTGCGAAGTCTTGAGCTTCTTGAACGCTGTTAGACGCAATCATGGCAAAACCTGTTTGTCTACAAGCCATAACGTCCGAGTGATCGCCGAAAATGGAAAGAGCGTGTCCAGCGACTGTTCTGGCTGCCACGTGCATGACGAAAGGCGTAAGTTCACCAGCAATTTTGTACATATTTGGAATCATTAAAAGCAACCCTTGTGATGCTGTGTATGTCGTTGTCATAGACCCTGTTTGAAGGGAGCCATGAACAGCGCCAATTGCTCCAGCTTCTGATTGCATTTCAAGCACATCAGGTACTTTACCCCAAATATTTTGAACACCAGCTGCAGACCAAGCATCGGACCATTCACCCATCGGGGAAGAAGGGGTAATTGGATAAATAATTGAAACTTCATTTAACTTATGAGCTACTAATGCTGCAGCTTCATTGGCATCTAACATTTTAACATGTTTTTCAGACATTGTTTTTCCTTTCGTCGTGAAACAAATTTAATGAAAATACTTATACACGAAATAAAAATTCTTGTCTAGTAGAAAAGTCTTTTTTTAAGTGTTAAAAATAAAAAAATATGCCTTTTTTTTGAAAGAGGAATATGGCCTTATTTGGTGCGCCCAAAAAGGCGTTCTACATCAGGGAGTTTGAGTTCAATATAGGTCGGACGCCCATGAATACATTGTCCAGAGGTTGAGCATTCCTCCATTTGACGTAACAGGGCGTTCATCTCTTCAATGGTAAGAACCCTGCCAGCACGAACAGATCCATGGCACGCCATTCTTGCACAAATATCTGTTAGTTTATCTTTGAGTAAAATGGTGTCGTCAAATTCTTTGATTGTATCAGCCAAATCTTGAATAAGTTTTGAAATGTTTGTCTTTGAAAAAAGAGCTGGGATTTCTCTGACAACAATGCTATTTCCTCCAAATGCTTCTAAAACAAATCCAAAATTATTGAGTTCTTCTTGCCTTGATAATAAAATATCGACCTCATCTGTTGATAAATCAATAATTTCAGGGATAAGAAGAAGCTGGCCTTGTAATACGGTTTGATTTTTTATGAGTTTTTCATATGTAAGACGCTCATGGGCAGCATGTTGGTCCGTAATGATGATACTGTCCTTTGTTTGAGAGATGATGTATGTTTTATGTAACTGTGCTTTTGCAAATCCAAGGGGAGGGAAATCCTCTTCTTGAGGTGAAGTCGTTTCCTTCTCAAGAGCTTTATCTTCATATGTTTTAACGCTATAAGATGGTTCGCAAAATTGTATAACTCGTTGAGGTTTGGACTCTGAAAATATGCTGTTAGACGTTGAAAAAGTTGGTTTTTCAGTATAAGTCGATCTGAAATTTGATTCATTAGATTCAAAAGAAGAAAGTTGGGATAGATGGTTTGTCTTTGGAGCACTTGGCATATAAGATAGGCTTTTTTCAAGAGCTCCAATGCCAATGGTTGAGCTTGTTCTATGCCCTTGTTCGGCTAAAGTTGATCTAATTGTTGAAACAAGAAGTCCTCGAATTTTGGCAGCGTTGCTAAAACGAACTTCAATTTTCGCTGGATGCACATTCACATCAACTTCTTGTGGTGGAACTGATAAAAAAAGTGCTAAGACAGGATGGACATCATGGCTGATAAGTCCTTGGAAAGCACCTCTAATTGCTCCGATTAAAACCTTATCTTTCACAAATCTTCCATTAACAAAGAGATATTGGTCTTGGCTGGTCGATCTGGTATACGTTGGCAAGCCTACAAAACCAGTTAATCTTGTACCCTCATATTCAGATTCAATCGCAAGAGCATTCTCATCAAAAGCTTTTCCAATAATTTGAGTAACACGGGCGAGAAGTGTAGGTACAGGTGGATAATTTAAAATAGTTCTTTTTTCATCTGAAAGTGAAAAATGAATATGAGGATAAGCCATGGCTAGGCGATTGATTGTTTCTTTAATACTCAGTGTTTCAGATTGTGTTGATTTTAAAAATTTTAAACGGGCAGGGGTTGCAAAAAATAAATCTCTGACTTCAACAGTTGTTCCAAAAGGGGCTGGCGCAGGAGCAACTTCTTCTTTGATTCCACCTTCAACTTTAATCATCCAAGCATCTTCAGCTTCTTTTTGTCTGGATGTAATTGTTAATTTTGCAACTGAGGCAATAGAGGGGAGGGCTTCTCCTCGGAACCCTAAAAAGTTGATGCAAAACAAATCATCATCTGGTAATTTGCTGGTTGCATGGCGTTCAATAGCCAGATTTAATTCTTCCTTTGACATACCTTTACCATTATCTGTTACTGAAAAGTATGTTTTCCCTCCTTCTTGAATTTTAATGCTAATTTGAGAGCTCCCAGCATCAATTGAATTTTCAATGAGTTCTTTTAAAGCAGCTGATGGACGTTCAACAACCTCACCAGCAGCGATTTGATTGATTAAATTTTGGGGAAGAAGGCGAATAGATGTATTAGTCATTTATGTGAACTCGAATATCTTTTGAAATGTTGTAAAATAATTTGTTTTTTGAAGTGGTTATTTTTTTGGGAGTAAAATTTTGGGGCGCAGTTATAAAATGACCCAATATACTATTTATCTCTTTATTTGAAAGAGAGATATTTCCTTTTGTTTCAACAAGTTGTTGAAAAATTTTTTCAGATTTTATATACTGCTTATAATTAGGTGAAATAAGACAAAGTCCATATTGAAATAAGGCGTCAGAAACCTTTTTAGCGAGAGGTTTAAATTGGATTTTGTTTTTTATTTTATAATAGGTTGGCTCATTTAAAATATGATTAAAAAGCTTTTCTTTTTTTTCAGGAGTATCAATAGATATAAAACTCATTGCTGATTGAATGATGTTCATAAGTTTATGAGATTTTTTCTTATTTTTTAAGACTTTTGAAAAAGGAGTAGATAGCGTTTCTTTTTTATTCATTTTATTTTTAAGATTTTCAGAACTTAATGTCCCTGTTAATGTATCAAATAATTTTTCAGATACATAAGGTAAGGGCCACCAGCTGCAACATTTTGTTTCACTTTTGATGAAAGAAACAATATTTACTCTATCAACTTTTGGCAATTTCCAAAGAAGTTTTTTAAAGGTATGAATAACCTTTTTGACTTCTTTGGCTGTTGCGTATTTTTCTAAATGTTTACTCATTTATAAGCGTATGGTCCTTATTTTTTCGATTAAGGAGTTTGTTGATGAATCGTGTGTTAGTTCTTTTGTCTTATCCATTAATTCAGGTAAGATTGCTTTGGCAAGCTGTTTGCCAAGTTCAACACCAAATTGATCAAAGCTATTAATGCGCCAAATAATTCCTTGTACAAAAACTTTGTGTTCATAAAGAGCGATTAAAGAGCCAAATGCTTTTGGGGTCATTTTATTAAATAACAGGGTGTTACTTGGTCGGTTTCCTTCAAAAGTTTTGAAAGGAATTAATTCTTCAGCAACCCCTTCAGCTCTTAATTCATCAGGGGTTTTCCCCTTCATTAATGCTTCAGATTGAGCAACAACGTTTGCAAGAAGCATGTCATGATGAGTGCCTGTTTCATTTAATGAATGTATTGGAGCGATGAAATCGGCAGGAATCAAATGTGTCCCTTGATGGATGAGTTGATAAAAAGAGTGTTGTCCATTGGTTCCGGCTGCACCAAATAAAATAGGTCCGGTTGAATAGTCAACATTTTTACCATTCTTTTTGACACTTTTCCCATTGCTTTCCATATCTAATTGTTGCAAATAAAGAGGGAGTTTTGCTAAATATTGGTCGTAAGGTAAGACAGCATAACTTTCTGCCTTGAGATAGGTTGTATTCCAAAGACCAATGAGAGCAAGAATAACGGGCATATTTTGTTCAAAAGGCGTATTTTTAAAATGCATGTCCATTTCATGAGCGCCTTCAAGCATGGAAATGAAACCTTCATAACCAATTGCAATCATTAATGAAAGACCAATAGCTGACCATAAAGAATATCTCCCCCCAACAAAATCCCAAAATACGAACATATTTTCGGGATTAATGCCAAATTCTTTAACAGCTTCTGTGTTGGTTGAAACAGCGACAAAATGCTTTTGTGTGGCTGTATCGCCTAAATGAGTACAAAGCCAATTTCTTGCTGTTTGTGCATTTGCCATTGTTTCTTGAGTGGTAAATGTTTTTGAAGAAATGATGAATAATGTTGTTTCTGGATCACATTTATTCAATGTTTCGGTGATGTCAGTTCCATCAACGTTTGATACAAAATGAAATGTTAAATTTTTTGCTTTATAATGGTAAAGAGCATCATGGGCCATTTGAGGACCTAAATCAGATCCACCAATACCAATGTTTACAACATTTGTTATGGCTTTACCTGTTGCGCCAAGCCATGACCCAGATCTTACTTTGTCGGAAAAAAGATGCATTTGTTCTAACACTTGATTAATTTCAGGCATTACATCTTTTTCATCAACATATATGGGGGTATTTGAACGATTGCGAAGCGCTGTGTGTAGCACGGCTCTATTTTCAGTTGTGTTGATTTTTTTGCCTTCAAACATGGCATCAATTTCATCTTTTAAATTGCTAAAGTTAGCAAGTTCAAAGAGTAATTCCATTGTTTCTTCAGTGATTTTGTTTTTAGAATAATCAAGTACAAAATCATTAAAAAGAACGTGAAATTTGTTAAATCTTTGCTCATCTTCCTCAAACAAGGTGCGAAGATGTAGATTATTAATTACGTCAGTATGGGTTAACAATTTATCATAGATAGTCATGTATTATTCCTCGATAGCTGTATAAGTAGGGGGAGTTGTATTTACTTTTTTAGGTAATACAAAAAATTCTGGTGGCATAACAATTGATTGCCCGTTAACGATTTGTGTTGGGGCAAGAGGTGGTTTTTTTTGAGCGCAAGCTGGTAAAAGAGCGCATAAACAAATTAAAATGAGTTTTTTCATTTTTTATCCTCTTCTTTTGTGAAAAATATTCTAATAAAAATAATAAAAGCGCCAAGGCATATGAACGAATCGGCGACATTAAAAGCAGGCCAATGGTGTGTTTTGTAATAAACATCTAAGAAATCAACAACATGACCTAATCTAATTCTATCAATAATGTTCCCAATGGCTCCCCCTAAAATACAGGCAAGACCTGTTTGGATGAGAAAGTCTTTTTCTTTTATCATCCAGTAAAGAACAATTAAGCAAATCAAAAGTCCCATAAGACTTAAATAAACAGGGGTTAAGGGGTTTGTACTTGAAAATAAGGAGAAACTAACTCCTTTGTTATAAGTTAGAAACAAATTAAAAAAAGGAAAGTAGGGCACAGGGGTATGAAGGGGTAAATTTTCAACAGCGAGCCACTTTGTTATTTGATCCATAAAAAGCACAAAAACTGACATAATAAACAAAGGGATACATCTTTTAAAAGAGGTCTTTTTAGGTGGTGTCATTTAGATTCCTTTCTTTGAATCATTCATTTATAATACAAGATTTTTAAAAAGTCATCTTTTTTTTTATTTCATTTTTAATTTTCTATGTTATAATAAGTCTATGACAATAGAAATGAAAAGACCTGAACGAAAGTTTCAAGATGTAAAAGTAAGCGAAGCAGATATTGTTTTGTTTACACTTGGGATTGACAAAAGAGAGTTTATTTTACCCTCTGAAAGAGATAGTTATTTAACGGATTTACGTGCTGTTACCTTGCTTGAAGATATTAAAGCAGGGAAAGACGTGTCAAACAAAGACTATACAGGAATTAACCTAAAAGGAGCCGATCTTTCAGGGGCTAATTTAATGGGGTGTAATTTTTCGAAATCCTGCTTCTACCAAACAAAAGCAAAAAATTGCAATTTTGAAGGTGCAAAATTTGATGATTCCTTTATAGAAGAAAGTGATTTTTCAAAATCAAAATTTAAAGATGTTGCCTTTAAACGTGTTTTTATGAGAAACAACAATTTTGAAGATGCTTTTTTAGAGGAAGATGCTGAAAAATATATTACAAATTTTGATAAATTTTTGGAGCTTGTTGAAAGTGGAAAAATTGATTTAAGATCTCTGACAAAAGGAGATCTTCTTTCAATTGATATAAGACGGCTTGATTTAACAAAAGTGGATTTAAAAGGAATTGATTTATCTCAATTTGCATTAGATGGGATTAATTTGGCTGGGACATATATTGATCCCAAGCAATTGCTAAGTTTGGGCGGATTACAAAAGTATTATTTTGATTTAAGAAAAACAAAAGAAAAAAAGAAAAAACAGATGGAAGAAGCTGTTATAAAAGAACATGAAGAAAAACTCTTAAATTATGCTAAAAAAGCTCAAGAAGTAGAAGAAGAGATTGTTCTTAAAAATATAAAAAAGCCAGCTAAAAAAGAAGTATCACCAGACAATTATCGTGCTTGGCCTAAATCATTAAATGAAAAAGAAAACAATAAGATAGAAGATGAAGTTAAAGTGGAACATAAAGGTAAAATGGAGGTGGATGAAGCGCCTTCTTTAATTAAGAAAAGTACGTTTGCTGGTGGGGAAAATTCAGCTTACATATCAAGCGACAATACCTTTAAAGGTGATGAAACTTCGATTAAAAGAGTCGCTACCAAAGCAAGGAAAGTAGAAAAAGTTAAATTTAAAACAAAGGGGTAAAATGGGACACGGTCTTGATTTTTTAAAACCAAAAAAATTCGCAATGAACTGCATTAAGTGGTGGTTTTGGCGTGCTCTTGTGGGGATTATGATTTTTTGGGTTTTGCTTCTCTTTTTTGTTCCATTTGCAACTGTTATTTGGAAAGGGCTTACACTTGAGGCTTTTAAAGAGATGTGGGTCTATATCATTCAAACACTTGAAGGTGATTTATTTCAACCATTTAGAGGGTATAGAAAATGGCTTGAGTTGTATACTTTTAGTGAACCCAAACATATAACGTGGCAAAGTTATTTTACCTGGCGCATTTTGTTAGTTCCTACTTTTATATTTTTGTATTATGAATTTATGATTTGTTATATTAATCCATTTTTCTTAGCGCCTCAATCTTTTGGGGATGGACGGGAAGCAATAGCTGAGGATATTGAAAAATTTGGGTTATTTAAAGGGAAGCATCTTTTGTTAGGCCTTTTTGAAGGAAAAAAAATTAAGTTACCTGATACACGTTCTGTTTTTTGCATTGGATGTCCGACTTCTGGTAAAACAACAGGTGTGATTATCCCAGCCATTTTGGAAGAAAAAGAATCAAGTGTTATTGTTCACGATCCAAAAGGCGAAATTGCTAAACTCACCAGTGGATATAGATCAACATTAGGTCCTGTTTTTATGCTCAATTGGATGGGAAAAGATGATTTAGAAAAAAATATTCGTTGGCCTTCTTGGAATCCTATTGGAGAGGGAAACTTGCCTTCACTTCAAAATGGGCGTGAGGGCTATATTGATGGATTGGTTTCTTATCTTATTCCTGATGGACCAACAGGAACCGACCCTTATTGGGTTAAAACAGGCCGTGGGTGTTTAACTGGTTTAACAGGTTATTTGTGTGGGAAAGTTGACCAGGCAAAAGCAAACGATTATTTTTTATATCGGCTTAAAAATAATCAATTAGATGATGAAGATTACGAAGTTTTGTTAACTTATTATGAATCGATGCGAGATTTTCCTGAAGTTTTGGCAGCTCGTGAAAATACGATTAATCGAACACTCACTGTTGAAAATTATTTGCCCATTGGGACGTGGGATCTTATTCCTGCGACTTGGAGAGGATTTGATGCTTGTTTTGCAATGTTGTTGGATATTATTAATAGTGCTCAAATTCAAGCTAATCATGAAATTTCAATGAGGCAAAAACAACAAGATATGTCTGTTCTTGATATGGATGCTTGGCAGATGATTTTTGAAAAAATTGTTTTAGAAACAGCCTATTATGGTTATGGACGCCGAACTCTTTTGGAATTAAATCAAGTTTTAACATTGCCAGATAAACAGCGTGGCTCTGTTATGTCGATGGCATTATCTGGGGTAAATATATTTAAAAATGCTGCTGTCAGACATCATACATCAATGAATGATTTAAAATATGAACAGTTGCGTGGTATTAAAAATGAATCAACTGGTAAATATGAACCTGTTACAGTATATATGTCAGTTCCATTTTCAGATTTAAGTGCCTGTGTTTTATTAAGTAGTTTGTTCATCAATATGGCAACACAATATTTGATGGAATGTGGACCAAATGAAGGAGGGGCAGGGCCATGTCCTGCGAGCTTTATTTTGGATGAATTCCATCATATGCCTTCACTTTCAAGTATTACAGATGGGATTGTTTTTGGCCGTTCTAAGCAAAATAAATTTTTAGTTTGTGTTCAAGATTGGCATCAAATAACGGTTAAGTATGATCAAGAAACAGCTGATGTGATTATGAGTTCTGTAGCCGTTAAGATTATTAAGCGCCAAAATAATCCTGCAACACGTCAACCTCTTTTAAAAGGGATTGAAACGTTGACAAAGGTTGTTCATTCTTATAGTGGAAAGAGAAGCTTTTTTGATTGGTCAGGGTCTTTAATTCCAACGGCAAAATCTAAAATGGGTTTTAACTTATTTTATGAGTATAGTCATAAAATTAAAAAACAAGCTGATGGTGTGATTGGGGGATCGGGTATTCTATCTATGGCACCAAATAAGCAATTAGTCCTTTATTCTGGGCATTTAACTCGTCCTATTCGAGCCGAATCACCCCTTTGTTTTAAACACCCTGAATATAAAACCCTTACCAGTATGAAACCAGCTCCTAAAATGCCAGATAAAATTGTCAGAAAATCAGATGATATGGCTGTGATTGGGCAGATTCAATTTAAACCGATTATTACAGATGAAGGGTGATAAAAAAGTTTATTACAGATTAATTCTGTTAGAAAAAAGAGTTGCTGATAGTTAAATTTATATATATAATAAACTAAAGTTTTATTTAAGTTTATATAGGGATATTAAAAATGTTATTAAATTCAAATAGTTGCATGTGTTTCGGGGGGGGGGGTACTGGAAACAAGAATCTCCATCAAGCAAATAAAAATAAGAATGATGAATTTTATACTCAGTTATGTGATATAGAAAATGAATTGAGGCATTATAAAGTTTTTTTTAAAGATAAAGTTGTTTTATGTAATTGTGATGATCCAAGAGTAAGTAATTTTTTTCATTATTTTAGTTATAATTTTGAATATCTGGGATTAAAGAAGTTGATTACGACTTGTTACAAGAACCAAGATATGAATCTGTTTTCGACCAATAGTAGTGAAAGAGCGGTCTATTTAGAATATGAAGGTGACAAAAATGGAGATAGAGTCCCCTCCATTGATGAAATTGGTATCAAGCACTTAAAAGGCGATGGTGATTTTAGAAGTAAAGAGTGTATCGAATTATTGAAACAAGCTGATGTTGTGGTAACCAACCCACCATTCTCATTATTTAGAGAATATGTAGCTCAATTGATGGAATATAACAAAAAGGTTATCATTATTGGAAATAAGAATGCTATCACCTATAAAGAAATATTTAAGTTGATAAGAGAAAATAAGTTGTGGTTGGGATATACAACTCCAAGTAATTTTTTACAGCCAGACGGTACAATGGGAAATTTGGTAGGGCTAACAAGGTGGTTTACAAATATTGATATAAGTAAAAGATATAACAGACTGGATTTATATAAAAAATATACACCAGAGGAATATCTAAAATATGATAATTATGATGCCATCAATGTAAATAAAGTTGGAGATATACCTGTTGATTATGAGGGTGTAATAGGTGTTCCTATCACATTTTTAGATAAATATAACCCTAATCAGTTTGAAATTATTGGGTTATTGAATTCAAGTGATGCTGAATTAGCAGGTATTCTAGCAACAAGAGAATACGATGATTTTAAAGAAATTAGGCAGGATGGAACATTTACTAAAGCAACTGGTAGAAAAACAAAGGGAAATCCAGTGTTATCTGGTAAGTCGTTAAAGGGAAATTATTATATCAATCCTAAAACCAACGAGTGTGTATATTCTACTTATGCAAGAATACTGATTAGAAAGAAAGGGACAGCAGAATGAAAATATACTTGAACCATATAAAAGTAAGAGATATTGTTGAAAATTATGTCAACAATGATGAAGAAGGTGTCTTTGGATATAATGGCAAATTGAATATTAGACCAAAATATCAGAGGGAATTTGTATATGATGTAAAGCACAGAGATGCAGTTATAAATAGCATTAATAAAGATTTTCCACTAAATGTAATGTATTGGTGTAGAAATGAAGATGATACTTTTGAGGTATTGGATGGACAACAAAGAACCATTAGCATTTGCGAATACATTAATGGTACTTTTTCTATAAACAATCTATATTTTCATAATTTAACAGATACAGAAAAGAATAAAATTTTAGATTATGAGTTGATGATTTACATTTGTGAGGGAAACGATAAAGAAAAACTGGATTGGTTTAGAATTATTAACATAGCTGGTGTCCAATTGACAGAACAAGAATTGAGAAATGCTATTTATACTGGCGAATGGTTATCAGATGCCAAGCATTATTTTAGCAAAAATAATTGTTTAGCATATAAAATTGCTAATACTTATATGAAAGGTCATGCAATTAGACAGAATTATTTGGAAACAGCATTAGATTGGATCAGTGAAGGAAACATTGAACAGTATATGGCAGAACATCAACATAAATCTAATGCTATTGAATTATGGAATTACTTTCAATCTGTAATTAGTTGGGTGAAAAATTTATTTCCTAAATACAGAACAGAAATGAAGGGATTAGATTGGGGATTGTTTTATAACCAGTACAAAGATAATGATTACAATGCAAAAGAATTGGAAGAATATGTATCTACTTTAATGGCTGATGAGTATGATGAAATTACATCAAAAAAAGGTATTTATGAATATGTTTTAAGTGGTAATGAAAGGTGTTTAAGCATTAGAGCATTTAAAGATGGAGAAAAAAGGAAAGTTTATGAAAGACAAAAAGGAATATGCCCTAAATGTAAGAAACATTTTGAAATAAATGAGATGGAAGCAGATCATATTACCCCTTGGAGTAAAGGGGGGCATACAACCATAGACAATTGTCAGATGCTCTGCAAAAATTGTAATCGCTATAAATCGGATAAATAACAGCTAATAGCTCAATTTAATGCTATCCCAATCATCATGGTCAAATCCATGAACGATTTTAACCGTTACGTTTTGAGGCTTGTTAAACTTTGAGATTGCTTTTTCAGTCATACTTCTTGTTACGACCTCATCCTTTGAACCGATATAATGAATTTGAGGGATCGTTGACATGAAATGATGATTGTTTTGAACACCATGTGCATTTTTAAATTTAGGAAGTTTATTTTGTTTTGCATAAGACTCAATATCTAAAACACCGGCAACTGTTACAATTTTTTTTGTTCCACCTAAACGTTGTGCAATATTAAATGCAATAGGTGCAGCATCTTCATACGCCACAAATTCGATATTCTTTGCTTGATATTTTTTGATGAAAAAACTGGTTAGCTCTTGCATTTCTTTCAAAATTTCAGGATGATATCTTTCTGTTTCCCATATATTTTGATTTTTGCATATTGGATTGTCAATATATTGACATGGACGTGTCAAGACAATAATGTTATTAAACTCATCTTCAGTTGCAAGTGAAAGAGCAATTGGTTTCTTAGGATTTGGTGTGCCATTGCTTTCAATATAAAAACGAAGAGTTTGTTTTGGTTTAATGGAATCTTTTTCCCACACAACAAAGTTTATTTGATCAGCTTCAACGGTGTTTTGAGTAAACCCATCGGGTGTTTTTGGAATCCCAGAGCAAGCCGTTAATAAAAATGTTGTTGCAAGGAATGAAAATACTTTAAATTTGTTGTTCATCTTTAAAAAGCTCCATAAAGGTTAAATTTTCGGTCCAAAGTAAATAAGTATGAATTACCTTATCAGGAAAAATTTTTTTCAGCAAGTCTTTATATGTTTTCATTTGCTTTTGGTAATTCAGAGGAACCTCTTTTTCTGATTTAGGCACATATTGATTAGATTTAAAATCAATCAGATAAATATCATTTTCATAGATGGCAAGCCGGTCAATTTGACCTGAAATAACTTGATTATTCAAAACGCCGACAATAGGAACTTCAGCTTGAGAATTTTTTGAAAAAAGGTGTTTAAACTCTTCTTTTTCAAAAATATCAAATAAATTTTCAGGGATTTCAATATCTTCTGGTTTTAATTTAAGAGCAACTGTTTTTCGTTTATGCTCAGGAATATCTGGTAAATATTGAAGCATTTGGTGAATAAATGTTCCTCTTTTTAAGGCGTAGGCTCTGTCTTGCCCCAAAGCAGAATGAGATTCAGGCGTATCATCATCTAATTTTGATGGCATAAGAGGTTTTGAAAGAGGACCTTCTATTAAAGCATCTTTAAAAACAAAATCTGGTAAAACGATATTTGTTTTTCCTAAACTTTGTATTTTTTCTTCCTTGACCTCTTTTAATTGAGGGGAGGTGATACGAATAATCCCATCTGTGTCAGGTGCTATTTCTTCAGGAAGAGAGGATAAAATTAAATCATACCAATTTGATTTATTTGGATTTTTTGTTTTTCTTGTATCCCATCCAGTTATATAGAGCCTATCTTTTGCTCTGGTTAATGCCACATAGAGTAGGCGATTATATTCTTGAAATTGAGCTTCATCCAATGTGTCATATAATGACTCAATTTCAGGCGTTTTAAGGTTCGAACTAGCAACCCAAATCGGCAAATTGTTTTCAGCCCATAAAAACGTATCTTTTGTTTTTGGAATGCTTCTGGTATCTGGTAAAAAGACAATGTTCCCTTGAAGACCTTTGGAGGCGTGAACAGTCATAATTCTGACAGCATTAATCCCTGATTGGTCTAAATCACGCTTAATTTCGACTTTTCTATTCGTAATCCATTTTAAAAAGTTTTGTAAAGAAGGGATTTCTGTTGTCTCAAAATTAAGTGTTAAGGATAAAAATTCATCCAGTGCCTCGTTAACTTCTTCCCCCAGTCTTGATATGAAATCTTTTCTTCCGTTTAATGGTCCGAGTAAATAGGAAAAAAACTCAAAAACAGGCATTTTATCGGCTTGGTTTAAAATAAGGGTTAATTTTTGGGCTATATCCGATCTTTGTTTTTGAATAACCGTAAAAAGGGCATTATTCCCTCTATTATGGGCTAAATTAAAAAGTTCTTCTTCAGAGACTTTAAAGAGGGGGCTTTTTAAAAGACAGGCAAGGTTTAAATCATCTTCTGGTAAAAGGACAAATCTTGCAACACTGATCAGATCTTGAACAGCAATATGTTCTGTTAAAATAATCCGATCTACTCCTGCAACCGGTACATTTTTTTCTTTAAGAGCTCGAACAATCTCAGATACGATTTTGTTACGTCTTCTTACCAAAATCATAATATCCCCTGGTTCAATGGGTCTGCCTTTTGATTGTAAAATCTCATTTCCCACCATTTGTTTAATTTTGGTTGCAATTTTTTGAGCCAGTATTGTCACGGCCGAAGGTGTTTTATTTGCTTCTGGAAAACTCCAGTTCAAAATATTTTCTTTTTCTGGAGGTTGTTCTAATGGCCAAATTTCAACCAAACCAGCATCTTTTGCCCGAAAAGGAATATGAATGGCTTCTTCATTTTTATTTAATAATCCTGCTCTTGCTTTAGGATTATCTAACAATAAATTAACAAGTTTTAAAACAGCCTCAGTTGATCTAAAAGACATATTTAAAGGAACGGTTTCGAATTTTTTTTCTGAAGTGAGTACTTTGTTTTTAAAAAAGGTATGCATTCTTTCAAATTCGTTAGGATCTGCGCCTTGGAAACTATAAATAGACTGTTTTTTATCGCCAACAGCAAAAATGGTTCTAACATGTTGTGTTTCTCTACCCAAACCAGAAAAGAACTCTTCAGCAATTAATCTGATAATTTCCCATTGTTCAGGATTGGTATCTTGCGCTTCATCAATAAGAATGTGATCAATTCCTCCATCCAATTTGAACAATACCCAGTCAGACATACCAGATTTTTTGAGTAAATTTTTTGTAATTGAAACCAAATCACTGTAATCTAAAAAAGATTCTTCTCTTTTGTGAGCTTTGTATTTTTTTAATATATGCCAAATAAGACGAGTTAAAGCAACAGTTACTTCAACCAGTTGAAATGCTTTCAGATTATTAACCGTGTCATACATTAAAAAAGCTTTTGGATCTTTTTCTTGAGTTTTTTTGACGGTGTCTTTTTGTGTTAAATACAAGGACCTTAATTGATTAAATTCCTCTAAATTAAAATGCTCAGAGATAATGTCAGCTTTTGAGTTATATCTTTGAATTTTAAAATATTTTTTTAAATTTGTTTTAAGGGTATTTACATCTTTATAAGTTGCGAGCCTTTCTTCTAAAGAGGATTGGTTTTGCAATATCATATCAAAAATACTTTTGATGGATTTATCGTAGAGATAGTCACTTAAAAGAGCTGTTTGTTGCTTCGAATTTTGATCTAAAAATGTTTCATTAACAGCTTGTTGCATGAGCGCATGTGATTTGACTTCATCAATTACTTCAAATTGGGGAGAAATACGAGCTTCAATTGGAAATCTTTTTAAAATAGATTGGCAAAAGCTGTGTATGGTCATAATTTTGAGCCCCCCAGGGGTTTCAAGAACCTTAACAAATAAGGATCTTGCAATTTTGACCATTTCATCTGATGGATAAAACCCTCGTAAATCCTTTAATAAATTAGCTAAATCTTCATCGCTTTGAATAGCCCATAATTTTAAGGTGGTGGTAATACGATTGGACATTTCTGCTGCAGCAGCTTTTGTGAATGTTAAACAAAGTAATTTTTCAGGAGGTGTTCCGGTGAGTAACAAGTTCAGAACCCGATCGGTTAAAACTTTTGTTTTACCAGCGCCGGCAGAGGCTGAAACCCAAACTGAATTAAGGGGATGAGCAGCTGTTTGTTGTTTTTGTGTAATATCAGCAAGTAATGTCATATTATTCCTCATCATCTAAATCGTCAGCCGTTAACCATTCTTTTTCACGGCTAAGGAGTGCATAATCATTAAATTTAATTTTATCTGGGCGTGGAGAGGCTGTATAAGGTGTTTTTTCATCCCTAAATTTATTTAAAATGTTTTTAAGGCCAATGTGTGCTTCTTCAATCAAGTCAGAAACATCTTTTTTCGCCGTTTTTGAAGGGACTGGAATAAGTTCTCCTCCTTCATTTTTACCATTTAATCGCCAATAAGAAATTTTAATATCATTTGTTGGTTTTATTTTTTCAAATCCATTTTCTCTTAAAAGAACAGCTTCTAGTGTCATTTGGGGGGAAAGACCTGAAATAATCTCCCCACCAGAAGGGGGTGTTCCTGTTTTATAATCAATAACTTCTAAGGTGTTGTTTTTTAATTTATCAATTCGGTCAGCTTTCCCTGTTAAAGTAAAAATAGATTTATCTTCCAGTTCAATTTGAAGGGAGCCTTTTTCTTCCACAAATATTTCATCAGTTAATTCTTCTCGAGCGTTTTGGTTTTTTATAATAAAGTTTGAAATCTTTGTTATTTTTTCATCATAAAAGGAAAGGCTAGCTTCTGGGAAATGGTACTCTTTTAATGTGTTAATAATCTGTTCTTTTAATTGGTTGACATCTTTATGAAAAGGTGTTGTTTTCATAAAGTTCTCTAATGTATTGTGAAGAGCAAGGCCATATATAATCGTTTCTTGCGTCTCTCCAATGTCTTTGAGTGGGAAAAGTTTTAAAATATATTTGGCATAAACGGCATAAGGGTTTTTCATCAATAATTCAACATTTGTGACCGAAAGTTCTTTGGGTCTAACAGACACAGGAGGTGTTGGAACAGGCCGTGTAATTTGCTCTTGTAAGGTTGTTTTATCCAGAAGACGCGCATAATGAGGGGGGTCAATTTCCCATTCAATATTACTCGCATTTAGTACAGCATCTATACGAGAGAGAAAACGAGAGGGAATGGTTTGTGATCCGTCAGACTTAACAGCTCTTGTTAAATAAACTTCTGGACTTGAAAAACAATGTGCAAAATCCATACTTTGTGAAGCGATTTTGCTTTCAATAGCTGGTAATTTTAAGGCTTTTCGCATTTGTCTTGAAAGCCAAGGTCCTGTATCTGAAAGCATTGGAAAAGAGCCTTCATTGAGCCCTGCGATAATGCAGACGTCTGGATGGGTTAAACGTGCTTCGATAGGTCCTAAAATATCTAATCTATTATGCATTCCATATCTAGAGCGAACACTTAATCCCGATAAAAAGAGCATAATCATATTAAAATAATCGGCTGGTTGAATTTCGCCAAATTTATGACCGTGTTCTTTAATTTTAACGAATAACTTATAGGCTTCTTGACCGGCCTCATTCCCCCAAAGGCGTTCTTGTCCAGATCGATCTTGACTGGTTGCAAGTTCTTCAGCTACTTTTAAATGCGCATCTAAAATATCAATAAAGGGGGCAGGGGTATTATCTTTAAAGAAAGATAAAAATACATCTAAATTGGTATTTAATTCAATTTCTAATGGATTTTGTTTTTCCCTTGCTTCTTTTTCCTTTATTTTAACCAACTTTCTTAAATCAGTTGGCATCATCTGATCGGCACTTAATGGGTGTTTTAACAAAGATAACAAGTTTGATTGATTATTAGGATATTCTTTTCCCAGCAAGGCAATAAGGGATAAATAAACACCCACTGGTGTGTGATGAAGTGGTGTTCCTGCTGAATCATCTAATTCCACCCCCCATCGTTTCATTTCCAAAATTACACGACGAGCCAGCATTCTGTCATTTGTAACAAGAGCAGCTGTTTTTTCTGGTGTTTCAAGTGTTTCTCTTAAAATTAAAGCAATCGCCAAGGCTTCTTCATTGATGCTTTCACAGTCAATTCGTTTGACATTTTTTAAAATATCCGGCGAAAGGTTTAAACAGCGCCATTCTTCAGCTTGTTCAGCAGGTCTTAATGCTTCAATGATTAATTCTTCTCTTGGATGTAAATCGTGAGATAAATTTTTAATTTCAGGGGGGAATAAATTAAGCGTTTTTAAAAGTTGTTTAAAGGAATGTTGATAATGATTTTCATCCACATATTTTAAATCCTCATCAGTCATCCAGGTATTAAGGCCTTGTAGCAAAATAAGAGAATTTGGAAGATTATTAATTTCTTTTATCAAGCGAGAAACGGCTGGTAATGCCCCATCAAATCCAGCAATAATGATTTTATGTGTTGGAGGATTTGTCTTTATTTTATTAGTAAAGGCGTTAATGAGGCGAATTTTCCGATCTTGCTCATCAATAAGGCCTTTTTCAGCTAATAAAGCTGGCCAAATTTTTCGAATAATGTCTAGAAATTGGATTGTTTCATTCCAATGCTGGGCTAATTCTAAATCTGGAACTAGATTTTCTAATGCATCAAAGGAGGATTCAAATTGATAAAATTCGTCCAACAAAGAGCTTAAACTAATAGCAATTGTTAGGGCTTGATCGAGCGTTTCAACATTTGGTTTTTTTTGACATATTTTTGTTAATAAAATAAGGCGCTCAATATGAGACATCGCAGGAGGAATATCCACTTCTAGTGTATCAATCTCATACAATGCAGTTAATTTGGGCAAAAGAAGAGGGGTTTCTTCACTTCTTTTTAAAAAACATTCTTTTACTGTTTTAACAGCTCTTTTTGTTGGCAAAATAATTTGCATTTGAGCCATTTCTAATGGGGAAGTATTTTCTGAAAGAATAAAGTCGACAATTTTTTCAGCAAAATTGTCTGTCAAATTGAGCGTAAAAATCATTTATCATTTCCCATAATGAACATTTTTTCTGTTTCAGCAACAGCTTCTGGTGTTCCCACATGAAACCAATTTCCATCAAAAAGAATATGCGCTAATCGGCCGTTTTCTTGAGCTTGGTCGTACAAATCTCTTAAACTGAACACTTCAGGCAAAGGTTGGTCAAAAATTCTTGGATGAATAATTTGAATTCCCATGAATAAATAAGGGATGTTGTGTTCATTTTCTTTTTTGCGCCTTAAATGACCATTTTCAATAAAATAATTCCCATCTGGTACGTCACCATAGGCTTGTTGAATTGGGACAATAGCTAACAAAATATCCATTGTTTCAGGATTCCAAGCTGTTTCCAATTGCTCTAATAAGGGTTTTTTGGGCTCAGTCCATAAAGGATCGGCATTTAAAACAAAAAAACCATTTTCACCCCCTAAAGAGAGTAATGTTGGAAGGGCGTTTTTAACACCACCTCCTGTTTCAAGAGCTGTTTCTTCATCTGAAAAAAAGAGGAGAAGGTCTTTTTGTTTTAAAGCTTCTTTTTTTATCATATCACTTTTGTAACAAGTGTTAATGACAACATTTTTTATATCCTGTTTTTTTATTTTTTGAAGGATATGCGTTAAAAGGCTTGTACCGCCAATTTGAACCAATGGTTTTGGTTTGTCATCTGTTAAATGACGCATTCTTGTTCCACGGCCAGCAGCTAAAACCATCGCTGGTTTAATTGACATTGTTTGTTTCTCCTTCAAAAGGGACAATTTTTCGAACAGAGGTAGGGACATGCTTATCTAACCAACATTTGTAATCTTTTAATAATGGATTATCTAAATGTTTTTCAAGCAAAGACCAAACAAAAGGAATGTTTTTTAAGTATCTGTCTTTTTTATCTCTTACAAAAAGTCTAACAAAAATACCAATAACTTTTGTATGCCGTTGAACAGCCATTAAAGGATAAGATTCTTTAAATTGAGGCGTGTCAAATTCTGGCAATGATTTAAAGTAAAGCTCAAGCATTTCTTTTTGAATATATTCAGGAACAGGTCTTCTAGCATCTTCAAGTAAAGAGGCTAAATCATATGTAACTGGTCCAAATCTGGCATCTTGAAAATCAAGCAAACCACAATCACCTGTTTTTGTAATCATCAAATTATCAACGTGGTAATCTAATAATACAAGAGTTTGAGGAACTTGTGCTATTTTTTGGTATATGTTTTTCCAAATGTTTTCAAATTCAAGCATATCATTATCGGTTAAATCTTTTTTGACAACATGTTTGATGTACCAAAGAGGGAGGAGGGAGGCTTCAAAAAACATTAAATTCCAATCATATTCTCTTAAGCCACAGTTTGTTTGAATGTTTTTTTGCAAATGAATCAGAGCATTTGTTGCTTTTTCGTAGAGCTCTTTTTCATTATGTCCCTTATTAATTAAGCGTGTGAATGTGTTATCTCCAAAATCTTCAAGGAGTAAGAACCCATTTTCTAAATCTCTGTGAAAAATATGAGGGACTTTTAAGCCAATATTTTCAAGGAGCTCATCAACAAAAACAAATTGAGCAGGATTTTCCATTGGAATTGGCGCATTCATTAAAACCATGGTTTCGCCAGTTTCTTTTTGAAGTCTGTCATACCAACGAAAAGAGGCGTCATGTGCTAAAAGACTTTTTTTAGCCGTATTCCAGCCTGCTTCTTTTAAAAAGGTATCCAGTGGTGTTGTTCCTTGTATAGACATTTGTTACTCCTCAATAGTGATTAGCCTAGATTGATCTTCTTGAATTTGAAATGTAATTCGAATGGCATTTTTAGGTAATAAAGAACCAATTTTTTCAGGCCATTCAATCAATGATACCCCCTCTAAAAAGGCATCTTCAATGCCAAGTTCATAAGCCTCATAGGGTGTTTTTAATCTGTACATGTCAAAATGATATATTTCAAATAAGGGGGCTTCATAGGTTTGTAAAAGTGTAAATGTTGGGCTTGGTACGTCTTCAACTTTTTTACAAAGAGATTGAATAAAACCACGACAAAAGGCGCTTTTTCCTGCTCCGAGCGTGCCGTAAAGAGCAACAACCGTTCCACTTGAAATTCTTCTTGCAAAATCAGCAGCGATTTTAAGTGTTTCAGCTTCGTTTTTTGATATAAAATTTGTTACCATTATCTTCCCTTATTATATTAAGTTATCTTAAAACAAAAAAAGACAAAAAAGCAATCTTTTTTGTCTTTTTTATAGAAAAAAATAATTTATTTCTTTTCTTCAGCTTGTTGAGCTTGAAGTTGTTGAATTTTTGCTTGGTAAAGTCCTGCAAAATCAATAGGATTGATTTGTAAAGGTGGGAACCCAGCTTCTCTTGTTGTGTTAGCAATGATTGCACGAGCATATGGGAATAACAAATGAGGAACTTCGACCAATAATACAGGCTCAGTATGTTCTTTTGGCACGTTAAGGGTAACCATAGCACCATATGTTAATTCACAAATAAATAAAGCTTTTTGTGTATCGCTTGTCTGAGCTGCTGCTTTTGCAACTAAATCAACAGTGAAGACATTTTCTTGATTTGTTTTGTTAACTTGAATATCAACATTTACTGAAATGGCAGGAGCTGCTGTGATTTCAGTTAAAATTTGAGGCAATAAAGGTGCTTCAAATGATAAATCTTTGATATATTGAGCATTTATTTGAATATTTGGCACATTTTGAGATGCATTTTCTGTCATTTTAAAAAATCCTCTTGAAAAAAAACTATAATTAGAGTTATATTACACTGATTGCTTATACAATTGTTTTTTATAGATGTAAAGGAAAATGTGAAATGTCTTTTGAAAATATTATTTTAACAGGAATTGTTGTTGTTTTGGCATATATGCTTTTTAGATCACCTGAAAAAGGAGGTTCAAGGAAAAAGAAACAAACAACCCCTGCGCATAAGATCCGTTTTGTATCTGAGCAAACAGGCGAAGTTATTGAAATGCGTTTAATTGACAATTCACAAAAATTAAAAAGAGAATTTAGTGAAGAAAGCTTTATCGCCAATGCTAAAATGTCATTTCAAATGATTGTTGATGCGTTTACAAAAGGGGATATTTCTAGAATTAAAAATCTTTTAATGCCGGATATTTATTCAGCATTTGAGGCTGAAATTAATAAAAGAAAAGAAAATAAGCACGTTGTTGATTTTTCACTTATTTGTTTTGATTCAGTGAAAATTTTGAATTCTTCTGTTCAAAAAGAAGAAGTAACCGTTCAGTTTGTAACAGAACAAATCAACTTATTAAAAGACGCTGAAGGAAACGTGATTGAAGGGGATGAAATGAGTGTCGCAACGGTGACAGATACCTGGACATTTAGAAAAAAAGGACGTGCAAAATGGGTTGTTAGTGCGACAAAAAGTGGAGAAATCTATGGCTAAAAAAGATTTTCGTACATTAGGACCTTTGGTTTTTGCTTTATCATTAATTATTGCCGGATGCACATCAACACATTCTTTGTCGCAAGGTAGATCTTTTAAATTAAAACAGCTTTCATTTAATGATTTACCTGGCTGGCAAAATGATGATTTGACAATGGCAATGCCAAGTTTGATGAATTCTTGTAAAACTCCAACACCTATGTTTAGAAGGTTTTGTCGTGATTTGCCTCGTTATAATGGTGCATCTTCATCACAAATTAAGGCTTACATTGAGCAAACATTAAGACCTTATCAAGTTATTTCTTATGGTTCTAAAACAGGTACAATGACTGGGTATTATGAAGCTGAGTTGACGGGTACTAGATATCAAGTGAGTAAGACGCAGGTGCCAATTTATGGGTTGCCAGATGGATATAAAAAAGGGAAAAAATATCCAGAACGTGAAGATATTGAAGAAGATGGTATTGATGCCCCCATTATTGCTTGGGCAAATGACCCTGTGGAATTGTTTATTTTACATGTTCAAGGATCTGGCAGATTGATTACCCCAACAGGGGAAATTAAATTGGGTTTTGCTGGAAGTAATTCGAGGGAGTTTAAAGGTCTTGGTACGTTGTTGAAAAAAAATGGAGCGCCGACTTTATACTCAATGCCTGCTATGAAAAAATGGTTACAGGAAAATCCTCAAAAAGCCAAAAAAATTATGGCTCAAAATCCAAGGTATATCTTTTTTAAGGAAAATAAAGGTGATTCACCATATGGAGCAGGGGGTGTCGTTTTAACACCTATGCGTTCTGTTGCTGTAGATAAGAATTTTATTCCAATGCATACCCCTATGTGGCTCGATACAAAGGATCCAGATGGTATTCAATTACAACGACTGGTTGTTGCTCAAGATATTGGAAGCGCTATTCAAGGGGCAATTCGAGCTGATTTCTTTTGGGGACATGGTGAACTTGCTTTTTCAAAAGCAGGGCGTATGAAAAGTGTAGGGTCTTATTATTTATTATTACCGAAAGAGTAAGATGACTGTAACAAAAGAAGATTTGTTGGCTTGGGATGAATTGATAAAATCTGTAACCCCACTTTTTAAAAAGGAAGACATCAAAATAGATGATGTGCCGGTAAAACGACTCAAAATCAAACCTCGATCTGAAAGAATTATACAAAATATTGTTGATTTGCATGGGTTGGTGTTGCAAGAGGCATATGAATGTGTGCTTAAATTTGTGACAGTTCATTATTTTCTGGGAACAAAGACAATTTCGGTTATAACAGGTAAAGGTTTGTTTGAGGAAGGGAAAATAAAAAAAGAAATACCTTTATGGTTAGATACGCCTGTATTTAAAGAAAAAATAGCATCATATGAATGGATTAATGCTGGTGGAACAGTTCGGATTAATTTAAAAAAGAGTAAAAGGAAAAAATGATGAGAGAAAAAATCATTTTAGGAATTGAAAGTAGCTGTGATGAAACAGCATGTGCTTTGGTTAATGAAAAAAAAGAAATTTTAGCATCAATTGTTTGGTCGCAATATGACGAACATCGCCGTTTTGGTGGTGTTGTACCTGAAATTGCCGCTCGTGCCCATCTTGAAAAATGTGATTTATTAATCAATGAGTTAATGAAAAAAGCAAATAAGAAATTTGAAGATTTATCTGCTGTGGCAGTTGCTGGGGGTCCCGGGCTTATTGGTGGGGTATTGGTAGGGGTTATGACAGCAAAAACAATAGCGCTTGCCCATAATCTGCCATTTATTGCTGTTAACCACTTAGAGGGGCACTCATTAACAGCAAGATTATCTCATCCAGTTGAATTTCCCTATTTATTATTGTTAACATCTGGGGGACATTGTCAAGTTTTGATTGTTGAAGATGTGGGTAAATACAAAAAATTAGGGGGTACAATTGATGATTCTGCTGGTGAAGCTTTTGATAAAGTTGCAAAAATGCTAGGGGTTGGATACCCTGGCGGGCCAAATGTTGAAAAAGCAGCTAAAGACGGAGATGAAAAACGCTTTAAATTCCCAGTTCCAATGAAGGGCAGAGAAGGGTGTGATTTTTCTTTCTCAGGGTTAAAAACAGCTGTTAGAGTTGCTATTGAAAAGTTAGATACGATTACTGAACAAGATAAAAAAGATATTTGCGCCTCATTTCAAAAAGCTGTGGTAGCTCAAATGCAAGATCGCTTAACAAATGCCATTCGTGTATTTAAAGAAAATTATCCAAATGCAAAAGATATGGTGGTTGCCGGAGGAGTTGCAGCGAATATGTCTGTTCGCAATATGTTGCAAACATTAGCTGATAAAAATGATTTGAAGTTTTCAGCACCACCGATTGGGTTGTGTACAGATAATGGGGTTATGATTGCTTGGGCAGGGATGGAACGCTTTTTGAAGGGAAAATTTGATTCATTTGACTTTAAAGCACGTCCTCGCTGGCCTTTAGACACATTAGAATAATTTTTGGATAAAATTTGTTGTGTTTTGTGATGGCATTTGATATATTAAAGGTTACTTTTATGGAGGAATAAAATGTTATCAAAAGAAACAAAAGAATTAGATCGTGTTTTACGACAAGGAAATATTAAAGAAATCAAACATGTGTTTGGAAAATCATCTGAACCACTTCGTCAAAAAGATGTTGTGAAAGTTTTAAGATTGTTACTTGGCCGCTCAAATTTTGATTTTGAAATGGTTCAGTTGTTAAAAAAACATCATTGTGATTTAAATGCGCCATTAGGGGATGAAAAATCAAATCCAGAACAATACCGTATGGGAGATTATCTTTCATCATATGGACGTCTTTCTCCTAGATTGATTGATGAAATGGCAAAAGCCGGTTATGATTTTTCAAAAACAAATGCAAAAGGGGAACATGCTGGATTTTATTTGTTAGGTACAAGGTCCTTAAATGCAAGAGTTGTTGCAGCTCTTAAAGCCCAAGGAGTTGATTTTGATTTGAAAAACAAATCTGGGAAAACAGTTGCTGATTGCATTGTTGATAATATTGCAACCTTTTCATCAAAAATGTTATTAAGCAAACCTAAAAGAGTTATTATTGCAAAATTAAGTCCTTTATTTGAAATAAGAGAGGATTTTATTCGCTTATCAACGGTTGATGGAAATGATTTAAAAGGAATGATCGCTGATAGATTACGTGAAATTAAGCCAGAACGGAATGAAACCGTTGGTATTCAATCAATATTAAGCCAAAATAGAGCTTGTTATAATTTGGCTTATTATGCTCAACGGTTTGTTCAAGAAAAAGTGAATATAGAAAAAGATATGCGAACTCGTTTTGAAAAGTCATGTCCTTTATTTATGAAGAAATTAAGTGACTTATCTCAAAATGAACACTGTTAAGATCACGAAAAAGTCTTGACAGGGGCAAAAATAAGCTATACTTTAATGGTATCAAAAAAGAAATAGGAGAAACAAATGGAAATTATTAACGATTCAAATTTTGAAACAGCAGTTTTGCAATCAGAAAAATTAGTTTTGGTTGACTTTTTTGCAACATGGTGTGGTCCATGCCGTCAAATGTTACCAGTTGTTAGTGAAATTGCTGATGAAATGGCTGGTCAAGTTGGTATTTATAAATTAGATGTTGATGAAGCGCCAAAAACACCTGATATGTTTGATATTCAAAGTCTTCCAACATTGGTTTTATTTAAAGGGGGAAAAGAAGTTGATCGGAAAACTGGCGCTATGTTAAAATCAGAGCTTGTTTCTTGGATTAAAGGTCATCTCTAAAAGATCTGAAAAAGAACAAAAAAAAGGAGTGTTAATATAACACTCCTTTTTTTTGTAAAAAAATAAGTATTTAAAATCAAATAGATATTAAAAAATATTCGGGGGGGGGTAAAAGTTATTGACAAAATAAAAAGGATAGATGTATAATAAAAATATGATTGCTGAACAATTAATTACGGAGATAAAAATGACACAAAAAACAGACGATTTAACAGAAATTGACATTCCAATGCTTGATTCATCTAATGACAGAAGGCATTTAGATGCGTCTGATCCACGTGTTCAAGCTGGCGTTCAAAAATTTGCTGAATATATGGCAAAAAAACGTGATGAAGAAACTTTAAAATCAATCAATCTACCACGTATAGAAAAGGGAAGTGATATTTTTAATATCCCAACAAGCATTACTGACGAGCAAGCACAAGCATTTCTAAACGGATTAGACAAAATGCCGAAAATGGAAAAAGCAGCTTTTGTTGAAACGCTAACAAGTTTGGTCGTGCCTATGTTGGATATTAAAAAGAAAGATAATTTGACAAAAGTTGACCTTCCAAAGATTGATGCTACTGATAAAGATGCACCTTTTGCATCTGTTGTGCAAGCATTAGACCCTCATAATCCAGAGGCGCAAAAAAATGTTTTAGCAGCAGCAAAACAAATTGCTATGAGTTGTGTTGCATTATCTACAATTATTATGAACAAAAAAGAAGTTAAAAATTCTGGGGCATTTATTTCTTTAGCAACAAATAAAGAAGATGTAAGATAATACATCTCACAATCACAATGTAAAAAGAAGTTAAAAAGTCTGGGGCGTTTATTTCTTTAGCAACAAATAAAGAAGATGTAAGATAATACATCTCACAATCACAATGTAAAAAGACGCTTTGTATTATTTAGGACAAAACCCATCTCTTTTATTTTATGATGGGTTTTGTAATTTTATGTTTCGGAATTTTTTCAATAGCTTTTAGAGAGGCTATTTAAATAAAATTTTCGTATATTTGACCGATTATTAAAGAAGATTTGGCTGAAAATTGATGTGTGGTTTTAGTTAAAAAGCCTTGAACAGCTTAAAAATAAAGGCTTTTAAGGAAAATAAGGCTCAATTTTGATAAGACGTAACGGGCTACTTTCTTAAAATCACTTAAAAATAGGTGAGGTGGCTGATATTTTAAAAGAATGGTTTTTGTGTGGGTTTGAGTGATAGACGGGTTAATAAAGGTGGATGTTCGTAATAGGTTTAAGACTGGTCCATCTAAAACAGGATTTTATGTTTTATCTAACGCGTTAAAATAGATTAAGAATATATTTTAATGGCAAGCATTGCCAAGCGAATAGCACAAAAAAATAATAATTAATTTTTAAAAATAGAAGCCTTGAAAATACAGTTATAACTTATTGAAATATAATATTAAAACACCTCATTATTCTTACATCAATTTGTCGCATAATTTATCTTATGTATACTAAGATGTAGAATAAGGGAAGGGAATCAATGCTTTCATTTCAAGTAATAATATAAAATCTTGTTCTTTTATATTATAAAAATTATATATTTTTTTATGAGTGTTTTTTTTATATTTTATTTGTTTTAAATATCTTTTAATTTTTAATTGAGCAATCTATCTTTATTTTAAGCCGATTTAAATCAAAATCATGTATATTCACACAAGATTATGTGAATTTGCTCGCTATAAATGGCTCTAAATTTATTTTATAATTTTATTTAACCCTTTAAAATCAAGGCGTGTCTAAATTTTAGGCTTCAAATTCGAATCCGTCATAGACAGGACGAATATACGCTGGCAATGTTTTGCAAAGCGTTTCGTAATCCATTTTTTGCCCCATATGTGTTAAATAGGCTTTTTCAGGGCTTATACGCTCAATCCATTTGATGGCTTCATCCAAATAGATATGTTTGATGGATTCAGGCTTATTTGGATCTCTTTTCGAGCTGACAACACCTAAAACCCAGGTTTTAATCCCTTTAAGCAACTCAAATCCCATCTCTTCCATTGATTTAACATCTGTTGAATACGCAAAATCATCCATTCGATAACCAATAGATATCAAATTTCCATGATATTGCTTTATAGGAATAATCTTTGTTTTTCCAACAAAAAAAGGCTCGTATGGTTTTATAATATTTAATTCAAAAGGTGCTATATTGCTATCGAATAAGTATGAAAGCTGACCTTTAAAATACCGAGCTGTTTCTTCTGTTAAATAGACTGGGATTTTGTCGTGTTTGTCTAATAAAAAGGCGCTTAAATCATTCACACCTCCCATATGGTCATAATGTATATGTGTGAAAAAAAGAGCATCAATTTTGGGATTATTGGCTTTTAACAATTGTATTCTAACTTCTGGCCCTGTATCAATCAAAATATTTTGATTCTCGTTTGTTGTAATGAGCGCTGAACTCCTTGTCCTTATATTTTTAGGATTATGAGCGTCACAAGCTCCAAATCCTCTTGATAATGAAGGAACGCCATTTGATGGGCCACATCCTAAAATTCTAATTTTCATGCCCTACTCTCCTTCAAATAAATCAAAAAAGTTTTTATTTGTTTGATTTTCAACAGTGTTTACATCTTTATTCAAAATCTCAGCTAAAACATTTAATGTGTATTTCACAAAGGCTGGTTCGTTTCTTTTTCCTCTAAATGGATGAGGCGCTAAATAAGGTGCATCTGTTTCAATAAGCAATTTATCAAGAGGTATGTTTGAAATTATATCTCTTAGCTTCGTTGCATTTTTAAATGTGATAATGCCTGAAACTGAAATATAAAATCCAACGTCTAAAGCTACTTTTGCAAGCTCTGGAGAACCACAAAAACAGTGCATAACTCCCGATTTTGTTAATAGATTTTTTTTGTAACTTTCTTTTAAAACGTCAATCATTTCGTTATCAGCTTCTCTTGCATGTATAATGATGGGTTTTTGAATTTGATGTGCAAGATTTATTTGTTCATGAAACGCATGTAATTGTTCTTTTTTTGTATCAGGATTGTAATAATAATCAAGCCCAATTTCTCCAACGGCAGCTATTTTTGGATATTTTTTATAAATTTCTAAGGACTTTTGATAATCAAATTTATCAGCAGATTCTGGATGAATGCCAAATGCTGTATAGACATTTGGATACTTACTCATATGAATTAAGTCATCTATTTGATTATAATCACAAGCAACGGTTAAAATATCAGAAACACCCTGCTCTTTTGCTCTTGCAAGATATTCTGGTATATTTTCTTTAAAGTCATCAATACCTAAGTGACAATGACTATCTATCATTTAAAATCTCTCCAATAGATAAAAAGGTGTTGATAATTGCTTGACGTCTGTCAAGATAAATATTTGAAACATTTGAAAAAAGATTTGTTGTTGTCTCATATAGATTCAATAAGTTTTCACTCAAAATAGGATCTGTTTCATATTTTTCTTTGATTGTTTTTGAAAACCAATTTGTCAAAAATATCTGAAACAATGAAAAGGCATCTTCATTTTTATGAACACTATCTGCAAAATCATTTAAGGCTTGTATATCCATTCTTGAAAGAGGCAAAAAGCAAGCATTCATTTTTTGATAAATCTTGAGACCATCATTTTCATGAATTTTAAGTGCTAATCCAATGGAGCCATCTGACAGTTCAGCTAATAACTCAACATGAGGCGATTGAGGTAAAAGTTTTTTTAATTCTTCAACCATTGAGTCAAAAGAAAGTCTTGGAATTTGAATTTTCCGACATCTAGAGGCGATCGTCGGCAACAATTTGCCTGTGTTTTGGGATAATAATAAAATAATACTTCTTGGGAAAGGTTCTTCAAGCATTTTTAAAAGGGCGTTAGCTGCATTTGTATTCATATCTTCGGCTAATGATATAACAAGGATACGATACTCATTTGAGCTTGACTTTAAAGATAAAAACTTAACCCCTTCCCTAATGTCATCAACGGTTATTTCCTTTTTTCGTGCAAGAGTTTTAGTGTTTTCTTCCACCTCTTTACCAGCAAGAATCAACTTTTGAATTTCTTTTTTTGCTTCCTCTGTTAGGGAGCACTCAATCCACTTAACATTGGGATTAAAATCCATTTTTGCATCCCAATTCCCAGTTGTTAAAAAGGCACTTAAACGTTTAGCGAATGTTTTTTTCCCAACACCAAAAGGCCCTGTTATAAGCCAAGAACCTGTTATTTTCCCACTTTTAAGTGAATTTGTAATTTGTTCATATGGACTAAGCATTCATTTTTTCTTTCAACTTCGAAACAATTTCTTCATGAATTGCTTGAATGGGTTGATTTGCATCAACAACAATAAAACGATTAGGTTCACTTTGAGCCAATGTTAAAAAAGCTTTTCTGATATTTTCGTGAAAAGAAAAATCCATATTTTCAAAACGTTGCTCATCATTGCCTTGTCGTTTGATACTTCTAGATAAGCCAATTTTAGGGTCAATATCTAAAACAATGGTTATATTGGGCTTAAAATCACCAGCAATAAATTGATATAAAGCTTTGGCATCATGAAAGATGCTTTCATCATATCCATAGCCAAAACATTGGTATGCAACTGTACTATCTTGAAATCTATCAGATAAAATAATTTTTCCTTCACTCAGTGCTGGGAATATTTTTTTGATTAAATGATCACGTCTTGCTGCTGTGAATAAAAGCATTTCAGTTTTTTTATCCCATCTGTCTGTTCCACCTTTAAGCAAAAGGCTCCTAATTTCTTCGGCCCCAGCAGATCCTCCTGGTTCTCTGGTTAATAAAACGGATTTGCCTTCTTTTTCAAAATAATCTTTCAATAGTTGAATTTGGGTAGATTTTCCAGATCCTTCTCCACCTTCAAATGTTATAAATACCCCGTTATTCATATTTAAAACCATGATTTAATTGTTTGTTTCAATCTTTTGAAATATCCTGCTTTTTTAACGTCTTTTGCTGCTAAAAGGTTCATTGTTTCAACAGTTTCACCCTCCCCAATTTTAAGGGTAGCGATGATATCGCCTTTTTTCACAGGAGCAACAATAGGTGAATTGTAAGAAATTTTGATAATTGGTGTTTTTTTACCCTTTGCACGGGTCATTCTGTATTCTTTTTCTGTCACAGCATCTACCCCCTCTTCTTGCCCTAACCAAACTGGGATTGTGTCAACCACCTTATCTTTAACAACAAGTGTTGTGGTGATAAATCCATTAGAGCCATAAGTCGCAAGACGTCTTGATTCTTCATCTCTTTCTTTCATGCTACTTAAACCGTTAACGACTAAAATAACACGTCTTCCATCAGGTGATAAAACCGACCCAGTTAATCCATATCCAGACTCTTTTGTATGCCCTGTTTTTAGACCATCAGCCCCTGGTATTTTATAAAGAAGTGGATTTCTATTCCCCTGAGTAATCCCATTGTGCTTAAAGCTTTTTTCTGAAAATAGATAGTAGTAATCAGGGAAGTTTTTAATTAAAATTTGAGCTAACTTTGCCAAATCTTTCGCACTCATTTTATGTTCTGGGTCAGGAAGTCCTGTTGAGTTTCTGAAAGTTGAATTTGTCAATCCCAATTCTTTGGCTTTTTCATTCATCAATTCTGCAAACGCACTTTCAGATCCAGCTAAATTTTCAGCAATCGTAATACAAGCATCATTACCTGATTGGATAATAACACCTTTTAATAAATCAAGGACTTTTACCTTTTCAGCTGGTTTTAAAAACATGGTTGAACCACCACTGAGTGTCCCCCCTGTTCTCCATGCATTTTCTGAAACAATAAATTCATCTTCTAACTTCAATCCGCCATCTTTTAAAGCATCAAAAACAATATATACTGTCATTAATTTACTCATAGAGGCTGGTGGCATTGGCTTATCAGCATCTTTTTCAAACATAACATACCCAGTATCAGCATCCATTAACAAGGCATGGGTTGCTTTTGTATCAAATGCCACTGCGTTAAAAGAAAAAAGAAGTGTACCAGCTAGAGAGTAAAGTAATGTTTTTTTCATCAAATTATCCTTTTTTTATTTTATCATTATCAATTTATTTTGAAGTTAATCTTGCATCAGAATAACCTGCACGCTTGATTTTGTCAAGTCCAATCAAGGCTTCTTTTTTAGAGTTAAATCCAGAAACTTGGACACAATTTAAAACTGTTCCATTGACTTTTTTTTCAACAATTTTCGGATTAAGTGAAGCTAAAGCATTTTGAATGTTTTCAGCTGAAGTTCTATTTCTAAAAGCCCCTACCTGTATAACATATTTTGAGTTAATAGCTGTTTTTGAGCTAATAGCTGTTGTTTTGACATGTTCTTTATAGCTATATACAACATCATTTTCTTGAATAGGTTTAACAACCGGTTTTGCTTTTTGTTGAAGAGGTTTAGGGTTTGCTTGATATGTTACCAATGGAATATTGTTTTGATAATAAGCATTGAGAGCGTTTGAACTTGTCATAACATCTTCTGCTTCTTTTTTAAGTAATTCTTGTTTTAAATTTTTACTTTCTGTAGGAAGTATTTCAACAAGAACCTTTGTTGTTCCTTCTTTGTTAAAGTTTAATTCTTCAGCTGTTTTTTCAGATACATCTATTATTCTGTCTTTAACCATAGGTCCACGGTCATTTACACGAACAATGGCTGTTTTATTGTTTTCTAGATTTGTAATTTTAACAATACTTGGGAGGGGTAAAGTTTTATGCATTGCCGTTAATGTATCAGAGGAATTAACTTCCCCATTTTGCGTAATTGGTTTATTTGGATCATATTTATACCAATATGCCTCGCCTTCCTCAATGTAAGTGTAATCTTCTTCCGGAGAAAAAACCTTATCTTGAACCGTATATGGTTCGCCAACCATATAAATTATATTCTCTTTTTTTTCTGGATAATCACCAGAAGATCTAAATAACAAACCATTGTCTGTGCATCCTGACAAAAAAAGTGGTAAAATTAAAAAAATGGATTTTTTATTCATCATTTTATTTCTCTCTTTTTAGTTTTTGAATGAGTTTATTTGAAGGATAGCCATCTTGAGGGAGTTTTCTTGCTTTTTGATAAGCTCTAATCCCTTGTTTTGTATTAAATCCTAAAACGCCATCGACTTTTCCCTTATAATGTCCAGTTGATATAAGTTTTGATTGAATGAATTCGATATCGTTTCTTGAAATTTTGGTTTGGACTTTTTTTGCTTTTATTTGAAAATCTTCCTCTTTTAACATATTGGCTAATAGCCCAACCGAAAGCGCATATAATGAGGAATTATTCCATCTCATAATTTTATCATAATTGGGATAAGTTAAAAATTTGGGACCATTAATTCCCATAGGCATTACAAGGCGAGCTTCAACCTCTCTTTCTGAAGAAGAGATTTTTTGAAGTGGCTTTACCCCTAATTTTATCCACTCTTTAACAGGACGCTTGGGTTGTGCTGTTATTTTATTCCAATTCACATTTTTAAAAAGGGTTACTTCCCTTCCCCATGGATGTGTTTCATCCCAACCCATTTTGCTTAAATAATTTGCTGCAGATGAAAAGGCATCTGGCAAAGAGTTGATGATATCTTTATTCCCATCTCCATCAGCATCTACGGCATAAGCTGCATATGTTGTCGGCATGAATTGAAAATTTCCAAAAGCACCAGCCCAGGAGCCATAAAATTCAGTTTCTTCACCGTTTTGCATGATTTTTAACAATGTTATCAGTTCGTTTGTGAAAAATCTCCTGCGTCGTTTATCAAAAGAAAGTGTTGCTAATGCATCAAGTGTTTTGATTTTTCCTTTAAAAAGACCATAATTTGTTTCTAGCCCCCAAAAGGCAACCAAATAGTGTTTATCAACGCCATACATTTTTGAAACTGAATCTAAAAAGGCTTGATATTTAAGCAAAATTTCACGTCCTTTTTTTATTCTCGATTCGGAAAGGGTCCGATTCGTATAATCCCAAAAAGTTAGCAAAAATTCAGACTGTTTTCTATCTGATTTTAAAACATTATCCAAAAGTTTTAAATCAGGTAACACTCTGTTTAATAAAGATTTTTCGACTCCTTTTTGAAGTGCTTCTTTTTTAAACTCCTCTTTCCAATTTTCAAACGCTTGTACATTTATTTGAATTTGAGGTTCCTGTGCAAATAATTCAGGAGAAGTGAAAAATATTTTTCCAATTATACAAGTTGTTGAAAATAAAGTTAAAAATGTATTTTTTGATGCCATTTATTGCCCTTTTTTTGTGTCTTTTTTATAATATAATACATTTTTTTTAAAAAAGCACTTGATTTTTTATTTTTTTTGTGTATAGTTAACTTATCACTCATGGATGGGTGGTCGAGTGGTTTAAGGCTCCGGTCTTGAAAACCGGCGTGGGGGTAACTCCACCGTGAGTTCGAATCTCACCCCATCCGCCATTATCCCCTTAACCTTTTGGTTATAGGGGATTTTTTAATGCTTATTTTTCAGCAATTTTTGTTCCCCGTCACAGTTACCCGTCATTTTGCCCGATTAAGACACTTTACCCCTACTCTATCTTTAAGACTTTTATACCATTTTGCCCGAACGGATTTGTCGGACATTGATGATTTTTACCCGATTGGATTTCTCGAACACCCTCGAACTTTAGGACATTGAACGGATTTTTTAAATTTCTGACCAAATATCTTAAATGAATGTGATTACATAATTAAATCTTTATGTCTTAATAATCAACTTTACTTTGATTTTAATTGACTTTTACAACTTTATATATCATAATAAATTTGCTAGGTAAGTTGCTTCCTTCAGTGGGAGTCTTGAACATCTTACCTAGTTTTTTTATTAAATCTTGTTGTATTTAAGAATTAACTTTACTTTAATGTCCTATTTTGATATAATGCACTTGTTAAGCTCTGCTCCCAACATTTGACGACTAAATGTAGGCATTTGTTGCGTAGCTTTGAGGGTTGCGTTAAACTCCCTCTCAGCATCTGGGCTTACATCATCCCCCAATCGGATATTTACTTGCCGAAGTGCTTGAACCGAACGGGGGATTTCTTTTTTTATCCGTAGTTAAATCTTCATATCTCTAATAACCTTATCAACAACTTCTACCCAGCAGGCATAAAATTCTCCCATGTCTCAAATGTTATAATCCTTCTAATAGTTTTTTAATAATCGTTTTGTAATCAAACTGTGGCCTTCTTCGTAAAGGGCATCAAGTCTTTGATGATTAGTTTCTGCTTCGCTGAGTTCACTGATTGACTTGATTAAAGAATGTAATGCATCTATGGATGGATGTCTGTGTTCAGATAGTATCATCCCATAATAATACTTGTTCTTATTTAAAAATTGTTCAGAAAATTCATATTGAGTATTGATATAACCCAATTCCTTTAAGTGATTAAATACCTTGATTAAATAATCTGTATCAGGATGTTGTGGGAGTTCTTCTGAGGGTTCGGTTTGTTCTTCTGTGGGTTCAGGTTGCTCTATTGGTTCTTCTTTCAAACCCTTCTTTTCAATAAGTTGAGCCCTTACTTTTGCTAATAATTCATCTAATTTTTGTATAGCTGTATTCATATTCATTCCTTTGGTTAATTACAGATTTATTTATGGAATGAATACAAAAAAACACTGCTTTTGCAGAGTTTTTATTTTCTTTAATCTCTTTGACGAGTTCTTTTTCTTTTTTTATTCAAATATGTATTTGCTGAGGATGATTTCCCTACTCTATTTAATCTATCTGAAACATATGATTTTTCATATTCTTCGCCATTCAATGCAAAATTAGTTGCTGTTCTTACTTGTTTAATGATAGGTATATCTTTTAATTGGATAGTCGTTTTATCATCACAAAAGGAACGAATGGTTTTAGCAGCCTTGGAACAAAGCATTTCTGCATCATCTTTTGTAAGAATTTTCTTACCCAATTTTTCTTCAGCAAACCTTTTATTTCCCTCTATACTTATGCTGTCAAATTCAGCAAGTATCTTAGCCTCATAAACTTTTGGCCTAAATATCATACAAAATGTGTCTTCTATATATTTAAGCATCCCCATTTCAATGAATTCCTTCTTTATTCAGACCTCGCCCCACGAGAAGTATCTTGAACTGGCAATTTCTTTTGATCGGTGATTTTTTGAACCTGACCTGGAACAGATACATCATCTCCTTGTATATCTTCATCTATATAAGGTTCAAATGCTTCATGTGTCAGCCATGGTTTGATATCTGATTTACCTTTTTCTCTGGGCATATCAAATATATCTCTTGGTATGACAACTCTGCTCGCTACTTTCCTAAAATCAATAGACTTAATATCTTCTATATTTGTCATAATAATATCCTTTCATTTCATTCAAATATACTCAATCCATAGCACATTTTGGACTATTTTACAAGGATTATGTGGCAGAGTATCTTTTTAAGCCACCACAATAATGGCGATTTGAAACTCATTATATGAAAAACACATAAAAAGCCACAAATCGCCTTAAAAAATCAAATTAAAAATTCATTTCAAATCTAAGCATACCACCATGATTTTGGTAAGAACGTCTAAAAGACCCAT
>JAFTTR010000022.1 GCA_017466695.1 Alphaproteobacteria bacterium | reverse complement strand
GCACTTGTTGTCGACAAAGAGGTTGGCGCAGAAGTCGTTGATAATGAGGTTGGCGCATTTGTTGATGTTGATACTCTTGGTGTTGTCGTTGGTGCACTTGTTGAAGTCGACAAAGAGGTTGGCGCAGAAGTCGTTGATAATGAGGTTGGCGCATTTGTTGATGTTGACACTCTTGGTGTTGTCGTTGGCGCACTTGTTGATGTTGACAAAGAGGTTGGTGCAGAAGTCGTCGACAAAGATGTTGGCGCATTTGTTGACGTTGAATTTATTCTTGTTGCCGTTGACGTTGACGCCACACCTGTATCGGATGAAACCATTTGCGTTTCCACCAATGTGGTAACAGGGTTATAATTAGCTTTTTTATACGCTATTTCTCTTACCGTTCCATCATCCTCAGTAATTGTAAGAACACACCCAGACGCACCACACGAGAGACTTTCTGTAGCTGCAAACGCGCTCGCCCCTTGCAAAGTACATATAGCCACTCCTAAAAGCAACAACGATTTATTCATGAATCCTCCAACCTATTTTTTTTTGCGACAACACACCTTAAACTTTCGTATAAGGCCCTTACTTTAATTTTAACACCCATTTTTAAATTTTGTCAACTATAAATCTGTTATTTTTGATTATTTATTTGTTTTTTAAGAAAAAAGTTCTTCTAAAAACGCTGATTTTACCTTTTTCACCCCTACCCTATCAAAACTAACAGCCAAGGCATCACCCATATCTTTTACCACTGTTCCATCACCAAATAATTCGTGATGAACACGCTTACCAATTCTCTTTGATTTTTGCGATTTTGAATAAGATGACGCTGGTATGGAATAAAAATTATCCTCCAAAGGATTTAAATCCTCCCTACTCCACTTACTCTTGTTCCCAAAATAAAACGTTTGTCTGCTTTCTTTTGAAGAAACAAATTCCTCATCTTTAAAAAATGAACCAGGTTTTGACCAAGCAGGCTCAATCATATCCATTGAATATGCTTTATTCAAAGAAGATGGAAATTGAACATGCTCTTTTGGTAACTCTTCAACAAACCTTGATGGTAAGGCATTTTGTGTTTGACCATACATACGCCTATTATCAGCATGAGAAATAAAAACCCTTTCCCTCGCCCGTGTTAACCCCACATATGCTAAACGGCGTTCTTCTTCTAAACCACTTTCACCTGCTTCATCCAATGCTTTTTGATGTGGAAACAAACCCTCTTCCCATCCAGGGAGGTAAACATGCTTAAATTCCAACCCTTTGGAAGCATGTAAAGTCATCACAACAAGTTGATCTTGCGAAACTTGTTCATCAACATCCGTCACAAGTGTTGCGTATTCAATAAATTCTTCAATACTCTTAAAATCATCCAAAACAGTGTAAAGTTCCATTAAGTTTTCAACCCGACCAGCTGCCTCAACTGACTTGTCTTGTTTCCACATCTGAATGTATCCAGATTCAGTCAATATATATCGAGCCACTTCAGCAGGAAAAGCACTTAAAGCTTTTTCTTTTGCCTGTTTTAATAATAAAATAAAACCATCCAATGTTTTGCGCAACAAAGGTTTCAATGGCGCCCATGAAATTGCATCATATAAACTAACTCTTTTTTCCCGAGCTGTTTTTGTCAGCGTTTCCAGTGCTTGAGGACCAACACCTCTGCGTGGTTTATTCACAATTCTTAAAAAAGCGAGATCATCATTTGGATTTAGAATTAACCTCAAATAAGCTACTGCATCCTTGATTTCCTCACGTTCATAAAACTTAAAACCTCCAATAATTTTATACGGTACACCAGATCGCATCAAAACCTCTTCAAACTGACGTGTTTGAAAAGTCGCACGCACTAAAATCGCCATATCACTCAAACTAAGACCTTTTTTATTTTCTTGCATAATTTGAGCGACAATCTTTTCAGCCTCTTGCGAACCAGAAAAATAACGAGAAACTTTCACTTTATCCCCTTTTGCTTGCAATTCATCAGCTGTTTTAAGCGTTTTCCCCAAACGCCCTTGATTAAAGGATATCAAATGCGAAGCAGCTCCTAAAATGTGGGCCGTTGAACGATAGTTACGCTCTAACCGAACGATAAGCGCTTCAGGAAACACCTTTTGAAACGATAAAATATTTTCAACCTCAGCACCACGCCAGGAATAAATCGATTGGTCATCATCCCCCACGCAACAAATATTTCCATGCCCCTTGGCTAATAATCTCAACAATAAGTATTGCGCAACGTTTGTATCTTGGTACTCATCTACTAATATATAATGAAATTGTTTTTGATATTGCACCAAAATATCTGGATGTGATTGAAACAACGCTAGTGGCATAAGTAACAAATCCCCAAAATCAACAGCATTTAAGGAACGCAACCTTTCTTGATACTTTTCATAAAACCACAAAGCTCTTCCTTCACAAAAGCCAGAGTTTTGCGCCATCGTTACTTGATTAGGCAATAAACCCTTATCCTTCCACCGTTGAATAACATCTAACAACCCAGCAGGTGTATGTTTTTTAATATCAACCCCTGCCTCTTGCATCATTTGCTTTAAAAGACGTTCTTGATCATCTGAATCCAACACAATAAAATTCGATTCTAAACCCAACAATGCCCCATGTTTTCTTAAAATTCTAATCCCAATAGAGTGAAAAGTTCCAAGCCAAACAGAAAAAGCATCCCCTCCAATCATCTTTTCAAGCCGCTCTTTCATTTCCTTTGAAGCTTTATTTGTAAAGGTAACAGCCAAAATCTGCCATGGATAGGCTTTTTGCTGCTGTAAAATATAAGCAATTCTAGTTGTTAAAACCTTCGTTTTCCCCGTTCCAGCACCCGAAAGAACCAATACTGGTCCCTCCGTTGTTTCAACAGCTTGTCTTTGCTCTTTATTCAATTCATCTAAAAAAGCAGGTTTTTCAATTATCTGTTGCTTTAATTGAATTTCACTTTCTGGCTCTTCTATTTCAAATAAATCCATCTTATCACTCTAAATATACCGTTTTTGTTCTCGTATATAATATCTTTTTCATCCAAATTGTCAAGAAAATTTAGCATATAAAAAAGAGCCTTCAAAAAGAAAGCCCTTTTTTTAAGCTATCATCCTTTAGCCTTCTGCTACATCAGAATCACAAATGACTTGATAAATATCTTCATTCGTCTTCGCTTTACGTAACTTCTCTGTTACAGATTCATCTCTTAATAAACGAGACAAACGAGCCAATGCTTTTAAGTGGTCAGCCCCAGCTTCTTCTGGAACCAACAACAAAAAGACCAAGTCAACAAGCTTTCCGTCAACAGCTTCAAAATCAACTGGATTCGTTCGCACAAAAGCACAAAAGATTTTATCAATCCCTATTAATCGTGTGTGAGGAAGAGCTACACCAGCACCGACACCCGTTGTCCCCAAACGCTCACGTTCAACCAGTGCGTCCAGAATAACACGTCTATCTATACCAGTCCCTTTTTCAGCAAGAACGGCTAAATCTTCTAATAATCTTTTCTTACTATCCGAAGAAAGATCACAAATGACACTTTCTTTAGATAGGATATCTACTATTTTCATTTTATACCTATTTTTGTTTTGGATCTACCCAACCAATGTTACCATCAGAACGGCGATAAACCATATTTAAACCACCATGTGCTGTGTTTTTAAACATCAAAGCTGGTAATCCTTCTAAATCCATACGCATAACAGCTTCGCTGACAGTACAAACTGGAATTTGTGTTTGCATTTCAGCAATAATAACTGGCGCATCAACAGATTCTTCTGTTTCATTAACAGCTTCGATAACAGACATATCTGCCATTTCCACAATATTCTTATGCTCTGTTAATTTATTTTTATATTTGCGCAATTGACGTGACAATCTGGAAATTGCACCATCTAATGAAGCATAAGCATCTGCTGAAGAAGCTGATGAACGAATAACAGCCCCTGTTTTTGGGTGAACTGTTAATTCAGTTTTAATTTCACTTCCTTCACGTGTTACACGCACATCAGCGCTAACAGCTTCATCAAAATATTTTGAAACAGATGAGTCTAAGGCGCCTTCTGCATAGATACGGAAATTATCGCCTAAATTGATTTGTTGTCCGGAAATTAATATTTGCATTGTGTTTTCTTTCCTGTTAATGTAAAAATTATAAAACTTCAGGATTTCACCTTACTCCGTTTTTAATAAAATGTCAAGAGTTCTAATGATACCTAGCAAAAAACATCCTTTTGGATTATATATTCACTGGCCATATTGTTTAAATAAGTGCCCTTATTGTGATTTTGCAAGCAGTGTTATACCTCTTATAAATGAAAACCTTATTTTTCAAGGATATCAAAGAGATATAAGCCTCTTTAAAGATAAATTTCAAATCATCCCTGAAATTAGCTCCATTTTTTTTGGAGGAGGAACCCCCTCTTTAATGAGTGAAAAAATGTTTGATTCAGTTATGAATCTATTGGCAAAAAACTTCCAAATTTCGCCTAAAGCTGAAATTTCATTGGAAGCCAATCCTGATGCTATTGATTTAAAAAAGATGAAATCCTTTAAATTGTCTGGATTAAATAGGCTTTCAATCGGTGTTCAATCTCTTCAAGAACAAGATTTGAAGTTTTTAGGAAGAATCCATTCTGTTAAAACAGCCCTTCAACGAATTGAAGAAGCAAAATCTGTTTTCAAAAGAATCAATATTGACCTAATTTATGCACGTCCTCATCAAAAATTAAAAGATTGGGAAAAAGAGCTCTTATCAGCCATAAACCTTGGATTAACACATTATTCTCTTTATCAATTAACAATTGAGGAAGGAACGCTTTTTTATAAAAATAATCTACCAGAAATTTCACAAACACAAGCGAATAGACTTTATAAACTCACTCAAGAAATTATGGATTTTCACAATTTACCAGCTTATGAAATTTCAAATCACGCAAGAAAAGGACAGGAGTGTCAGCATAATCTTGTTTATTGGAAAGGGCAAAATTATTTAGGGATTGGACCAGCTGCTCATGGCAGAATGGATTTAATTGCTATTGAAAATCATAAAACTGTTCAAAAATGGCTTCAAAATGGTCCTCAATTCACCCCATTGACAAAAGAAGAAAAAAAAGAAGAACATCTTTTGATGGGACTTCGTCTTACTCAAGAAGGGTATCCTTCAAAAAATATAAAAGAAAACGCCATAAAACAGGCGCTTTCAAAAAAATGGATCATTCTTCAAGATGACAAAATTTTCACCACACTTAAAGGCCGATTAATGTTAAATCAACTTATTTTACTATTTTCGAATTAATCTTAATCAAATTGTGGTTTTGCAGAATCAACTTTTATAATGTAATTTTTACCCCTAATCTGGAACATTTCAAGCAAACGATCATTTGACCCTGTTTCATTAAAACGGAACCTACCATTAATTCCAAAATAGCCCTCGGGCACTTCTAACGAAGATTTATCCAATATCCCTTTTTTTGATAAATAACTCACTAATGAAATAGCATCATACCCCAAAGCCGAGACCATAATAGGTTTTGACCCAAATGCTTCTTTATAATTTTTTTGGAACAAACGCAATTTTTCTTGTGGTAAATCAGCAAAATATGTACCTACCAAATCTCTGTTATGTTGCGCTCTCAATGTGGCCAAGCCATAAAATGAAACTAAATTAGGGGTTACATCATAATACCCTAATAAAGAAACTAATTGTTGCAAACGAACACCTTGCTCAAAAACAAACAAAGCATCAAACTCTATTCTTTCAGCTGTTGGATTTGTTGCGAGCTCTTTTTCCTCTTCTGTCAAATCATCTTTTTTTAAATCAATGAGAGGAGGAGCAATCTTTGCAACAGCATTTGTTAAATCTGGATTTTTTGTATCATACATAGAGACATGGGATAATTGCATTGTTGGGCAGCTCTCAATTGCTTTATGAAATGCATTTAGAACAATTTCTCCTGTTTTATCTTTTGGACCAAGCAAAGCAAATCGTTGTTGGCCTTTTTGACAAGCAAAATCAACAATTCGATGAACTTGCTGATTAATCAACAACGCCATTGTATAAACATCATTATCAAGTGCACTTGTGTCAGATGTAAAAGAAATCACCGGCATTGAAGGATTTAAAGCAGAAATTTTCGCAACTTCAGCTGAAAAAATAGGACCTAAAACAATATCAGCATCCTCATTCTTTGCCTGTTGATAACTTTCTACAGCCCCGTCAGGTGTCCCTTTTGTATCATAAAAGAAAACTTCTGTTGCTTCATCTGTTGACCGTTCCAATTGAGCCATTAAAATCGCATTTCTGAATGCATCTCCCAAAGAAACCGAGTCTCCAGATAAAGGGAGCAAAACAGCTGTTTTTGTTTTTTTTGCTTCCGTTTTTAAAAAATCAGTTGATTCAAAACGTTTTTTTTGAACACTACACCCAACTAGACAAAGACAACCAACAGCAATGAGAATTTTTTTTAACATCAAATTATTCCTTTTCTTATTTATTTTTATTTGATATACTTAATTTATCATATTTTTTCAAGCATTATCTTAAATATTGGAGTTTTTTATGCTTATACTCGTTTCAACCCCCATTGGCAACCTGTCGGATATTTCAAAACGTGCGATTGAAACACTTAACAATGCCGATATAATTGCCTGTGAAGACACAAGAACTAGTGCTCAACTATTCACCTTGTTAGGAGTTAAAGCAAAAAAACTTATACCATATCACGAGCATAATGCCGACACAGTAAGACCAAAGATATTAGAGTTTTTAAAACAAGGGCTTCAAATCGCACTCGTTAGTGATGCAGGAACACCTCTTATTTCTGACCCTGGATACAGATTGGTCCGTGATTGCAGACAAAATAATATTCCCGTCACAACCGTTCCAGGAGCTAACGCTGTTTTATCTGCTTTGCAACTTTCAGGATTGCCATCAGACGCCTTTTTATTCGCTGGTTTTTTACCCAATAAAAAAAGCGCAAGAAGAGCAACTCTTCAAACACATAAAAACGTTTTAGCTACTTTGATTTTTTACGAAACAGCAAACAGGTTAACCGATTCTCTAAACGATATTCTCGATGTGTTAGGCAATCGTGAAATGGCTGTTGTTAGAGAAATTACAAAAAAATTTGAAGAAACAAGAACTGGACAAATCAGTGATTTAATTTCATATTATACACAAGAAGGGAACCCCAAAGGAGAGCTTGTTTTAGTCATTTCAAGAGCTAATGAAAAAGAACAACAAACTGAAGATGTAGATACTTTAATTCGAAAAACTCTTGAAACCTGCTCAGCAAGAGACACAGCCGACCTTGTGGCAAAAGCAACAGGTATTCACAAAAAAGAAATTTATAAAAAAGTTTTGGATATTCAAAATGCTGAAAAAAAAGAAGTTTAAAAACGTACATATCACTGAGAAAATAGCTCTTTTTTTCTTAAGATTAAAAGGATATCATTTAATCAAAAAAAATTTTACAACTCATAACGGAACAGGTGCTGGTGAAATAGATATCATTATGCGAAAAGGAAAAACGATTGTTTTTATCGAAGTAAAAAAAAGAAAAACATATCTTCTTGCTGCTCAATCTATCGATATTGATTCTCAACTGAGAATTGTAAAATCATCTGCTGTTTTTTTACAACAATATCCAGAATACGCCTCTTTTCAAGTCAGATATGATGCTGTTCTTTTTAAAGATAAAAGCTTTTGGCCAGAACACCTCAAGGATGCATGGAGAGTTTTATGAAAAAAAAATTCGCTCTTCTTGCCTTCATATTTTTACTCAGCAGCTGTCAATTTGTCGGTACAATTTATAATGCGGGCCATAAAGTAACCTCTATTGTTTTAGACGACAGAAGCCTATCAGAAGACTGGAGCGATACCACATTAAATGTTGCCATTCGAAATGCCTTGATTAAAAAAGATTTTAAATATTTGCTTGATATCGAGTTAACCGTTTTTGAAGGAGCTGTGTTATTAAACGGCGCCTTGCCTCAAACAGCTTTGATTGATGAAGTTGTTGAAACAGTCTGGAAAATTGAAGGGGTAAAACAAGTCTATAATTATATCAGATTGGGGAATCCTCCCAACTTAAGTATCGTGAATGAAGATGCGGCTATATCAGCCAAAATTAGATATGAACTCTCACTAACAAAAGGGATTTCATCCGTTAATTACAAAATCACAATGGAAAACGGCACAATCTATTTAATGGGCATATCAAAAAATCAGGCTGAACTTGAAAAAGTCATCGCTGTTATAAAAAACACCGTCAGTGTTAATAAAATTATCGTATTAACAAGATACGCTTCAAATTAAGAAGCTGGGGGCAAAATATCAACGACAGCTAGTCTATTTTTTTCTTTTTGAACGATAGTGAATGAAAATCCATCAATCACAAACGTTTCTCCTTCAGAAGGTATTCGTTCTGCTTCATACAAAATATATCCAGCTAAAGTTGAAGCATGCTCATCTGATAATTCCCATCTAAAATGACGATTTATATCACGTATGGTTGTTTGACCATCCAAACGATAACCTCCTGCATCTGTTTTTATAACTTGCAAAACGGATTGATCTGGAGAATCATTTTCATCAGAAATATCTCCGACAATCTCTTCTAAAATATCTTCTAAAGTAACCAATCCTTCAATAACACCATATTCATCTACCACAAGAGCAAAATGTTCTCGTCTTTTTTTAAATGCATGTAATTGGTCCAAAAGAGATGTTGTATTTAAAACAAACCATGGTTTCGTTAAATAATCAACAATTGAAACTTTTGACTTCCCTCGATAATAAGAATTCATCATTTTCAAAAGCGCTTTTGCATGCAACACACCAATAATATTATCTGGCTCCCCTTTCCATAGCGGAATACGGCTATAAGGCGACCTACTCACAAACTCAAAAATCTCCGAAACAGGCAAAGAAGCATTTAATGAAACAACATGACTTCTATGCACCATAATATCTTCCACCGTCACATCACTTAAATCTAAAACGCTTTTTAACATAACACGTTCTTGATTGATAAGATTATCCTTTGTTGGCATTAAAAGCGTCCCTCTAATTTCAGCTTTAACAGCCTCAGCATCTGCCACCGGTTCTGCAGAAGGTAACAACTTAATCAAGCCTTTTGATAAAAGATTAAATGACCGAACAATCGGTGAAAAACAAATAACAAAAAAGTTAAGAATAGGAACACTCATCATTGAAAAAGAAAGTGCATTATTCATTGCATATGTTTTTGGCAAAATTTCAGAAAATAATAAAACAACAAAACTCACACCAAACGTTGCGATTAAAACACCATATTTTTCACCAAAAAAATCTATCATCAACGCTGTTGAAAGTGCTGTTAATGCAATATTCACAATATTATTACCAAACAACAATGTGCCTAACAACTTTGGCGAATCTTTTTTAAGCATCATAATTTTTTGAGCACGCCAATTTCCCTTTTTCCCCAAATCATATAATTGTGGCATTGACACAGCTGTCATTGCCGTTTCAGTTCCAGAAAAATAAAAAGACAATAACAATAAAACACCTATCAAAATATACTCAAACATTTTTCTTCCTAACAGATTTTCTTATTTTTTTGCCTCGTTTATATTTTGGAAAAGGAGCAGAATTATCTTCAACAGTTGCAATAATATTTCTTTTCTCCAACTCCTTTAACAAACGACTCACCGTGCGATATGGCGACTCTTTAAATGATTCCACCATAATATCAGCTTCTGAATAAACAGGATAACGTTCAGCGACTAATCTTTCGATTGTTTTTTGATTATCCGCTGAAGGGACCAACGGTCTATGTGTTCTGCCTTGGGTTCGTTTTGATATCACATCACTTGAGGCTTTAATCCAAATAGAAATTGCTTTTTGAGCAGCTAAGCTCCTTGTTTTTTCAGATAAAAACGCGCCTCCACCAGAAGACAACACACAAGGCTCGCCATTTAAAAGACGTTGCATAACACGTTCTTCCCCAAGGCGAAATTCTTCCATCCCACATTTTGAAAACAACTCATTAATTAAAAAGCCTGTTGATTTTTCAATCTCCTTATCACTATCGTAAAAAGGGAGCTCTAATTTGCGAGATAAAATACGCCCTAAACTCGTCTTTCCAACCCCCATCATGCCAACAAGCAAAATGATTTTTGGTTCTAATAATTTTTGTTTCATGTTCTTTTCTTGACAATTCTTTAAAATATATAGTATTACTATATCATAGCAAGATTTATTTCATCTGTCTAGTATAAAGGATAAGAAAATGCTCAAGAAAGAAGAAAAAAAACATTTATTACTCAAATTAAGCATCCTTGCAATTATCACATTTTTTGTTGCAATGGCTTTTATTGAACCCAAACCAAATGTTCAACTCGTTGAAAAACAAATCACAAAACCTTTACGATAATGAATAAAAAAACTTTGTCCTTTCTCTTGTTTCTTTTAACAAGTTTTAATGTTCAGGCTCAATTAATCGACTCTGGAGTTATTGTTCAAGATTTACCATCTTTTTCGCTAAACAGTCTTGGCTCATCAAATTCTTTTTCACCAAACATATGGCAAGAAAGTGACAAAGAAACCCTTCTGAGTTTAATCACTCAAATTGGGACAACCTCTTTAACGCCAGCATCAAAAAAAGCACTCGTTTTTTTATTAACACAAGATTCGACTGGATATAAAAAAACAGGTGAAGAAGCAGAAAATGATGAAACTTTTTTAACCGAAAGATTAAAAGCACTTGTTCGATTAGGCGCCTTCGAAGAAACCCTTCATTTAATCAATCAAATCCCTGAAAAACAAGTTTCTGAAGAGATACAAAAAATTAAATTTTACACTCTTTTGTTACAAGGAAAAACGCAAGAAGCAGAAGGCATTTTAGATACAATTTCTAACACCTTATTTTTGGATAAAGCCAGAATCAATTTATTCCTTGAAAAAGAAGAAAAAAACAAAGCAATTTTATCTTATGAAATTTACAAAGAAACCAGTGAAAATCCTTCTGATTTATTTTCATCTTGTGGTGAAAATGTTTTATTAGAATTAGAAACGCCCCTTGTTCAAAACAAAGCAACAGCTGAGGATGTTTTTTTACTATCTAGGTTAAAAGAAACTTCTTTTGATTTTGAACTACAAGATATTGGCATTCAAAAGGTGCTTTCTGAACTTCCTTATACCCCCATTGAAAGACGCATTTTTCTTGCTGAAAAAGCAGGATTAAACAAAGAAGAAATGTTAAAAATATATTCGCTTCCTTTGCACGATATTAAAATTGAAAAAAATCATCTTCTTAGAGCTCAATTATTTCAAAAACTACAAACTGAAACAAGTGAAGTAAAAAAAACAAAGCTAATAAATGAATTTGTAGAACTTGCAAAACAAGATAAACTTATTTTATCTCTTTCACCTATTGTGGAACATGAACTTAACAAAATTTTACCTCAACCAGCTCATTTATCCTTAGCTTTTAATGCAGCTCAAATATACGCTCTTCAAAATAATTTAGAAAAAGCAAATGAATGGTATCAACTTCTTAAAGATAGCCCATCCGATAAGCATCAAAAACAAAGAATGCTACTCATTCCATTTTTACAAGTCTTAGGAGCTGGAATTTCCAACGATTTAAATTCTCTTATCAAACATTTTTGTGGCAATCTGGTTGATAATGAATGTGCTCAGTTCTACCAACGCCTTTCAAGTGAAGCTTATGAGGAAATAGTTATTCCAAAGAAAGAAAATTTATTCGTTCCTTACGCTTATTTAAATGAAGAAAACAAATCAAAAACAGGGGAAAATTTAATCAGAGCAATTTTAGATTTAAACAATAAAAATACAAAAGATAAAACATTACTCTATGATTTTATTTCAAACAGTGCCCCTAAGCAAATTGAAAAACCATTTCAATTAGAAAGGATGTTTTATCAATAATGAGTTTAAATCTAATTGAATTATTTATTGAAATGATGTGTGCCGAAAGAGGAGCCAGCAAAAACACGCTTAAAGCATATAAAAATGATTTAATAGATTTATTAAAGTTTTTAGACTTAAAAAACATCAAAATGAACAAAGCAACAGCTGAGGATTTGCAAGAATATCTGTTAAATGTTGCAAAAAATTATCTCAGCGCCAAAACACAAAATAGACGATTATGCGCTATTCATGAATTTTATCGTTTTTTGCTTTCTGAAAACATAATTAAAAACGACCCTTCAAAATATTTACAAGCCTCTAAATCTGAAAAATCTTTACCAAAGTATTTATCTGAAAAAGAAATTGAAAAATTAATTAATACAGCAGCTCAACAAAATTTAAGACTGCATCTTCTTCTTGAAATGTTATATGCTTCCGGCATGCGCGTCAGCGAACTTGTGTCTTTGCCATTAAGCGCTGTGACTCACGACACACAAACAGTTACAATTATCGGAAAAGGGAATAAAGAAAGAATCGTTCCTTTAAATACTCAAACCATAAAATTATTAGATAAATGGCTCATGCAAAGAGAATTCACCCTCAACAAAGGAAGACAATCGAAATGGCTTTTTCCCTCTTTTTCAAAAGAAGGACATCTAACAAGAGATGGTTTTTTTAAACAACTCAAAAAAACAGCTCTTCAAGCCGGTATAGATCCTTTACGTGTTTCACCCCACGTTTTTAGACACTCCTTTGCCAGCCATTTAATTGCACATGACGCTGATTTGCGCTCTGTTCAAAAAATGCTTGGGCACGCAGATATTGCTACAACAGAAATTTATACACACATTTTACAAGATAGATTAAAAAAGACTGTTGAAAAATCTCATCCTTTAGCGTATAGTACTCAAAAAGGATACTAAATGATTTTAACAAAATACATTTTAAAACAGCTGATTTTAAGCTTTCTGCTTATTCTTTTGGGGATGACAGCCCTTGTTTGGCTGACTCAATCGTTACGTATGATTGATATGATTGTCACAAAAGGAGTTCCTCTGGGCCTCTTTTTAGAAATGACATTACTTGTATTACCAAACTTTATACAAATCCTATCTCCCTTGGCTCTTTTTGCAGTCATTTTATTTATTTTTTCAAGAATGGAAGCAGATAAAGAAATTATGGTTATGAAAGCCATTGGGATGTCAAACAAACAAATTATGCTTCCTCCTCTTGTGTTAGCAATTGTATTAACCATGATTGGTTACTTATTAACCATACAAGTTATTCCTAAATCCCATGAAGAATTAAGCAATCTTAAATGGCGTGTTCGCAATGATTTGTCTCACTTATTGCTTCAAGAGGGACAATTTAACACATTAAATAATGGATTAACACTTTACGTAAAGGAAAGAGCAGAAGATGGTTCGGTTAAAGGTGTCATGGCTTATGATGCGAAAAATCCAAACAATATTTCTATTTTAATTGCTGAAAAAGGGTTTATCTTCCAAGAAAAAGATGGTTTTCAACTCGTTTTCCAAAAAGGAACGAGACAAGAATACAATCCAAAGACAAAAGAATTTTCCATTTTAAAATTTAACAAATATAACATGTTTTTTAGTGATAAAAAACAAACAAATAAATCTCGTGATTTAGATGAATCAGAACATTCACTTTCCTATTTGTTATCTGTTAACAAATCAGAAGTGAATAATCCTGTTTTATACCGTAAATACAAGACAGAAGCACTAAAGAGATTAACAAAACCTCTTTATAATATATCATTTATGTTGCTTGCTATGTTTGCTATTTTATCACCTTTTTATAATCGGAGAGGCCAAATGGGACGTATCAATTTTATTGTTCTTGCAACAATTGTTGTTCAATCACTCTCATTAGCATTTGAAAATTTAACAGCTAAAAATCTTTGGTTCGCTCCCCTTATGTTTTTAAATATTTTTGTACCTGTTATTATTATTTATTTTATCACAATGAAGCCTTTAAATTCTAAATTTCTAAAATTTTCACATAAATTAATTACTTTTATTTGTCTTTCATTATTTTTAAGTTTTCCAACAACATCCTATGCTCAAGTTAAATTTGATCCACAAGTAAAAGTTGAAAAAGACAAACCTGTTGATTTTCAAGCAGATGAAATCATCTATGACAAAAACAACAACACCCTTGTTGCAACTGGGAATGTAATCATTCATCAAAACAATACGACTATTTCAACAGAAAAATTCATATTTAATCGCTCCACTGGTGAAATTGTCATTCCAACGCCTGCGAAAATTTCCACCCCAGATGGAACAGTTACTTATGCTAAAAATGCCTCTTTAACCCCATCTTTAAAAAAGGCAATTACAAACTCTATCGAAATGCACTTATATGAAGGCTCCTTTATCTCAGCTGCCAGAATCAAACAAAAGGATAATGGCAGTATTATGTATATGAAACGTGCAAGATATACGCCTTGTTCTTTTTGTAATGGGGAAGCACCTCTTTGGCAAATAACAGCGAGAAATATCAAACACAACAAACCTGAGAAGGAAATGTCCTTCACCCATTCTCTTTTAGAAGTCAAAGATATTCCAGTGTTTTATTTTCCTTATTTAAATATCCCAGATTTCACCGTTAAAAGAAAAACAGGATTTTTAGCCCCAAGTTTTGGGCATAGCAATGAAATGAAACAAGGGGTTAACTTACCCTTCTTTGTTAATCTTGCCGATAATCAAAATTTGACAATTAGCCCAACAATTTCAACAAGTCATGATCCATTAACATTTATTGATTATGATGGGATTTTTTCACATGGATTTTTTAAATTACAAGCCAGTGGAACAAGGGACAATGATAACAAAAATCAAGGCCACATTAAATCAAGTATGCGATTTGATTTAAATGATAAATGGCGTATTTCCGGTCAATATTATAGAACATCATCTGATACATATTTTAGAAGATACTCCCTTCCAGATGTCAACACATCCGATCAATACCTTGAATCAAATATCTCTGCTGAAAGATTTGGTGAACGCAATTATTTCCATTTCAAAGGGCTATCCTTCCAAAACCAACATGGGGATGTTGACCAAAAAGCCATTCCTGTGTTTATTCCAACACTCAATTATACCTATAGCACGTCTCCATTAACTGATAATGGATTATATGCTTTTTCAAAATTCAACGCTGTTGCTTATAACAATAGACAGAGATTTAAATCTAATCGTGCCTCATTTACACAAGGGCTTCACTTACCTTACATTTCAACAACCGGTTTTGTTGTAGACACAAAAGCAAGTGTTCGATTTGATGGTTATAACATTGATACAGGGAAATATTCTTTCTCCAACCTTAAAACAGACGACACCTACTCAACAGGACGTTTTTACCCTGTTTTCTCATCAAAAATTAGTTATCCATTTGCCAATGTGGGAGAAAATTATACACAAGTTATCTCTCCAATTATGATGTTGGTGTCAGCACCAACAAGTGGGAATAAAGATAAAATTCCAAATATCGATAGTCTTGATCTTGATTTTGATGACACAAATTTATTTTCTGAAAATAGATTTATTGGATATGATCGTGTTGAAACAGGAACACGTGCAAACTACGGTGTCGAATATTCAATTTATGGGGCAAATAATATTTCATCTTCATTCCTTTTTGGGCAATCTTATCATTTTTCAGGAGATGAAATTATTGATAAAGCACTTGGCGTTGATTCAAAATATTCTGATTACGTAGGTCGTTTACAAACAAATTTTGATATTGTATCTTTAGCATATCGTTTTAGATTAGACAAAGATGACTTCAAACCTGTCAAAAACGAAATTACATTTTCTGTTGGAAAAGCTCCTTTACGTGTTGGATTTGATTATATTCGACTAAAAGAAACTGGTGATTTAAGTCAATATTCTTATTATAAGAACAGAGAAGAAATTTTGTTCTTTGGGACTTCTCAACTTTCAAAAAATTGGTCATTGTCTGGATATTATAGATACAATCTTGAAAAAAAATCAAATCAAAAAGGCCCTGTAGAATCAGGCCTTGTCGCTCAATATGAAAATGATTGTACAATCATAGCATTTGAATTAGATAAATCCTTTACCTATGATAGAGAATACGAAGGGAATACATCCTTTATGGTAAAATTTATTCTTAAAACATTAGGGGGAATGTAATGAAATTATTTATTTTTACATGTTTATTGCTTATTAACCTATCTTGTAGTGCAGCCCAAATTGTTGCAAAAGTCAACGATCAACCCATTTCTGCTTTTGATGCAACGGCTCGTGCCAAATTAATATCTATCCAAAATTCAACACCCTTAACAAAAGAGAAAAAAAGTGAATACGTTCAAGAAGCTCTTAATTCTTTAATTGATGATAAAGTTAAAATTGTGGAGGCTCAAAGAAATGGTTTCTCCGTTAGTGATAAAGAAGTTAAAGAGGCAATTGCTCATTTAGAATCTCAAAATGGGATGAAAAAAGGAGAAATGACAAAAGTCTTAGAAAAAAACAACATTCCTCTAAGCATTTTAGAAGAACAAATTCGTGCTGATTTAATGTGGTTACAAGTGTTGCAAAAAAACAAACGCTCCTTGCATCAACCCTCACAAGCTGAAATAGATCAGCTTAAAAACAACCTAAAGAACGAATTAAAGGAAGAAGGTTTTTATGTTGCAGAGATGTTAATTTCAAATCAAAAAGAAGCCGAAGAATGTTACCAAGAATTACATAAAGGAAAATCTTTCCAAGAACTTGCAAAAAAACATTCTATTGCATCTTCTGCAAAAAAAGGGGGAGAAGTTGGTTGGATTGAAAAAAACAAATACTCCAAAGAAATTTTTGAAGTTTTAAAACAAATGGGTCCAGGAGATGTGTCTGCCCCTTTAAAAACACCAAAAGGCTATTTAATTATTTTGGTTATCGATAGAAAATATGCTATTACAACCGAAACTGTCCCTGTTTGGGAATTAGCACAAATGGCTCTTCCTGCGAATAAAACATCAGCTCTTGGGGATACAATTAATAAACTCAATTCTTGTGAGACCTTTTTAAATTTTGCAAAAGATATTGCCATTAAAGAATCTGTAAAATCAGGGATGATATCTCCTCAACAACTTCCACGAGAATTGAAATCTATTTTACAAGACGTAAAATTAAAAAAAGTTGTTGGACCTATTCAAACCCCTGATTCAGATTTATTTTTTATGAAATGCAAAATCATTAACAAAAAAGTTATTCCAGACGATAGCGAACTGAAATTACGTTTAGAAGCAAAATCAATGGAAACCCTCTCTGAAAAACTTTTAAGAAACGCCAAAAGATTTACCGTCATTGAGATGAGATAACACCTCAAGGAGAATAAAAATGGAAACAATTATTATTGATGGAAAAAAAATGTCTCTTCAAATTCAAGAAAACTTGAAAAAAGAGATTCAAACTTTTGAAAGAAAACCTAAACTAGCTGTTATTCTTGTTGGGGATAATCCTGCGAGTTTAATTTATGTTGCTAATAAGAAAAAAATAGGTGAAAAAATCGGTGCCGAAGCTGAAGTTTTTCAACTTTCCCCAGTTATGACGGAAGATGCGCTTATTTCATTCATTGAAGAACTGAATCAAAATGATACCGTTGATGGTATTTTAGTTCAATTACCACTTCCACCCCATTTTGACGAAAATAAGGTATTAGCCACACTTGATCCAAACAAAGATGTTGACGGATTACATCCCCATAATCTTGGAAATCTTTTCATTTCTAAAACCGATTTAAAACCTTGTACCCCATTAGCCTGTCTTGAATTAATTAAATCAGTTCTCCCCTCTTTGGAAGGGAAAACAGCCTTAATTATTGGCAGATCTCGATTGGTTGGAAAACCACTCGCACAAATGCTCATGGCTGAAAATTGCACCGTTATACAAGCCCACTCTAAAACAAAAAATATGGACGAGATTTGTAAAATTGCAGACATTGTTGTTGCTGCCACAGGGAAACCAAATCTTATTCAAAGTTCTTATATCAAAAAAGGGGCTGTTTTGATAGATGTTGGCATCACACGTCTGGATAACAAAAAAATCACTGGAGATATTGATTTTGAAAGCATGTTGGGCATTGCTGGAGCAATCACGCCTGTTCCAGGAGGTGTTGGGCCAATGACTGTCACAATGCTTTATGTTAATCTATTAAATTCATATAAAAAAAACTTTGCAAAATCTCTAAAATAGTGTAAAATTATAATAAGAGAGTATATTTTTTTTGGAGGGGATATGTTTATAGTTAGAATACTTGCAATCCTAATTGTTTCAGTATCTTTTTGCAACTTTGATGCACAATGTGCTATATGGCCTTCAAATTACAGCAATGTAAAACACGACGACAAAGGATCCAAAGAGAATATGGAGCAAGAAGAACTTTTAAACAAGTCTCGAGGAGCCGAATTAACAACACAAGGAACACCTAATCCTGAAAGTGCCTCTAGTGGTTCTGCGGGTTCAGGATTTTCCGATATGTTAGGAAAAGCAAAAGGTGGACTTTCAAAATTGAAAGAAAAAATTGGAGATGCAATTAGTTCAGTTGTTAAATTTTTCACAGGAGATGGCAAACCAGATTGTGACGGGCTAGATACACCTGCTGGCGCATCTGCTTGTTTTTATGTTGATGAAACAAATCAATCTTTGTCGTCAAATGAAATTAAGCGCACAAAAGCCAATATTGTCTCTATGATGAGTTCTTCTGCCAAAGAATTGTTAGCCGATTCAACAACGGTCATTAATAGTTCTGGAAAATATGATGAAAAGAAAAAGGATATTGAAAACGAAGCCTCCTCATCTGAAAATATAACAGCCGCTTTACAAAACAGAACGGAAGGTGAGCTTGCTTTTATTAACATGGCTACAACTCTTTTATCTATGGATGTTAAACGACTAGAAGTTGAAGCACTTGTTTCATTCCAATCCATTAATAAAGCAAAACAACCTCTTGGTGGTGATGCAAGCGGGGCTGTATCATCCTTAGTTGGTGGCGCTACAGGAGGGCTATTCTAATGAAAAAATTATTACCTGTTCTTCTCTTATCTTTTTGTTTTTATCCTTCTGTTTTTGCAGCACAGATTAATGACGTTGGAGGACACAGTTCTACGACCCAAGAAGCCGTTCAAGAAGATGATAAAACAGCTATGGAAAAGAAAGATACTCGAAAAAATGCTGAAATAAAAAAACTTATTTTAGGTGGTCCACAAGCTTGGCTTGCCGCAGGGAAAAGCTATTTAGATCTCGGTATTACAAAGGTGTCAAATACTGTTTCGAGCGCCTTTTCTTCTGATGACGAAGAAGAAGGAGGAAAAGGTGGTGCAAAAAAGGGGGAATTGCCTGAAGGAGAAGGCATGGCAAATACCTATGATAACAAATTCAAACGAAAGGATGATCCGAACACAGCTAGTACAGCAGATAAAGCAAAAACAAGTAGAAACACAGAAGTTGCAACGACTGAACTAGCCACTTATGGATACGCTTATGGCATTTCTAAAAGAGTTGTTGCCGCAAGAAACGTTGGGGATAATTCAACTTCTGTCAATGCTGCTGCTGCAAAAAAAACCTCTAGTTCAACAGATTTAGGATCGGCTGTTGCAGCAAGTACAGCAACAGCAAACACAAATGCTCAAATTTTCAACGATTTACTCAGGGCAGTAGCAATTACAAATGCCCAAAGATCTATGACTGTTACAGAACAAAATAGTCCAACAAACTCTATGCTTGATTCTGTTCTAACTGGCGGCATAGGTGGCGCTTTCGGTGGAATATTCTAAGAGAAAAAGGAGATTAACATGTTTAATTTGAATAAAAAAATCCTTTTAATACTCTCTGTAGTTTGTTTTTCTACGCCGGTTTTGGCAGGTCCAACAACAGCGCCTATTGAAACGGCTCTTGGAAAAGCACAAGTTACCATCCAAAAAATGGCTACTGATTTGTCAAAACGCACAAAAGAGGATCAAGACGGTGAAAATAAAAATTTGGGAGAACCAAAAGAAAACGCAAAAAAAGAAAAAGAAGTTAAAAATGAGACCCTCGTCACAAATAAAGATGCAACCCCTATGACATTCCCATGGTTAAATCCTTATCTAGCTCAAAAAACTCCTGATGTTCCATCTGTTCACAGCGCTGTCAAAAAAAATGCAGTTATCGATTACAAAACAGTATATCAAGAGGATAAAACAGCTTTATCATTCTATGACATGGATCTAGGCAGTGGCTCAAAAATTAAAGATACTTCTGCAGAAGATGTTTTAGTACCAAATTCACAAGAAGCCATGCAATCGATTTATCATCTAACATGGGAACAAGGACGGGCTGTTGCTCAAAAATCTTTTGCTTTAATGGATAACAATAAAGACTATAAAGAAGCTAAAAAAGCAGATACTGAAAAACGAAAAACAATCGTGGATATGGAAAAAGGAAACGCTATGGCAAACCAAAATTCAAGTATGATATTAAATGAAATAGGATTACTTCGTTTTTTAAATTTGGAAGCATATAGTTTAGGCGAAATGCAAGATAAAGGCCTTCCATCCCTCGCCGTAAGAGAGTAAAGGAGATAAACTATGTATAAAAAAATTCTTTTCTCCACTTTAATTGTTTGTTTATTGGTTGGCTCCTATTCAACTGCTGTTCAAGCCTGCCCAATTATTGATACAAAAAATGCAAGTAAAGTTTTCAAAAACATTTTCAATGTACATACAAACCAAGCAACAGCGAATGAAACAGCTTCAAAAGAAGACAAACTTCAAGAAGTCCAAACAGGAAAAGCAAATTGTTCTGCAAAACCTGGGAACAAAAAAACAGAAATTAAAACAACAGCTTGGGAATATATTTCAAAAGGGAGTATTCCTAAAAAAACAGCTGAAAAAGATACTGAAGGAAAAGAGGAAGGAAAAGATAAAGATGAAGGAAAAAAGGAAGAGAAAACAAAAGTTATAGACATTATCTCAAATTCAGAATTTTTACCTTTTACAAAAAAAGATGCTTCCATAACTGATGCAAAAAAAGAACTTATTAAACTTATGTTCTTTGAAAATAAAAGCGCTTATGACAACGCCCCAAGTTCTGAAAGAGAAGCTATGCAAACAAAAAGAAAAAAATATGCAAATGAAGCAGCTTCTAAAGGATTTGCTTTGGCAACAGCTCTTCGATCCAAAGTAAAAGAAGATGCCGAATCACTTCTGGCCTCCCAAACAGCTGGATGTAATCAAGTACAATCTCACGCTTTACAAAACAGAAATTTAAAAGCTCTTATTAAAATAACAGCTGCAAATATTATTGTGAAAATTTTAACTATGGAAAATGAAGCAGCAGTTCAATTATTAAACGAACCTCTCGTTGAAATGACAGAAGAAGACATTAGAAAAAGCATTAAAAAAGGAGAAGAAAAATGAAAATATTAAGCTCCTTAATCCTTATTATTTTACTTTTTACAGGGTCTGTTAATGCAGCCGTTGACCCTTGTGCAGTTCCCTGTGCTTTACCTTGCAACTTAACTAACTATGGTGGTACTGTTACTGCTGTTGAAGAAGTGGGACAACGTGCTGCTAAAGGGATGTATGAAGTTAGAAAAGCAACCCATTATGAACGTCAAAAAATCAAAGCCATGTACAGAAAAGCAAGAAACGGCATAGACAAAGTTAAAGATGGTATTAACAAATTAAAGAAAATGGCCTTACAACTTATGTCTGGTGACTTTAGTGCTTTTTCTTCTGATGATGGAAAATCAACTGAAAAACCAATTGTTCAAGATACACAACCACCTAAAAATGCCTCAACTCTAGAACGTGTACAAAGAAACACAAGCAAAGATTACTATAATATTGAAACACAAGGTGGATTTGAGAGTGAATACGCTTTCCAACAACGCAGATCATATATTCGCCAACAAGCAACTCTTAAATATGTATCTCGTGTTATGATTTTAAAAACAAAATACAAAGACATTGTTGACATTGTTAATAGCATTGAAAAAAATGTTGATCAATCATCAAATGCAGCTTCTAATCAAGATAACTTAGAAGGATCTGAAAACAAAACAAAACTATTAAAAACAACTTCTGAATTAAAATCTGCTTGGGAACAATTACTTCTTATTCAAAAGCAAGTTGAATCTGCAGAATTGGAATACAAATCTAATATTGGATTATCAAATATGAAACCGGTTAAAAACATTCCAACAGTTCAATCAAATACTTCATCTTCATCAGGGAGCAACAAATAATGAAAAAATATATTCTACTGGCAGTAACAAGTCTTGGATTTTCTGCTTTGTTTTCAAACATGCTTTCGGCTCAGTTTGTACAAGTTGAAGTTAAACCAGCAGCTATTCTTGAAGTTTATCAACCAGAAAATTATTTACCAGAATTAGCAGAACTTATCAGTATTCATACTGCGCAAGAAAAAATCACAACCCTCAGAAAAGCATATTCACGCGCTGAAAGTACCTTAAATCAAAAAAAATTAGCTGATGCTAGATACAATGCTATGGAAACTTGTAATATTAACCTCTTAGCTCAATTTTATGAAAATCCTCAAGAAGCATGGAAAAATATAACTCAAGAATATGACAATCAAGAGTTAGAAATGACTTTATCCTTGTTAAATGCAACCCCCAAAAAATTACATACAGGGGAGGAAATTAGATCTGAACAAATGGCCCACTGGTATTTAGGGAGAGAAGTTCTAACTTCTCTTTATGCAACGCCTGAAAAATATGGGACTCTAAAAAATGGAAAATCTTTTCCCCTATGGAAAGACCAAGAATATGTTTATAATGAAGAAGTAAATTCCTTTATTCAAAAATTTAATTCATTGATTGGCAGGACTGGTAAAATCCCCGGTGTTACAAGTCAAAATTCTTATCAAGAAAATGAAAAAGCTTTTAATACCTATTTAAAAGGATTGTCACAAAAAGACCTATCTAAAATACCAGAAAGTTTCAAAACATTCCCCAAACCACCAAATGCGTTACCTCCAGCAAACGAGCTTATCCTTATGATGGATGATCCAACACAGTCAAAATCTGTTTTTCCCAAATGGCCAGATCCTTGGAAAAAATTTGTAGAAACAAATTTTCAATCTTACAATCCAAATGGAGAGATGGCTGAATTTTTCCAATCAAAATCATTGGTTCCTAAAGATGAATATCGTCATAAACCAACGGATGAAAAAAATAATCGTTTAAATGTTTATCAAGGATTAAAGAAAACAAAACAAACAGCTGATACAAATTATCAGCTCGCCCTTGAGTTTCAACAAGAGACAATTGATAATATTTCAAATGATTTAAAAGAACTTCAAATTACAGAAAAATTTGATATACAAGATGTAAAATCCATTGACCTTGTTCAAGCACAACTCATTGAAAAAAAGAAAAAATATATTTCATCTATTCGTGAAAAAATAACCAAAAATCAAGAAAATGCGCCTAAAGTAACTTTAACAAAAGACAGTGACTTTTTAAAAGATTTTGCACTACTTCCCTACTCTGAACAAGTGGCTCAAATCACGAATCTTGAGCGTGGATCAGCTGAATATGTTAAAGCTAACAATATCTTAAATGCGACACAAACTCTTGAACATTTAAATTACATTAATGCACTTGAAAAAGATATTGAAGGGGAACTTATTCTGGGAACAACAAATTCAACAAATGTTGATCATTTGAAAAAAGAAAAAGAAGCTGAAAAAGCTCTGTATGAAGAACTTGCTCTTGAGGAAGAAAAAGAACTACAAAAAGAATATGAAAAGAAAATAGATCAGATGTGCCTCAACGGAGGGGTTTAAGATGATTTTTTTTCTTTTTAAGAATTCAAAAATAAGAGGTTCGATTGCTGTTTTTTTAGCAAAATTTTGGATGACATTAGCAGCAATTAGTATTACTATTAATTTGATAATTGTTTTAACTCTTGTTCAAATGGCTCCCAAATTAAAAATGATTGCCCAAGTTCTTCCCTCATCTGAAACAACAGTTAATACCTCAAGCCACATTCAAGTTGACACTTTGCCTGTCAGAGGATTACTCGATTCAACTTCTGACATCAATAAATCAAATAGAGCCCTCATTGATGAAATGTTAGTTCGCTATTATATTGACGCCAGATTAAGCTCTTTTGCTGACGAATTTGAAATGAGAGCCAGATGGGATGCTGGAGGAACTATTCATCGCTTATCTTCTCCAGGTGTTTATAGAGAATTTTCAAAAGATATTCGAGAAAAACTAAAAACCATAAAAAACCAAAGAACAACTGTCAGTGTTCATATTGACTCTCTTTCAAACCTTGGGAACACCTATACAGCAGAAGTAGATGTTTACGTTCATAGCTCTTTTGAACCAAATGAAAAACCAAAAGTCCAACGTCGGGTCGTTACCATGCAGATTGGACACCGTAATAATATACATAGATACAACAAATTTGAATCCAATCCTTTTGGATTTTATGTTGGTGTATATAAAGAACGTGTCAAAAAATAATAATTAAAAAATATCTGAAAAAATTATTTTTTTGGTTGATAATTTATTTTTCTATTGCTAGAGTAACAAGTGGTTAACCATTTTAAAAGGGGTAAAGAAATGAAAAAATATTTTTTTGCATTATTAACATTGGGTCTTATTGCCTTTGCAGCAGCCTGTGGTTCTGTATATGAAAAAGAACCTGTTGGGATTGGACCTGATTATTCAGAATTGAAAAAATCACCTTGTGCTTGTCTTGAATTAGAAAAAATGCCTAAATTACCAGATTGGCTTTCCTAAAGAAAGAGTCTTGTTATCATGCCATTGAATAATCAACTCTTAAACAATGCAAAACAAACATCTGAAGATATAACTGCTGAAGCGCTCAAGGAACGCCAGTATCTTTGGATGGCTAGAACTTTTGCACTCGTGCTTGTTGTTTCAGTTATTACAACATTTATGTTGATTAGTTCAATGTTATCTCTTTTACCAATTGTTCGTGTACAACCTTTTTTTCTAACGACCCTAAATAAAGATCAACAAGTTATAAACGTAGTTAGACCAAATTTCAAAGCCATCAATATGGAATTACTTTCCGAGTCCTTCATTAGGCATTACTTGTTGTCTTATTTTAGCATGAGTCCCAATATCGCCGAACTTGAAAGACGCTGGGGAATTGATGGTGATATTAACTGGATGAGTGAAACATCTGTTTTTACAAAATTTGGAGATGTTGCAAAAATTTGGTTGCAACAAGCAAAAACTGAAGGTCTAACAAGGAACGTGAACATTTTGGTTGTCACACCATTTCGGGCGAACAAAAATGAAAATATTTGGCGTGCTGAACTTGAATTTATTGAAATGAAACATGGCGCTTCAGAACCTGTAAAATCCAAGTGGGTAGCAACAATGAAAATTGATTTCAAACCCACAAGACCTGGTCTTATTTGGGAACAAAGACTTAAAAATCCACTCGGATTTACAGTTTTAAACATTGGGTTTAAACCTGCAGATTCCAAATAAAATTTAACACTCTAGAAAATAAAATAAATTCAATTCAAAACCTAAAAAAATTTTTTTAGATAAAAATTTGCATTTTTTTATTTTTTTCTAGACTTTTTAACTGTTTTAGGTCTATGTTAGAATAAGATTAAAAAAATAATGAGGAGAGGTTCTATGTTCAAACAAAAATTTCACAAACAAGGATGGCTTTCAACTGTTGCTTTTGTTGTTTTATTTTCACTTGTTGCACATGCTCAAGGATTACCAACAGATGCTGAAAGTGAACGTTTAAGTGACGCTATTGCTCAAACAAATGGTGATTTTGAATCTGTTAACCCAAATTATTTAAATTCTTTGGGAATGCAACAAAAAGCTTGGAACGATCCTATGTCCCACCTTGGTGAAGGCCAATCAAAACCAGGCTATTCGAAATACACATGGACACCTGATGTTATTTTACCTATTCGTTTAAGAGAAGGTATGATGACACTTATCAACTTACCAACTTGGGAATTAATTGAAAAAGTTCATATTGGCTCTCCTGAATCTTTCGGTGGGGAAATTGCAGCCCCTAACTCTCTTCTTCTTTATGCCGATCCTTCATTTATTGGTGTTGATAGCAATATGATTGTTTTTGGTCGTTCTGGAAATCGTTATGTTTTCTATTTAAGAAGTGAAACATATAACACATCTAAAATCACACAATCAGTTGTTGATATTGTCGTAGGTCCTCGATACACACCAGCTGAAAATGGTGGTAGATTGGGTACTTCAAATGGTATTTCAAATCCAGCAGCTGCTAGAGGGTCCCTTAGTGGACGTGGTATCCCTGGCTGGGCAACAGGTCGCAGTGGGGGACAAAATCCTCAATTTGGAATTAACACTGCCTCTACAGGACCTAAAAACTGGTTACAAAGTATTCCTGTTGATCCAGAAAGTTTGAGATTTGATATTGATATTTATATTCCTAATCCATCAGATGTAGATATTGCTCCTGACAATGTATGGAGAGATAATATTTTCACATATATTGATTTGGGACCAAAAGCACTTACAATGACTCAACGTCCCGTTGTGAACTTACTTGTTCAAGAAACGGAAGTTCCTGTTGGATTTAGAACAAGCGGTCCAAATTCTCGTTTAATTGTTGTTGAAGCTATTGGCGACCTTGTTTTAAGAAATGGGAAAAAACTTATTTGCTTAAAATTAAGAAGAGACCCAAGCTCTGGATTAGAATACACCAGTTATAATGATTCAAATGGGTTTTACAATGGCGCAAGTGCAAAACCAAGCGTTATGAGTGATGAAGCTGTTATAACAGATCCAATGCCAAATGCTGAAAAAGTTTCTCAATCAGAAACAATTCAACCAGCACCAACGGCTCAAACATATCAACAAGCGCCATCTATTATGCCAGAACAATATGCTAGCATTCCAACTCAACCAATGCAAATGGGAATGAATATGGGATATGCTCCTCAACAACAATTTGATATTCAATCACCTATTTACACTCAAAATATGGCACCAATTCAATCTATCCCTCAGCAAATTATGGCCTCTCCTCAAGCACATTCAGGAATCACAGGGATTATGAATCAAATGCCAATTGCTACAACACCAAGTGCTGTTGTTGATAGCGAAACAATATCCATTGAACTTGGCACACACCCTGATATTGCTCAATTAGAAGGTATTTGGGAAAAGATTTTAGCTAAAAATGCCGACGTTTTAAAAGGATATGAACCTTATTATTCAGTTGACACAACAGCTGATGGGAATATGCGCGAACTTTTCCGTTTACGTGTTGGACCAGTCAAAGATGTAACAATTGCTGACAAATTATGTAAAAAATTAGGTCGCAGAGGATTTGGCTGTTCAGTTGTCAGAGTTCAATAATTTTCACTTCATAGAAAAATAGGATTACGATGCAAGAAAATAGAGGATTAAGCTCAAGTGAGCAATATGTAAAGAAAAGTAATCGAAAACTCTTATTTGGAGGGATATTACTTCTTCTTGTATTTTTTATAGCACTCGCCTTTATTTCAAATAAATCTTCGCATCAAGAGGTACAGCCTAATATCGACTTTGTAGATACAACTGTACCTGGCATTGATGATCAAGACTCATCCGTGAACGTTTTCGCAAGAGGAAACGCTCAACTTAAAGTTGTTCCAGAACAAATTGATATGAACAATGTTGTCATTGGATCACAAGTTGAAGCAACCATTAACTTAACAGCTGAAAATACACCAATCATTTATAAAGGTGCTTCATTTGTTAATGAACAACAAGATGGTTTTGCCATTGAAACAACTTGTAAAAATGATGAAAGTTTGCCTGTTGGTTCTGGGTGTCTTATCAAAGTATTGTGGAATCCTGTTTCACTTCGTCAATTACAAAATATTTTAACAATTGAATGGAAAGAAGACTCACAAACAAGTTTTGAAATCAAAAAAACAACCGTTCAAGTTAAAGCACAATCAACAGATTCAAAAGACTGCGTTATTTGTGAAACTGTTTCAAAAGAAGATGCTGTTAAAGAGCAAAAATACGCTATGGGGCCAGATGGGACATTGTATCCCGTGAATGAAGATGGTTCAATTGTTATTGATGGGGAAGTTATCAAACCAACAAAAGACGGATTATACATCAACAGTAAAGGTGAAATTGTTGCTGTTGCTGTTCCTGAAAAAATTCCTCTTAATTTAAATAATGAAGTTATGGGGAAAATAGCTCCAAATGGAGACGTTATTTCTGCTGAAGGAGAAAAATTAGGCCGTTTGCTTGGAGATGATACAATTGTCGATACAAACCTTAAAGTTTTAGGTGCAGCCGTCCCTGTTGTATCTGCTATGGATATGAATGGTATTATCATTGGTAAAATGCTCAATGATGGAACAGTTGTTAATGCTCAAGGTTCTGTTATTGGGAAACCGCTTGCAAACGGATCCATTGCAAATTTAAGTAATACTGTTATCGGTTTTTTAAGACCATGGGGCTTAGTTTCTAACTTAAATGGTAAAGTTATTGGGGCCATCATTCCAGATGGGACTGTTTTAGATGCCAAACAAACCGTTATTGGGTCTATAAAACCAAATGGATTAGCTGTCAGCCCAACAAATGACTTAATTGGTGGAACAATTCCAATGGGTGTTGTTGTCGCTCCAGGATGTCAAACAGTAGGCCGTGTTCTTCAAAATGGTGATATCAAAGACTCCTATGATCAAACAGTGGGGAAAGTTTTAATTGATGGCTCTGCTATTAATTCTGAAGGTGCCGATATTGGGGCTGTTGTTCCACTTGGCCTTGTTTTAAATGAAAAAGGTGAAACAGTTGGTTTTGTTAACTCTGAAGGAAAGGCCGTTGGACCAAAAGGAAACGTTATCGGTTGTGTAAACACTGATGGATCTGTTTCAGCAGGCAAAAAATCTGTCGGTGGGGTTATGCCAAAAGGTCGTGTTATTGGATATGGTTGTCAACAAGTAGGCGCCACTTTCCCAGATGGATCTGTCATCAATGACAATGTTATTTCCATTGGTAAAGTTATGACGGATTCCTATGTTAAAGATGCCACAAACAAAATTATCGGCGTTGTTATTCCAAGAGCATCTGCCATTGCTGATGGGTGTAGATTGTTAGGTCTTATTTCTGTTTCAGGGAACATTACTGATATTTCAAATAACATTGTTGGATGTATGACTCCTGATAAAACAGTTATCAATAGAGAAGGAAAAACCATTGGCGCTCTTGCTATTAAAGGTATTGTTGTAAACAAAGATGGAAACGTTATTGGTCGTGTTCGATTAGATGGAAAAGTAATGGACCTTCAAGGAAAAATCATTGGCTGTTTACAAGAAGATGGCTCTGTTATTTCCATTGAAACTGGTGAAGTTATCGGTCATGCGATTAATACAGGAACAAACGCCTCAAATTCAGGGGTTATTCTTGATGCAAACGGAAATCCAACAGGTTGGACCATTGTTGGTAACAAAGTTTATGATGCAAATGGAAATGAAATTGGAACCATTGATGCAGATGGAATTGTTTCTGCAGCAAATGGAAAATTCTTAGGCGTCATTCCACCAGATGGTGTTATTTTCTCACCAGATGGTATGATTTTAGGTCGCTATAATTCAAAAACGGGTTATGCCGTCAACAATGATGGGGATCGCTTTGGCCGTGTTTTGCCAGAATTAACAGTCATCAGTGGAGAAACAAGCCAAATTATTGGCGCTCTCATTGCAAACAATACCGGCTTTATGGATGCAGATAATACATATCTTGCAACAATGGCTGTTGATGGCACATTGAAAAATAAGAACAATGAAGTTATTGGCGCTATTCGTGCGAATAGAACTGTAACAAATAAAGAGGGAAAAATTTTAGGATACCAAATTCCAAAAGGGAAAATTCTCTCTGTATATGGGAAAGAAATTGGTTCAGTTAGTGACACTGGCGAAGTCATTTCATTGAAAAAATCACCAATTGGAAAAATATTACCAAATGGTATTGCTATTTCTACAGATAACAAAATACTTGGTGGTGTCTTTAAGCGTTTAGCCGTTGCAATGGGGCCAGAAGAACTGCTTGGCTACCCAAGTGTAACAGGTGCCATTATGGATAAAAATGGAAGCGTTATTGCTCAGGCCACCCCTTTTGGAATTGCTATATCTGACGACGGTGTTGTTGGAAGAATGCTTCCTTTTGGAACTTATTTAAATCACCAAAATAAATTGGTTGGTTGGACATCATTTGACGCAGATTTAACAGGAATCACAGGGAGGTCTATTGGCCGTTTAACTGCAAATGGATTAGCTTTAGACAAAACAGGTGAACAACTTGGATATATTGCTAAAACAGGTGTTGCTGTAAATACTACGGGTCGTTTCTTTGGATATATGTCTATTGACAACTCCATCCAAACAGAAAAAGGGAAAGGTTCTTTGTATGCTTCTGATTATATTTATAACAATATGGATGAAGCAATTGCTAGAATTCTTCCTGTTGGTGTTGGCGTTGATACGAATGGTAAATTTGCCGGTTGGTTAAAAGAAAATGGAACTGTTGGAACTGAAAAAGAAACCCTTGGTTACGTTTGGAACGACTATCGAATTGTCAATGCAAAAGGCGATATCAAAGGAACATTTATTCCTTTAAACTCCATTGCATACACAGACTATACAAAAAATGCATGGTTTATTAATGAAACAGCTCAAGTTGCAACACCAAAAGGTCAAATAAAGGGATCTATTGTTGCCCCTGAAACAGTCATGTCTGAAGGTAGCATCATTGCAAAATTAACAGATAAAGATTTATTTGTTGCAGATCTTGTAGCACCAAAAGTTTCATCCATTACATCAGCCACAGGTGAAACACTTCAAATTGGGACACAAAAACCAACAGGTTCTATTATGCTGAGTTCATATGCTGCTGGTTTGAATAAACAAATTCAAGGTGCTGCAATTCCGCAAGGTGCTGCTGTGTCGAATTCTTTGAATTCTATTGGACGTGAAATTATGAATGGTAGCGTTCTTCTTCGTGGAAAAAAAGAAGCAACAACTTCTGGTACTCGAGCTCTTTATGATGAAAAAGACAGTGTTCGTGGTATGATTTTACCAATTTCTACATTTATTGGAAAAACAGGTCTTTTACTCGGGCAATCACCAGCAGCTTCATCTATCATCAATATGGATGGGAAAACAATTGCTGTCCAAATGCCTTTAGGATTTGCTTTATCAAGTGAAAACCTCTGGGCAGGTGGTAAAGTTCCATTTGGAATGGCCGTTGATGATGATGCTAATATTCTTGGGACTGTGGCAGCTGATGGCGCCGTGATTGGAAAATCAGGACAAATGATCGCAAGAGCATTAAGTGATGGAGCTGTTGCAGATATTCAAGATAGGTCTCTTTACAACGTTATGCCATATAAAGGTGGTATCGTTGCACAAGGTTTAGCATTTAGTTATCGAGGAAAAATTTTAGGAAGAACAACCTTAGCAGGCGATATCTTAGATGAATCAGATAATAAAACATTCCGTATTTTAGATGATGGAACAATCTTAGGAAAAGAAGAACCTTTAGTCGGTGCAATTTTACCATTCTACACAGCCATTTCACAAGAAGGTGAATTTATGGGTACGCTCGCTGGTAATGGACAAATTCTCTCCCCAACGGGCGAATTAAGAGGTAAAATTGCTGTTAACGCAACTGTTAAACAAAGTGAATTTAAAATCACCGGCGCTTTAATCCCACAAACATTGATTACAAATGATTGTAAAGTTGTTGGTCAAGCAGCCTTTAATGGTCAAGTTATCGATGCAAAAGGAACTGTGCTTGGTCGTATCATGCCAGATAAGTGGGCACTGAGTCCATCTGGCGAAAAAATAGGGCGTGTTACAAGAGTTGGTATCGTTATTTCAAACGAAGGATCATACCTCGGCCGTACAATGCCAGACTCAACCGTTGTTGACACAAGTGGAGTCAATATTGGGTGTAGCCGAAATGACGGTAGTGTGGTCGATCACAGAACAGGGGAAGTGATTGGTCGTACTTTAGAAAGAGGCTTAGTCCTTGGTAAAGATGGGAAACCTATCGGGCGTGTAAAAGCTGATGGAACTGTTGTAAATGCTGCTGGAGAAGTTATCGGCAGAGTTCTTGCAGACGGAACCGTTGTTGATAAAGATGGGAAAGTTATCGGCCGCATGATTTCAAGAGACGAAGAAATTTTATATGATGAAAATGGTAATATCAAAGGAACATTCTCAGCTGACGGTACTTTCAGAGATAAAGAAGGTAATGTTGTCTTTAGAGTTGACAAAGATGGTAATATTTATGACAAAAATGGAAATTTAATCGGCCGTCTTGATGAAGATGGAAACTTCACAACCTTAACCGGTGAAAAAATTCCAGGTGGTGAATTAACCGTTTTAATGGATAAAGATGGAAATGTTATCGGAATTGTTTCTGGATGTGATGTTATCAATCCTCAAAATGAAAAAATCGGAACAATCTCAGCCGATGGTAGCGTTGTGGATTTGAATGGAAATATCTTTGCCTACATTTTAGGAAATGGGACCATTCTTGATAAAGACAGAAATGAACTTGGAAAAGTAAGTGGTACATCTGTTAAATTAGATAGATGTGGTATCAAAACATTAACAGACGAAGAATTAATGGCTCTTGAAAAACAAGGCTTAGATGCAGCATCCAAATATGGACGTGGCATTTCTGGAAAAGGGATTGTTATTGGAGGTCAAGCATATAAGGTCAGTGAAAAAGGTGAAATTTTGGATGATGAAGGCATGATTATTGGATATATGGAAAATGGTAAGCCCTATACAATCGATCATCGCCTTATCACAGCAAGTGGCGACTCACAAGGTCGTATTCGCCCAAGTATTATTGAAAAAAGAATGAAACCTTCAAAAGAGCAAATTCAACAAATGCAAGAAATACTTTCTCAAAAAAGAGAAAGCATGAGTGCAGGTATGCAATCTAAAGGTTTAATTACTCCCAATAAACGTATTCAAGCAATGGGTCGCAAAAAAGCAGATGCAAACTGGGATTCGATTGGTATTCAAAAAATTGTATCCTCTTATCCTGTTGACATGTCTCGTATGATTTTAAAAGATAAAGCTATTCCAGCCGTGTTGGTACGCTCTATTGATTCTAGATATGCTAATATGCCTGTTACAGCTATTGTAGAAAGACATATTTATTCTGAAAAAGGACGTAATATTATCATTCCTGCAGGGAGCCGTTTAATTGGGACATTTGCTGGAGAACAAGGAACGGATAAACGTGTTGCAAAACTTGAAATTACATGGCAACGTTTAATCAGACCAGATGGGGGTGCGTTTACATTCGAGGCAACATCAGGTGACGCTCAAGGGCGTGGTGGTATCGCAGCATACTTAGACGATCAATTGGTACAAAAATTTGGTAAACCTATCATGACGAGTGTTGTTACATCAGCAATTTCATACATGATGGCCACAAATGATGATATGTATCAAGATCAATATGGTAACACCATTACATCCTCAAAAACTGAAGCTGCAAATGATGCTCGTGAAAACTTCATTAACTCAATGCAGACCATTTTCGATCAACTCGTAGCAGATGCAGCAAATATTCCTGTTGTTATTTTTGTTCCATCAGGAACTCGCTTAACGGTTTTTGCTAACGAAGACTTGTGGTTGCGTTCTGAAGAAGATGACATTGAGGAAGCTGGTGAAACTTCAACAGAAATTGAAAAACCAGAAACCCCTTCTTGGGTTGAAAAGAGAAGCGACTCCTCAGAAGAGGATGAAGGGGAAGAGCTAGAAGAAGAAGGAGAAGAAGAAAATGAATCTCAAGAAACTTCTTCTCAAGGGGATGAAAAATACTATAAGCCAATTGACAAAGCACCAGATGTAGAAGCAGAAGAATCTACACCTGTTGAAGAGGATTCAGTAAAAGACAATGAACCGGTATATAAAGCAGATACGGTAGAGAAAAAGTCTATTAAAGAAAGAAAAGCTGCTCCTGTTTTACCAAAAACTGGTGCAACGGATAAATTGTTTTAACAAGGGGAAAAAAGATGGGAGAAATTTCTATTGCTGATACTTATAAAGTTTTAGAGTCAGCTCTACGTCCTCTTTCCTATTGGTACAACCAAGACAATGTTGAAGAAGTTGCCGTTGATTCTCCTGGAGGAATCTGGTTACGCCTAAGGGGCCGTCACGCACACCCTTGGCACTATTATGAAGACAATAAATTAACAAGAGAGTTTTTAAATAATATTATGTACATTATTGCTAACTCTTACGATTATGCTTTTGATCCAGGGCAAGGGACGCCCACCGTGTATGCAACACTGCCAGGTGGGCACCGTTTTACCGGTATCGCAGGTCGAAACGTTATGTATGATAATAACGACTTAACTGGTGGTATTGCTATGGCCATTCGTGTTTATAAAGAAGATGTTTCTATTTCAATGAGTGACTTCGGATTAGATGAGGGTGCAAGACTGAGACCTTTAAATAGATTAAAACAAGTTGAAGATCCGGATGATCCATTTGAGCGATTAATGCTTTCAATTAAACGAGGAGACCACGTTTTAATTAGTGGGGCAACTGCAACAGGTAAAACAACGTTTTTGAATAACTTAATTAAAGTCTTAGACCCACATAAACGTATTTTAACGATTGAAGATACCCGTGAATTAATTGTGCCACACAAAAACAGAGTTCACATTGTTCTACCCCGTACAGAATTAACCAATAATTTTGATTATAAAAAAGTGATTGACCTTGCTGTTCGTTTTACCCCTGATGCAATTATTGGGGGAGAAATTTCAACATCCAATGCTGGAGCGTTGTGGGAACTGATGGGTTCTGGTCACGACAACTGTTTCGCAACCATTCATGCTGAAAGTCCCGATGCTGCTTATAAAGCATTCATTGGTCGTATTTTACACTCCTATCCAACAACAGACAGAGAAAAAACATATCGAGAAATGAAAGAAAAACTCAGGGTCGTTCAAATCAACAGAGATGGGAACATTCGCGCTGTTACAGAAGTTACATAAAAATATGGATTTTATTCCATGTTTCAAAATACTTTTTTATTTGAATAAAAAAGTATTTTTTTTATCTTTTTTTCTCTTGATTTTTGTACTATATGTATTATATATACTATACAACACAAAAAAAATAAGGAGGTTATATGTTATCACAAGAAGAAAAAGCAAAACGATACGACATCATTGAACGAGGAATTCAAAAACGAATCCAACGCATTCAAGATGATTTAATGATTGATCTTAAATGCCCACTACACAAAATTCCCTCAAGAGAATTAGAGCAATCAGTTGAAGAAGAACTAAAATATTATTTAGATGAATTATTTGCTGGGCAAGCAGAACCCTTTTTTCTGTTTGACTGTATTATTAGCGAAAACGCTCCCGTCTCATTAAGTTATGGGAACCCTCACAAACGAAAAATTATCAATTAGGTTTAGGCTTTTTTAAATAGAGGATTTTGTTTATCTCCTCAATTGGTAATTCTTCTAAAGACAAAAACCATGCACCAGATTTCTTTTTATTCTCATACACGCATTTTTCAAGAGAATGAATAGTATCTGGTGCTTTTTTTACAATATCATCTCCTGGCTGCCAATTTGCCGGCGTAGACACACCTAATCTGTCAGAAAGCTGTAGACTTATTAAAATTCGTTTTAATTCTTCAAAATTACGCCCTGTCGATAAGGGATAAAACAAAATAGTACGTATCACGCTTTGAGGATCAATAAAATAAACACTTCGAATTGTTTTTGTCTCACTGCTATTTGGATGTATCATACCATATTGCTTTGCTATCTTACCAGACAAATCAGCTATCAACGGAAATCTAATTTTTGTTTTGGTAATTCCATGAAATGAAATTTGGTCCTCAATAGTATAAAGCCATCCTAAATGACTGGACAAGGTATCTACGGATAACCCGATTAATGATGTGTTTAATGATTCAAACTCTTTCATCATTTCTGCAAAAAAAATAAATTCTGTTGTACATACCGGAGAAAAATCTGAAGGATGACTAAACAAAATAACCCATTTCCCTTGAAAATCACGAGGGAATGAAATCCATCCTTTCGTTGTGTTTGCTTCAAATGGTGGTGCTTTGTCCCCTATTTTAAGACAAGGATGATTTTCACTCATTGTTTCTATTTCCTTTAACATATAAAATTCTCCTTTTTTATAAATGTAGAATTTTAATTGTTTTTTGCAATCACTACGATAGAATAACCAAGATTTACAAGCATAAAAAAAAGTCGCTTATAAGCGACCTCTTTTTTTACCCAAAATTGAATTATTTCAATTTCTTTTCAACAAATTCCACATGTTTTCTGGCTTTTTTGTCATATTTACGGATTTTCAACTTTTCAGTTTTTGTCCGTGGGTTCTTTTTTGTTACATAAAAAACACCTGTACCTGCAGTGCTTTCTAATTTAACTTCAACTGTTGTAGGTTTTGCCATAATATACCACCACTAAAAAAATAAATTAAACCATAGGTGTCCACTATATATTAATTTTCAAATAAAGTCAAGCTAAAATGTTATATAAATACATTATTTCTCTTCAATTACGTCAATTTGATAGCCATCTTGCTTCAACCAGTCAATGACTCTTGCCAAAAAAGCCTTTTCTCTATCGTGAATTTCACCATCAGCCGTTATAACATTTAAAACAGCTTGCAATAATGGTTCAACAACTTCTTTTCCTTTTCTTAAAATGTGATGAAACGCCGTTGAAAAACTATCACTATCTGGCGCTAAAGAAATTAAATAATCATTCATTTGAACATCATCATAAGCTAAGTATGGAACTCTTGAACGCACATGCTTTAAAACACACTGACGTTCTTTTGAAGCCCGTTTTCCATCAAGTCCAACCAAATACATCAAAACTGTTATTTCATGGCTTGTTTCTTTAATTGCTTTTGCAAAGTCAGACATTGGCTCAGGCAAATACGAATCTTCAATCTCAATTCCTAATACATTTTGTAAGAAAACATAAGGATCGCCATACATTTCTCCTGAAGCAATATCCGTTATACAAGAAATTTGGCTCACACGAATAAAACGTGGTGCTTTAATATCCAACGCCACACCATCAATAAAATATTCTTCCTTATTTTTGATAATTCTGCGAATCAAAAAATCTCTTTTTTTCAAATTTGAACTTAATGATTCATAAGTTATTGTTGCTTTAACCGATATACCTGAATGAATTTCAATTGATGAAGTTAATGTTTCTTGAACAACATCCGGGATACTCTGATTTGTTTCTAATACGTCCTCAAATTGTTCATCTCGAAAATCTTTTGCTGCTTTTAAAATTTCTTCTTTTTCTACAGGCATATTTATTTTTCCTTCAAAACAAACTTAATCCAATCTTTTGTATGAGTATATAAATTTTCAAGAGAAATTGCAATGTCTTTTTGTGGAGGCATCCACGTTGACTGAGCAATAAAATCAGCCTCATCAGGGGTTAAAAAATTTTTTCCATTCGTTCTTAAAAACTTAGCCCATTCATCATCTGTCAATAAAGAAACTTCTTCTCTTCCAAATTTAAAAATAGCAACACGTTTCAAAAGTTTTGATAATTCTTTTCCAACCTCAACAGGCATTATTGTTTGTTTTTTAATCCTTTTTAATTCATCTAAAGCATACTCATATGGAGAAGGGAAAAACCGTTTTTTAACATATAAAAAAGTTATAAACAAACCGATAAAAACAATGCTCAAAACAATCCACCACCCTATTGTAAGAGGAAATATTGATGGCTTTTCTCCTAAAATAACATCTTTTAATCCAGATAAATCTATATTTTTAGACTGAGGCATTGCAACAAGTCCCATCAAAGCAGAAATAGAAGGACAATTCTTTGATTTCACAACAATCCTCCCTTACAATAAAAAGCCAATGAATGAATAAACTCTTCATTTGTTGCCAAAGGAAGATAACCCACTCTTTCATTTTGAGCCAACTCTTGTAAAGAAGATACAAACATATCAAAATCTGACGTATATTTCTTTTGAAAAACTTTTGTCTTTGTATTTAAAATAGCTATTTCTTTTCCATCAGAAACAGGGAAGTACCCTTTTGGAAAACTTTTTTCCAACCCATCATATATATGAACCAATGAGCATGTCGCCTTTTTGGAAATACGACGTATAGAGGCTGCAACTTCTTCTGTATAATCAGAAAAATCGCTCAAAATAAAAACATTGGCACCACGACGTATAAATTTTTCACTTTTTGAAATTGCTTGAAAAAGGCTCGTCTTTTCTAAAGAATCTTCACTCAACTGACCAAAAGCGCTTAATCGATCTAACAAAGCTGTTAAAGTTTCTTTTCCCATTTGAGGAAGCGCACAATCCATTTTTTCGTCACCCAGAACACAAAAACCTAATTTATCATTCTTATTTTCTGCTAAAAAAGATAAAAATGTCGCACATTTGGCAGCTATAACAGATTTAAAAACACCTTTTGTTGCAAATTTCATATGAGAGCGCATATCTGCAACAATAAAAACTTGTTGTTCTTTTTCGTCTGTGTATAACTTTGTATAAGGTTTATTATGTTTGGCTGTAATTTTCCAATCAATCAACCGAATATCATCTCCTGGCTGATAAACACGCACTTCTTGAAAATCAAGCCCCTTTGTTTTAAAAGGAGAAATGTGTTCACCAAAACCAACATCTACCAGCAACTTTGTTTTTCCTAAAGAAAACAATTGCGCTTTTTTTTTCAACTCTAAGAGTTGCTCTTTTGTAGCATACATTGATTCGGGAACACTTTCTTTTTTCATTCTACACCATTGGAACTCGTTTTAATAATGTGTTTAATAATTGTTCAGACGTAACACCCACAGCTTTTGCTTCAAATGAAGGTAACAAACGATGTCTTAATGTGTCAAAAACAATTGATTTTAAATCCTCAGGAGCAACATAATCACGACCATTTAACCAAGCAGCTGCTCTTGCTGCAATATCAAGAGCAATCGTTCCACGAGGAGAAACCCCAAAACCGATATACTTTGATAAATCTTCTCCATAAGGAGATGGATCTCGTGTAGCCATAACTAACTGAATAATATACTCTTCAATCTCAGGAGACATATAAACATCCAAGATATCTTGTCTTGCTGCCATAATGGCTCTTTCTGATATTTTTTTAAATTCTGGCAATGGCTCTTGTTTTTCTTCTTGACGAATCAATTTAAGAATTTTTCGTTCAGCCTCAGCCGTTGGATAGCTAATTTTAACATAGAATAAAAAACGATCGAGTTGAGCTTCAGGCAATACGTAAGTCCCCTCTTGTTCAATTGGGTTTTGAGTTGCCATAACCATAAACAAATCCGGTAATTTGTAAGTTGTATTTCCAACCGTAACTTGCCTTTCTCCCATAGCTTCTAATAAAGCTGACTGTACCTTTGCAGGTGCACGGTTAATTTCATCTGCTAAAATTAAGTTATTAAAAATTGGACCTTTTTGAAAATAAAATTGATGTGTTTCATGGCGATAAACATCACTTCCTGTAATATCAGAAGGCAATAAATCTGGCGTAAATTGAATACGCTGTTCTTTTGCCTCAATCAAGCAAGAAAGCATTTTAATAGCCTTTGTTTTAGCAAGACCCGGAGCACCTTCCACCAATAAATGTCCATTACACAGCAATGCGATAATTAACTTTCTAACCAAATCTTCCTGTCCAACAATAACCGTATTCATATAATCTAATAATCGTTGAAAGTCTTGAGTAATAGCCATTTTTTTTCTTTCTCCCCTTAAATTGTGAGTTGATTTGTTATTAATTTTAATATATACTGCTTTTGTTAGGATTGCAAATGACAAATTCAATTTTGTCCCTCTATTGGGTATTTTTTATTGATGACAATAACCAGTTGTGGGCACTTTTTCAAGATGGTCGACTGAGTTTGATGAAACAAGTTCCACCATTTGCCTCATTTTCCTCTGATCATACATTGATTACAGGGGTTGAGATTGATGGCAAATCAACAGCCATCAAATGGATGTATGCTGACTTTCAAAAAAAAGAATTCCCTCCCATTATTTCTTGTTCAGGATATTGCTATTTCCCTGCCCTGTTGAATAAAGCACACAGCCGTTTAGCTCTTATTCAGGCTGATTTATTAAATCCTGCTGGAACAGGGAAAATGCTTGTTTATCAAAAAGCACGCAAAAAATATCACCTTATCGATTCATTTCAAGCAGCCATGTATCCACCTTTTTATGGAAACTCTGGGTCTTTGTATTATATTTCCCCCAACAATAATTTAGAAAAAAAAACCATTGATGAAGTTAAACTTATTCATCCTGAGGTATCCTTATTTGCTTTAAGTGAAACGGAAGAAGATATTGCCGTTTATTCAGGTGAAACCATTAGATGGGTTTCTCCTAAAACAGGGCAATTTAGACAGTTTATTGCTTTTGATGTTACAGCTATTGGATTTAACCAATCTGCTGACACACTCTTTTTTGCCACACATAAAAACGGCAGAACAGGCCTTTACCAATACAATAAACACAATCAAGAAATAACTCTTATCTTAAACCATCCTGCAAAAATAACAGCTATTTCATTTTAGTTACTTGACAAAAAAACACCCCCCTTTTATACTGTTTTCACACAACATTTGGAGGAAAAATGTCCATTTCAGATATCTTATTACTTTCTTTTGTACAAAGTGCAACTGAGTTTTTACCTGTTAGCTCATCTGGACATTTAATTTTGATGGAGAAATTTGGTTTTTCTAATCAAAATTTATTAATGGATATCTCCCTTCATTTGGGGACATTGATTGCTGTTTTAGCCTTTTTTTATAAAGATATCTTAAATATCCTTAAAAACTTTTATAAAAAAAGCCAAGAACAAAAACTCTTATTTCATTTAATTGTTGCAACCATACCAGCCTGCATTTTAGGTTATTTTTTTAATGACATTATTGAAACAACACTTCGCTCTCCTATTATCATTGCTTTCACCTCTATTTTTTATGGGTGTCTGTTATGGGCAGCTGATAAATTTTTTCCCAGTCAGAAAAGCATAAAAGACATCAGTCTTAAAGAGGCACTTATTATCGGTTGCGCACAAGCCCTTGCTTTAATCCCTGGAACCAGTCGCTCGGGTATTACAATGACAAGCGCCAGATTTTTAGGATTAAACAGAGTTGATAGCGCAAAATTTTCTATGTTATTATCTATTCCTGTTATTGCTCTAGGAGCTTTTTATATGCTCTTTAAAAGCGCAAGTAACGGCACCTTAACACCTGAAATTATTTCTAATCTGTCAATTGGGATTGTTTCTGCTGGCATTTTTGGATTGGCCGCTGTTTGGTTTTTAATTCGCTGGTTGAAAACAGCTTCGTTTGCACTGTTCGCTATTTATAGAATTATTTTAGGAATTATTTTGCTCTGTATTTTTCTCTAACTTATCACAGAGCCAGTTCAAAATAAAAACCCTTAATGCACTTGATAAATTACCATCTCTTTGCATATCAATTTGCTCAACCAATTGCTGAACCGTTAATTTTTTATGCTCAGAAATTTTCTTAAGCATAGACCAAAATTCATCTTCCATAGAAACACTTGTTGAGTGCCCCATAATCATTAATGATCTTTTTTTCATTTCTTGCGGTACCGTTCTAAATCAATAATTTGGACAGTAGAAGTTTCTTTCTTTTTTTCTTTTTTAAGAGGTTTTTCATCTGTTGGTTGTAAAGCAAATCCAAATTGTTGCGAAGGATCTGCAAACTGCGTAATCGCCCCATAAGGAATACTCAATGTTGATAACACACCTCCAAATGTTAAATCAACTTGAAAAAAATCCTCATTTGCAATCAAATTCTCAAACTGATATTGCAATACGATTGTAATTTCCTCTGGATATTTTGCACGCACAAAATCAGGGATAACAACATCTTTTCTATCCGTTCTAAATGAGATTAAAAAATGATTATCTTGTGATAAACCTTCTTTTTCAACCGTCTTTAAAATATCACGAATCATTGCTCTTCGTGATGCATAAAGAAATTGATTGTAATCCAACATATTTTTCTCCTAAAAAAAGTGGATTTTCTGTTGCTAGGTAATCCACAAACCCCACCTAAACGCTCATATTGTCTAGGAATTGATCGTTACTTAGATACCTAAAATTAAGCAGCTAAAGCAACTGGAGCAAAATTATCATTTGCGTTTATATTATCAGCCCGATAACGGTGGTACAATACCGGATACAAGAGAAAGTCTTTATTATGCGTGTCGATTCTATTTCACCCCCTTAAAATGGTGGAGGTGTCGGGTACTGCCCCCGAGTCCACAGACATCTATTCTGCTTTTCGTTTAGCATCATAGTCAGTCGCCTGACAGATATAGTATATCCTAAAATGAGCGCAAGCGCAAGTGCTATTTCTTACCCTATTTAGATATATCCTTAAGATTTTGCCTCATTTTTTCTTTAGACAAATATAAAACTGAAGTTGTGGCCTGCTGTCCTTTCTCTAAAAGACACTTAGCATACTTCATTCTTTCATTCACGTTAGAAGGAGAAATAGCAATATATTGAGGAGAAGTCATTAAATATCTCATCAAATGTTTTGCATCAGCATTAGGGTATTGCGAAAAACAAAAAATACCATCTTTAAAATTCTCTTGATATATTGATATATTTTGCATCAACGCATTTGTGTCTTTACACAAAAGTTTAGGATGTGCAAAACAAGTTTCTATCCACTCATTTTTTTCAACACCATATTGCTGCACAAAGTTCCCCATAACATCGCATTTTTTCTTTAATGTATCCATATCTTTTAATAAAATATCGGGCTGTTTTTTCAAAACCCACATACTGTTATCTATTGAAACACCATATGATTGAGAAAATTTAATAAACCCCAACAATCTCGAATCTAAATTTTTGGGATTTATTTTCAAAATATTAGGATACTTAAACGTCATGTTCATAAAATCTTGCATTGATATTTGATATTTTTCAAAAACATCTAAAGCTTCATTTATATTGCTCTTAATTTTTTTGGGGCCCCAAGAAAGAACAGCTCGCCCATGAGCTGTTGAAGCCATTTCTCTTAAAAACAGACCTGAATCCATGCCTTTTTTTTGAAGAAAAGACAACAAATCAGAAATTGAAGCTGGCAAATACGAAAAAACCTTCCCTTCACTCAGAGTCTTATACATATCCTCTTTTGAAACATCACAGGAAGAAAAAATCTCTTCAAACAACCTAAATCTTTCTTTTATGTCAACTCGGGCAAAAGGAAAACTTTTTTCATTTTCTTTTTGTCTTTCTTCAATAAGTTTTAAAATTTGCTTATCAGAAAAACCAACTTCTTGAAATTGAGAAATAATTGATTTAAGAATATTTTTTTTATCTTGATTTTCCATGATTCATCCTTGTTTGAAATAAACTTTTCCTTTTCTCAGTCCAAAAACTTTCAGGGGCATTTTTCAAATCTTCTAAAATGTTTTTTTCAGTTTTATAAAGAGCCATTTTTTGTGCTTTACCCTTTGTTTGCTTAATATATTTTGCATATAATCTTTTTAATTTTAACGCTTCTAAGCTATAAACTAAAATAAAAGGCTTTTTAAGTAAATATTCTTGTAAATATGCTTCGTGTTTCATATCCCCATCGTCAACTAAAATCAAATCATCTTCATACATTTTTTTTAAAAAATTATATTTTTCTTGCATTAACTTAGGGTCTGCATATATCAAAGATGGAAATTTTTCAAAAGAGCTCAACAAATGAAAATTATCCGTCCAAAAAATTTGAGAAAGTTCATTTACTTTTTTAACAAGTGTATTCGGATTTGCCGACAAAAGTTCTGGAGCCTTTAAAGAAATTTGAATCCATTTTTCTCTCGGTAGATTTAGTTTTTCGGCACAGGTTTTTATCCCCTCCTCAACCAAATGAGCACTTTTTTGCAAAATTGATGGTTTTCGTACAGCTATTTTTTTCCACTCCTCAACGGATAGATTTAAAATATCTGCTTGTAATTGTATATTCCTTTTTATTCTTTGAAATGAGACTGTAAAAATATCTGGAGTATTCCAAAAAAGCTTAAAACAAGTTTCAGGTTGTATTTCAAAAAATTGGCTAATCTGTTTTAAATTATGTTCAATATATTGAGGTGTATAACTAAAAAAACGAGGCGTTTTTCTTAATTTTAAAATTCCGTCTTTTTTTGTTTTTTTATATTTTGAAAATAAATCCAAATACGCATTGATTCGATCAGAAATTTGGGTTTGAAGAAAAGGTTTTTCCGTACCACGCAGATTAATAATGCGCAGCACTTCCTCTTTTGTAAAACCTTTTTTTTCAAACTCTTTTATAATTTCTTGCATTATTTACCTTTTTGATTTTTCAAAAATGTTTGAAAAAGAACGGGATTTCTTTTCCAAAACTCTTCTGGCACCTTCTGTAAAGACCCCATAATTCGACTAGGTCTTTTCCACAAAGGAGCTTTAGAAGAAACACCTTGATTTTCTTTTAACCATATCCCATAAATACGTCGCAACTCCAACGAAGACATGCTATTAATGAGTGTTTCTTTAGCATTTTTTAAAATATATGTTTTTAACATATTCAAATCTTTTTTTGTTTCATTTTCCAAGCAAAAAACATCTTCCAAATACATTTGTTTATAAAATTCATATTTTTGTTTAATCGCCTCTGGTGAACACATAAACAAAGCCGGCATTTTCAAAAATGAAGAAATAATGGTTTTTGAATCTGTTTCAAACACACTTGCAACCTTTGAAACATTTTCTTTAATCGTATTTGGATCCATTTGAAACAATGTTGGAGCGAACAAATACATTTTACAAACATCTTCTTTGGGTATATCAAAATAATCAACCCCTGTATTTATTTTTTCAACCAAATTTTTCGCTGAAAAATTAAATAAAGATGGCGCTTTTAAAAATGATTTTTTAACATCTGCTTGCGAAACACCAAAATCTTGAGAAACAGTATCTATAAGCTCCAAAACAGACTCAGGATTCCTTGTCATTATATTTGGGAAGCTTTTAAAAAGCTTTGAAAACTCTATATCATTTATTGATAACACTTTCTTAAATAAAGTTGAATTTTTCCTCACCAATTCTGGAGACAACGCCAACAAGGCAGGATGTTTCAAACTTTTATTTAAAAAATCTGAAGCTTCAACTCCCACTATTTCAGCATTTTTCGCCAAATTAGAAAAAAGGCCATCTGGTCGTCTTGTTAATAAATTTGGCTGGCGAGAAAGAATCGAAGCAAGTGTTTGAGGATCAATATTTAATAATTTTGCATTTTGAAGCAAATTCTTCCTCAATTGAGGCAACGTTGTTGTTAATACCAACCGAGGTTCTTTGACAATTGCTTTTTTTGCAACTGTTTGTGAGACTGAAAACATCTTAAAAAATTCAAAAATATCTGCTATTCTTTTTGACATTTCCGTTTTTGAAAAAGGATTTAACTTCATCCCTATCCAAAAATCTATAATTTTAGATGTTTCTTCTTTTGAAAAACCAGCATTTAAAAAAGCATCAACAATTTCACTCATTTATCCATTCCTGTATGATGCTGTCTATTCCATTCATACAAAGCAATAGCACACGCATTTGAAACATTTAAACTCTCAACAGCAGGATTCATAGGCAACTTCACTGTATCATCACAATTTTCACTTGTTAAACGTCTTAACCCATCACCTTCTGACCCCATAACAATGACACATTTTTTTGGCAATTTTGATTGATACACACTGTGTTTTGCATATCCATCTAATCCAATACACCAAAAACCATTTTCTTTTAATTCTTGCATAGCTCTGGTTAAGTTTTTAACCTTAACCAAAGGAATCAATTCCAACGCGCCACTCGCTGATTTGGCTAAAACACCTGTTTCATCCGGCGCACCATTTTGAGGAATAATTACACCACAAGCATTAAATGCTGCTGCAGAACGAAGCACAGCTCCAATATTGTGTGGATCTGTTACTTGATCCAATACAACAACCAAAGCATGCTCTTTATCTGCAATTTCATCCACCAAATCCATCACATCATACTGGGGTAACGGTTGACAACGAGCCACAATTCCTTGATGAACAGCATCCCTACCAACAAGAGCCTCTAATTGCTCTTTAGAAACAATTTTAAACGCTACATTTTTAGGGATTTGTATTTTATCCACTGAACTTGAAAGAACAAGAACCTCACGAACAACACGCCTTTTATTCATAAGCGCCAAGGAAACTGGGTGCTTTCCATATAAATAAATATCTTTTTGAGGAGCATTATTTGCTCTTGAAAATTCTTTTGAATGTTGTCTTTTTTTCATACTTAATTCCTTACATGTAAAAACTATTGGAATTATACAACTTTTTAAGCATTTTTTCAATCAAAAAACTTTTTACACCACACCCTTACTTGTGCGAAAAAGTTATTGTACAAGTATCCCTTATCTATAATAAAAAAAAGCCACTTCTTTTTCAAGAAATGGCTTTTTTTATTGTTATATATTAATTTTTACTTACATCAAATGAAATTGAGGAATCACCCAATTCTTCCATTTTATACAAACTACCAGAACTTGGTTTAATTTCAATCGCAAGGACTTGGTCTTTAATATATGTTTCATGCTCAATAATTGCTTCTTTTACCAATGAAGAAGCTGTTTCATATGAAAGCATAATACGATCAGAAACATCAAATCCTTTCTCTTTACGTAAAGATTGAATCATACGAACAAAATCTCGAGCGATACCTTCTTTTTCAAGCTCTGGGACAATTTCAACATCCAATTGAACAACAGCTGTATTATCAGGAAGAGCTTGTCCTTGCAATCCTTCTTTTAACACAAGACGTAATTCAAATTCATCTGCTGTTAATATTTGGCCAGCAATTGAAAGCGTACCATCTTCATTTTTAACCCAATTGGTTCCTTTTGATTCTGCCATAATATCTTTCATAAATCGGCCTAAACGTTTCCCGATTAATGGTGTTTTTAAATAGAGGAATGTATTAGCAACTTCTTTAATATCTGTTTTAAAGATAATTTCTTTCACATTCACTTCTTCTTTCAAAACTTCAGCAAACTCATAAAGTTTTTCAACACTTGCACCAGCCAACGTCATTGAACGCAATGGTAAACGGTTACGCAATCTATGTTCTTCACGAATAGCTTTTGCTGTTGAAGAAATAGCACGAACCATATCCATTTTTTCCATCAATTCTGTATCAAGTGTTAAAGCACTCACATCTGGATATGTTCTTAAATGAACAGATTCCTTGCCTGTTAAACTACGATATACATATTCACTTAACATTGGCATTAATGGAGCCATTACCTTAGCCACAGTAATCAAAACTGTGTAAAGGACATTAAAGGCTTCCAAATCTGTACCATCCCAAAAACGTGTGCGAGAACGACGAATATACCAGTTGTTCAAAATATCTAAAAATTCTGAGCAAAGCGCACAAGCTTGATTAATATCATAGGCTTGCATTGCTGTTTTGACATCTTCTGTTAACACTTTTAATTTAGATAAAATGTATTTATCCAAAACATCTTTTGATCCAACAGTTTTCGTTGCTTTAATTCCTTCAGCATTTGCATAAAGACAGAAGAAATAAAATGCATTCCATAAAGGCATTAACGCTTTACGAGCAGCTTTTGACACTTCCTTACCTTCTTGGTCAATCATAACATTTCCCCCTTTAATAACAGGAGAGGAAATCAAGAACCAACGAAGTGCATCAGCCCCCATTGAATCAAGAACAATATATGGATCTGGGTAGTTTTTCAATTTTTTAGAAAGCTTTACACCACCTTCAGCCATAATAAGTCCCGTACATAAACAATTTTTATACGCCGGTTTGTGATGAAGTGCTGTTCCTAAAACATGCAAAGTATAGAACCAACCACGTGTCTGATCAATGGCTTCAACAATAAAATCAGCAGGGAAATGGTTTTCAAACCTAGCTTTGTTTTCAAATGGATAGTGAAGTTGACCTTCTGGCATTGATCCAGATTCAAACCAGCAATCAAAAACATCTGTCACACGACGCATCATCGTCTTCCCAGATGGGTCATCTGGATTCTTGTAAACAACATCATCAATAATTGGACGGTGTAAATCAGAAACTTCAATACCTGTTTTTTCTTTAATTTCAGCGATTGAACCAAAAACATCAATACGAGGGAATTCTGGATTATCAGATTTCCATACAGGAATTGGCGTTCCCCAAAAACGATTTCTTGAAATTGACCAATCCCTTGCCCCTTCGAGCCATTTTCCAAAACGACCTTGTTTTAAATGATCAGGAGTCCAGGTGATTTGTTCATTCAAGGCTACCATTTCATCTCTAAAATCTGAAACCTTCACAAACCATCCACTCATTGCTTTATAAATAAGTGGTGTATCAGTCCGCCAGCAGTAGGGATAACTGTGTGTGATTTGTTCTTTTTTCACCAAGAGACGATTTTCTTTCAACCAAGTCATAATGGCTTCATTTGTGTCAAAAACTTGCTGTCCTTGATAATCAGGAACTTCTGCTGTGAAGCACCCAGCTTCATCTACAGGACAAACAACTGGGAATTCTGAATTTAATGCACGACAAACATCAAAGTCGTCTTGCCCAAATCCAGGAGCAATATGAACAACGCCCGTACCATCTTCCACAGACACAAATTCACCAGATAAAACTTTAAAACAACCACTCTCTTTTAATGATTTAAAATAAGGGAACATTGGTTCATAAGAAAGTCCAACAAGTTCGGAACCTTTCATTTTTCCAACTTGTTCAGCGTGTTGCAACTGTTGTTTATACCTTGGCAACAAAGCTTCTGCCAAAATATATTTTTGTTCCCCTTCTTGCATAATTGCATAATCGATATCTGCTCCAACTGCCAGCATTAGGTTTGAAGGAAGCGTCCAAGGGGTTGTTGTCCACACAAGAACATTCAGACCATTTTCCAATTTAAACAAAACAGTAATGGCTGTATCTGTTTTATCTTTATAACCCAAATTAACTTCAAAATTTGAAACAGGTGTTTGGGCACACCAAGAATAAGGTTGCACACGATAATCTTCATAAACCAACCCTTTATCATACAACTGTTTAAAGTTATAAATAATTGATTCCATAAAGGATAAATCCATAGTTTTATAATCATTATCAAAATCAACCCAACGACCAATACGTTTGAACATATCAGTCCAAATTGTTGAATATTTCAAAACATTTGTACGGCAAAAATCATTAAATTTTTGAATACCATATTCTTCAATAGCTTTATGTCCTGAAACATTCAATTCTTTTTCAGCAGCCATCTCAGCTGGAAGACCATGACAGTCCCAACCCAAACGGCGTTCGACACGTTTTCCATTCATTGTTTGAAAACGAGCGATTGTATCTTTAACGTAAGAAATCATAATATGTCCATAATGAGGCAACCCATTTGCAAATGGAGGGCCATCATAAAACACAAATTCTTCAGCTTCTTTTCTAATCTCAATAGATTTTTGAAATATCTTTTGCTCTTCCCAATAAGCGATCATTTCTTTTTCCATTTCTGGAAAACTAATTTTAGAATTTAACTGTGGATAATACTTTTGTTGAGACATATTTTTTTCCTTACCTTACGCAAAAAATTATTTTCAAAACTTTTACAAAGCCAGATTATGCCAAAAAAACGCTAAAAAATCAAGCAAAATATCAAAAAAACAATTTATATATTAAATAACAGATAAAAATCTCATTGAAAGCGCTTCTTCATTTTGAAAAATTTCAACTTTCAAATTGTTTTTTTTCATCCAATCTTGCAACCACAAAACAACAGCATATTGAGGTTTTTCATTTTGCTCATTTTCAAGTAAAATTTTCTTTTTTGTTTCATCTAAAAATAAGCTTTTTCCTGAGCAGACAAAATTATTTTCACCCAGTTCGACACTTCCCCCTCGCACCAAAATCTCAGAAGCCATTAAAACAAAAATCAAATGTTCTTTTTTTTGCACTTGACCCATTAATGAAATTGGCATTGGCAGAGTATCTAAATACTTTAAAGCAATATCTAATGTGATGGGAGAATTTAAACCTAAAAGAGCCCGATACAACCTCAATCTTGCGACCAAAACACCTGTTGACTGTTTTAACAAATCAGTTCCTTCTTCAACAAAAGAAGAATCCATTTTTAAAAGTTCAGTGGTATTATCTAAAACACCGATACTCCCTGCTAAATCATGGCACATTTTGGTAACAAAAATCTCATTTAGATTCATATTTTTCCTCATTTTCAGCCAAAAGCATTTTTAAAACTTGTGAACCAATTTCAGTTGCAGAATGAATAACTGTTATACCCACTTTTTCCAACGCCTTTTCTTTTAATTGTAAGGCATTTTCTTCAACTTTAACTCCAATAACTGGTGTTTTTTCCTCTCGAACAATATGTTGACCTGGAATATAAACTGCGATTTTTTTATGATTTTTTTTCTTTTTCAAATAATCAATAAGTTCATACTCAAATTCACCACTTGCTTTTCCTATTAACAAAATAACATTTGTTTTTGTATCTTTTAAAAAAGCTTCAACAAAAGGAACAAGTGATGATCCAATAATAGCAGCCGATCCAATAGCTGCACAAGAAGAAACCCCTAAATTAACCTTGGATAATTGTTGTACGGCTTCATAAGTTAACGAGCTAGATCTTGAAACAATACCCACACTTCCTTTAGGAAATAAATGTGCTGGCACGGTCCCTGCCAAACACTCGCCAACGGTTACTATTCCAGGTGCTGAAGGTCCAACAAGTTGAACTTTATATTTTTGAGCAAGCTGTTTCATTTTTAATACATCTTGATAAGGCACATGATTAACGGGGCAAACAATAACAGGAATATGCGCTTTTGCAGCTTCTTCAAAATCTTGCAAAACTCGTTGAGGACTTGAAAAAATCACACTCATTTGAGGTTTTGTTTTTCGAACTGCCTCTTTAACAGTTTGAAAAACAGGAATATTTTGAAACATTGTAACAGATTTATCTTTGCTAACACCAGCTACAATATTTGTGCCATACAAAATCGCTTTTTCAATATGAATTGCAGCCGAAGAGGAAGTAATTCCTTGATACAAGACAGGTGTACTTTTGTTAGGAAATTTAAACATTACAACAACTCCTCCACTTGGCGAATAACCATATCTGCTGCCTCATCCAAATCTTTCATTACAACAAGGGGTAAATGTGAATCAAATAACAAACGAGACCCAACTTGAGCATTTGTCCCATCCATTCGAACGACCAAAGGCATTCCTACAGAAATTTCTTGTGAAGCAGCTATTAACCCATCAGCGATTACATCACACCTAGTAATACCCCCAAAAATATTCACAAAAACACCTTCCACATTTGGTTCACTAAGCGCTAGTTTTAATGCTTGAAAAACAGATTCTTTTGTCGGTTCAGTTCCCACATCTAACAAACACGCAGGATTCCCCCCTTTTTTAACCAATAAATCAATTGTTGCCGCTCCTAAACCAGAGCCATTCACTAGGCAAGCGATATTCCCCTCAAAAGGAACATATCTAAAGTTATAAACACGTGCTTTTTCTTGTCGTTCTAACCCTAATGGAATTTCACGCATTTTGGCAATTTCTGGAAAGCGAAATAGCGCTTCATCATCAAAAATAATTCGACTATCTAAAACGACCCATTTCCCTTTTGAAGTTAATACCAAAGGATTAAACTCAATTGCTAAAACATTATATTTCACAAAAAAAGCATACATTTGTTTTAATATAGGGAGCATTAAAGCTTCTTGCACATTTTTAAAGTGAAACATCTTCAAAATACGGCACCAAAATAATACGCTTGGTTTTCCAACTGGTAACTCACACTCTGATGTTTTTTTCTTCGATTTAATACACACAAGCATCTTTTGGGTTTGTGTATCAACACGCATAGATAGAGAAATTTTTTCTTCAATTTTGCACAATTCTTCAACATAAATTCGTTGAACGGGATAATACATTCCCCTACTGGTTAACACCTTACTTTCAAACAGTCGTTTCACCAAAGATTCAACTTCTTCAATCGAATACGCATCCAAGGAACCTTGTATTTCAGGAAGATATTTCTCAATTTTTTCACCCAATGGTAATTGAACATGTAAACGCCAACTTTTACAAGACATCCCTTTGGCAATTTCCACAGCTTCTTCAACCGTATATGCGACATTTCCTTTTAATACTGGAATTTTATTTTCACGCAACAAACGTTTATTTTGATATTCGCAAAGTTCCATAACCCATCCTTATTTTTTTATCTTCTCCAAGTCATTTTCTCACAAAGCCTTCTTAAAGTCCAGATATTTTTTTATTGACAAAAGGAAGTTTTTTGTATATTATAAAAATAGTTTCATTGGCATTTATTTATCACGCCAATTTTATATTATCCTAATTTTATTTCCCATTTTTTTATATAAGGTTCGCATGCAACTCAATGATTTAAAGAAAAAAACTCCTGCCGAGTTATTAGTTTACGCAGAAGAATTAGAAGTCGACAACGCTACTTCTCTTAGAACGCAAGATTTAATGTACGCTATTTTAAGAAAATTATCTGAATCAGAGGCAACTCTTTTTGGTGAAGGTGTATTAGAAGTTATGCAAGACGGCTTTGGTTTTTTGCGTTCAGCCGAAGCTAATTATCTTGCTGGACCAGATGATATTTATGTGGCACCTAGCCATATTAAAAAATGGGGTTTAAGAACAGGTGATACTATTAAAGGAGAAATCACAGCTCCCAAAAATGGGGAAAAATATTTCTCTTTAACAAAAATAAACACCGTGAATTTTGAAGATCCTGAAGATTTGCGCTATCGTGTCAATTTTGATGACTTAACACCACTTTATCCAAATCAACCAATTGTGATGGAATATGAAGATTCACAACCTGAAAAAAACAAAGATTTAACCCCTCGGATTATTGACCTTGTTTGTCCTCAAGGGAAAGGCCAACGGTGTTTAATCGTTGCTCCTCCTCGCACGGGTAAAACAGTTATGCTTAAAAATATTGCTCATTCAATTGAAAAAAATCATCCTGAAGCTCATCTCATTGTTTTACTCATTGATGAAAGACCTGAAGAAGTGACCGACATGATCAGATCTATCAAAGGAGAAGTTATCAGCTCCACTTTTGATGAGCCAGCTGTCCGTCATGTTCAAGTTGCTGAGATGGTGATTGAAAAAGCAAAACGTCTTGTTGAACACAAAAAAGATGTCATTATTTTACTTGATTCTATCACTCGTTTATCCAGAGCCTACAACACGGTTATTCCAAGCTCGGGGAAAGTTTTAACCGGTGGTGTTGATGCAAATGCGCTTCAAAAACCAAAACGTTTCTTTGGTGCGGCGAGAAATGTTGAAGAAGGAGGGTCTTTAACCATCTTTGGAACAGCATTAATCGAAACAGGCTCTCGAATGGATGAAGTTATTTTTGAAGAATTTAAAGGAACTGGTAACTCCGAAATTATTTTAGATAGAAAAGTCTCCGACAAACGCATCTTCCCAGCTATTGACATCATCAAATCTGGTACAAGAAACGAAGACTTATTGGTTGATAAAAATAAATTACCAAAAGTTTGGATTTTACGCCGAATTTTAATGCCAATGGGCGTTACAGATTCCATGGAATTCTTGATGGAAAAATTACGTCAAACAAAGAATAACGCCGAGTTTTTCGAAAGCATGAATCAATAAAACTTGCTTTTTATACCAAAATATCGTATAAAATAAGCATGCACTTGTAGCTCAGCTGGATAGAGTATTGCCCTCCGAAGGCAAGGGTCGTGAGTTCGAATCTCGCCAAGTGCGCCAAAAAATCCACCTAACAAGGTGGTTTTTTTTGTGTGCAGCGAGGTAAGAACTCACGAAGTGAAGTTCGGTGAGCATTGCGAACGACACCGAAGGTGGTCCGTCAGGACGAGGAATTTTAATTCCGAGCTATCTCGCCAAGTGCGCCAAAAGGAACCCGCCGGCCTAGCCGGTGGTTTTTTCTTTACAAAAAAAGAGAGTTGTTCAGGCTCTCTTTTTTTCATGATTTCAGCAAAATCTAATCTCTTGAAGTCGATTTATCAAATGGTTTTGAACGAGACGATTTTATTGCGTCAATATGTGCTTGAACAGCTTCAGACGCTGATATAGAACCCCAACCGCCATAATGTGCCCGTTGAGAGGCAATTACATCAACAACAGATCTGCCTCGTTTATCTTTTTGGAAAACATTAGCCCCCATTTTAATTAAGGCTTCAGCCGTTTTATTATCCCGCACATACATCAACGCATTTCTTCCTTCGTTATCAACAGCGTTCACATCTGCTCCTTTTTGAACCAGCTTTTCCAATAAGTTAACAGAGAGATAATGCGGATTAGATGCAATAATCATCATGGGTGTTACCCCATACATATTCGGCTTATGCAATTTTTCAGCCGGTGTTTTATCAATCAAAACTTCAGCTGCCACTAAATTATTTTGACTTAATGCCGCCATCAATGGGTCAATAGATGAGCGTTCCGTTTCAATTGGAGCCCCAGCCTCAATCAATTCTTGAAAAGCTTCTTTTTTCCAATCGAGCTGAGGATCTAACGTTGAATGTAAAATATATTCATTTTTGATATCCATTCCATGAGAAATCAAATTATTTAAAATATCTTGCCGTTCTTTCTTTGGCACATTAAACCTTGTGACCCCAGCCATCCAACTGCGCGCTATTTGGCAAGGATTTGATCTTTCAACGGCACCATTATCCAAATAAACTTGCAAAACATTCGGTTTATAATTGCGAAATAAGGTGCAATCAATTTCTTCAGCAGCCGGTTGAAATCCGTTATCAATAAAACGTTGAACGGTTTTAGCATCCCCCTCTACTTCAAAAGGATGAATCCCATATCGATAAATTCGATGATTGAGTTCAGGATCTTTAACAGCCCTGTTAATTCCTTTCATCAAAACATCAAGCATTTCAGAATTATTATTTCTTGCTGCTTTTAAAAGCAATTCCCCAGGAACCGGATGCAAAAGAACACCTATTAAATCTTCTGATGAAATAACCTCATTTTGTTTAATTTTCTTTGTTGCAACAGGCTTTTCGGACAAAAAGGGAGATAATACCTCTTTTAAAAGCTCCACATCTCCTAACTCAAGTGCTTTTCTTAAATAATATGCGCCAAGACCAACTGACATAATCCCCTCCACAAATAACAGTTAACTCATAGTTGTTATTATAGCATATTCTTTCATTTCTCGCAATTTTATATGATAACCTATTGAATATTAATTCTTTTTTTAATGATTTCTTTCGTTACTTAAGTTTTTTTAAAAGGGTACACACCTTTTTTTAAATGATCCATAGGTGTCACCATAAAACATTTTTTCACATACATTGCCCGAGCCATACACAAACCACTTCGCAAAGGAGCGTTTAGCTCCAATATGTGTGATGAGTGAAAAAAAGGAACTCAGCGGCCTAGCCGGTGGTTTTTTTGTATGCAGCGAGGTAAGAACTCACGAAGTGAAGTTCGATGAGCATTGCGAACGACACCAAAGGTGGTCCGTTAGGACGAGGAATTTTAATTCCGAGCTATCTCGCCAAGTACGCCAAAGTATGAACTTTAAAACTTCTTTTGAAAAAACGCCTTCCAGAACGACGTAGTATTGAACTTTTCATACACAAAAAAAGATAAAATATCACTATTTGTGATATTTTTTTATAATTTTTGCAAAAAAGCCTTGCATTTTATATCAAAATAATATATAAGCAATATTACCAATTGAAAATTGGGCTGTCGCCAAGTGGTAAGGCAACGGTTTTTGATACCGTCATTCGTTGGTTCGAATCCAGCCAGCCCAGCCAATGAAAGAACCTCCCTTGTGGAGGTTTTTTTGTTGGCTAAGTTGAGAGGATTTGAGTAAACGAATAAAAATGAGTTGGTTCGGTGAGCCAAAAGCGAACGATGGCTTTAGCCGGTCCCGAATTTATGAGGGATAAATTGCCCTGCAATTTACAACCCAGCCAACTCAAGTAAGTTACGAAAGTAATCTCCAATGATAACATTTTCTTTTATTTGCAAGTACTTGTAAAATTCTGTATGCCGGCATGCAAAAAAATTAATGCACGCATTAACTATATTAAAATTGCTTCTTTTTTAAAAATTAAAATAAATAAATGGACTAAAACTTGTTGCTGTTAAAAACACAATACAAAAGAATAAATATATAAACAAAAGAATATCTTTTATAACACGTGTTATTGGTGTTTTTTCCATTAAATCAAAAAGTTTTTTCCCAAATCCAAGCGACAATCCAACAGCTAAGGCAAACACAAACCAAGACCCTTCTGGGACATAGTAACCAGCATAAAAATCAGGTGTAAAAGAAACTTTATTAAACAGGGCACGTAAATATAAAAACGCCTCCGTAACATTATTAGATCTAAAAAACACCCACCCAATAACAACGACAAAAAATGTATATAACCATGAAAAAGTTTTCAATAACACATTTAAAAATCCTAAATTGATTTCAATAGAAAACACCTTTTTTAACCAAAAAATTATCTTTTCCATCATAATAAAAAACGCGTGCCACAATCCCCATATAACAAAAGTATATTCAGCTCCATGCCACAATCCTGTTAAGAAAAAAACAATTAATAAATTACGAAGCGTTTTTCTTAACCCACTTCGACTACCACCTAACGGAATATAAACATATTCTTTAAACCAAGAAGAAAGAGAAATGTGCCAACGACGCCAAAACTCTGTAACAGATTTTGAAATATAAGGGAAATTAAAGTTTTCTAAAAATCTAAAACCAAAAACTCGTCCTAACCCTATAGCCATATCTGAATACCCACTAAAATCAAAGTAAATTTGGAATGCATAAAAAACAATACCAAGCCATACAATTGATAAAGAAAGCTCACCTATAGGTGTTTCAAAAATTTTATCTACACTCATTGCTAGCGTATCTGCAATCAGTATTTTTTTACTCAATCCAACAATAAACCTTGTAATTCCTTCATAAACATCTTGGATAGAATGTTTACGTTGGGTCAAAGCTGTTGCAATCGTTTGATATTTAACAATTGGGCCAGCGACCAATTGTGGAAATAGCGAAATATAAAGTGCCAAATTTAATGGATTTTTTTGAGGCCTCATTCCTCGATATACATCAACCAAATACGATACAGCTTGAAAGGTATAAAATGAAATTCCAACAGGTAAAACAACTTGTGTTAGCTGCAAATTTTTATGATAAACATCATTAAAAATATTCATACAAAAATTAAAATATTTGAAATAAAACAGAAAACTAAAAATGAATATTAAAAACAAACACAATAAAATATTTTTATATATCTTCTTATTACAGATTGAAACACTTAAAGCTCCAGTATACGCAAAAAAGATTACAAAAAGCATAATAAAAAGATACTTTGGCCCAGCCCATCCATAAAAGAACAAGCTAGAAAGTAACAAAAATATGTTTTTTCTTGTTAAATCTCTACAACAAAAATAAGCTATAAAAACAAATGGCAAAAAATAACACAAAAAAACAAAAGATGAAAAAACCATTAATCAATCCTCAGCAAATCTTTAAGCTTTAAATCAGAGATAGAAAGGATCAGAATATCTGGTTTTTCTTCCTCGAATTCTTTTTTTCTCTCATTAAACCAGATTCCAGCATTCCTATCTCCAGGCATATTAAAACGATACGCTCTCACTCTATGAAACGTTGCACTTAAAAAAGCATGCAAATAACAGGCAAAACTATCTCCAATAACATATACATTCAATGGGGTTGTATCTGTATTCGAATTAGTTGAATGCTTAAAATTTTTATCCCAAACAACTTTTATATCTTTAATATTTTTATACTCAAAATGGTTATACAAATTTTCTGGCATATCAAAATTAGGCAAAATAAGATTGCCATGCGTAAATTTTGGACCATATCCAATATCATAAGGATTATATGGTGATTTAGGCTCAATCAAAAAATCATCACGTGTTAAAATTTTAACTTCGGAGAAATCTTTTTTTATCCCACGCATTAACTCTTGATATGCCAAAAAAGCCCCCTCTTCAGACCAATGCGATTCTTCTTTGTAATATAGGAGTTTTGTTATTCCTTGTGCATAATTTTTTTGAGCTAAATCAATGAGTTTTCTCTCAATAGGTATAACCGTTATATCATTAGGTAAAAAGCTCACAAAACGCTCCACTGGCGACAAATTATTTTGTCTTACAATATAGTCTGGCATAAATTGAGCATATACTCTCGTTTTATCCGGTGGAAATATTAGATAAAGCCGAACATTATGCTCATCACACCATTTTTTGATGCGCTTTATATTATGTACAGCCTGATTAATTTCCTTTTGAGCAAAAATCTCTTTATTTTGATACGAGGGAATAACGGGTAAATTATACGCAGTTGGATTTGTACCCATAAACAACCAATTATCTTGTCCTACTAAAATTTTTTGAATCCCTACAGGCATTTTAAGATTTGTAGAAAAATATATCTTTAACATGTCTTCACGAAAAGGAATATGATCAGAAATATATTTTTCAATATCCGTTGTATTTTTTATATTTGTTTTTTCAAAAAGACTTCTATTTTCAAATAAACTTATTTCCTTTTTTACATCTAAAAAAACAGAAAAAAAGACTATAAATTCCAAAAATAGACCTATAAAAATTAACCGATAAATTTTTTTCATATTGAGAACCAGCAATAAATTAATTTTATTTAAAATATCTTAAACAACCTTTTCAGCAATCGCTGATGAAGACAAAATAACACACCTATCTCTTATTTTTTTAAAGTAGGTACTTAATATCCTTTCAATTCTTTAAGTGTTGTTCTCAAACATCTCATTTATCCCCCAAAAAAACGGTCCTTTTTTTTACCAATAACACACATACTATTTTATTACAACTACTTTTTAAAAAACATCAAAATAATCATTAAATTATTCCAAATTCATTCTAAAATCAAAATTCGATAAAATCGTGTAAAAAAAAGGACCGTTAAATTTACACAGATAATATTTTTAATAATTATTTAAAAATTAAGATAAATTTTTATTATTTTAAATGTCTATTTTTTATAATTTCTTCAAAAAATAAAAATTCACCTATTGATTTATATATATGCAACTTTTCAAAATAAAACTTTTTGAAACCCACTTTTTTACTAGTAAAACAAGAATAAAAATGCTAACTTGAAAAAAGATATACATTTATAATAAAAAAGAGACATAAAAATGAAAAAAATAGGCTTTATTTCTTGTATTTTAATTGGAATTTGTTTTTTTGCAATCTATCATATAACAAAAAAACCAACTGTTTCTGTCATAATGAGCACATACAATCGTGCAAAATTGCTCCCTACGGCTATTGATACTATTTTAAACCAAACATTTAAAGATTTTGAATTTATTATTATCAACGATGGATCTGCTGACAAAACAGCCTATGTCCTCTCAGAATATGCGAAAAAAGACAAAAGAATCAAAGTAATAACAAATAGCCAAAACATAGGCTTAATTGACAGTTTAAATAAAGGATTAGATATTGCAAAAGGCAAATATATTGCCAGAATGGATGATGATGACAAATCTGTTCCCACACGTTTTCAGCATCAAGTTGCCTATATGGAAAAAAACAAAGATGTTGTTGTCACAGGAACAGCACAAGGGGCAATTTACGAAGATTTTTTTGTCCCTGTCGAAAAGGTAACCGTTGATGCTGATGCTGACGAGTTGTCCATTGTAGCTCATTACAATGTTCCAATATTGCATCCTTCAGCTATGATTAGAAGTGATTTTATTAAAAAGCACAACATCCGTTATGGAAAAGAATATCCCTCTGCTGAAGATACACCTTTTTGGTTTAATATTGTCAAAAATGGGGGAAAGATTGTCAGACTCACGCCCCCTCTTGTTGTAAGCCCAATCAATGCACCTAAAAAATCAAATTACTATAATCAACAATTCCATTCTTATGTTAAATTTGTAAATAACACGTTGAAAGATGTTATCAAACCATACAAAATCAACAATTGGTTAAAAAATAATGAAATTTGTTTTATACTGCAACAACTTAAAAACAATCCCAAGCCCTACTATACAAATAAAAGTATTGAAAAACTTCAAAAAGAAAAATCTTGTTTGTCCCATTACAAAATTTTCAATTTGTATGGATACAATATAATTGTTGGTGCCGATAAAAATAATAATTACTTAATTAGTAATATCCCATTTAAATTAGAAAATGAAACCAAAAATATGCTTGTTTTAACCCATGGAGAAACACATCTTGAGCTTAAAGAAGAAAATGGCATCTATCATATTGCACATCAAAAAAACATCCTTAATCTCAAACATCCAGATTGGATTGATTACGCAATTATCACAGATAAAAAAGTTCATTTCATCTCAGATAGTAGAGAAGCACAACTTATCTCTTTTGATAATGGTACATTAAAAATCCATTTTGAAAAATGGGGAGAAGAAAGTTTTAAAAAAGAAGGTGAAAACACTTATAATTTCCAAAAGAAATAATCCTTTTTTATAAAAAAATCTACTTTAAATAATCCACAAAATCAGTGGGTAAAAGTTCGTATTTAATAGATGAATTTTTATCCAAATACTTATCTGATATCTTTTTTAAAGCATTCTTTTCTTTAAAACCTAATTGTTCATAAACATGCTGGGCCATCTTGTTTTTCTTTGATACATTGACTAAAAGCATTTGACACTTATGGGTATCAAACAAATGATTGATTAACAAACTTAACGCTTTTTTGCCCATTCCTTTGTTGTGGAGTTTTTTATCACAAATTTTAATACCAATTTCAGCACAAATATCTTCTTTTTTGCGATAATGCATTTCCCCAACAGGAACACCATCTATATCCAAAATATACTGACAGCGATTCTCTGAATTCTTTTTAATAAGGGCAACGACTTCATCAACCTGTACCCCAACACCATTTGGAAAGCCAGCGTGAGACATAACTTCCCCATCATTCCACCAGGAAACAAGTTGCAACGCATCTTCAACTTTTGCTTTTCTAAGTAATAAATTTTCAAACTGTAACATGTGTCTTTACCCTATTTTTACTAAATCTATTTGTTCCTTGGCATCATAATATAAAATAAATACAAAAACAATATTTATAAAATTTATTTTTCTTTTTTGTCCTTTATGTTTGAAAAATCAAAAGCCAAAAAGAGTGCGTTTCATTTTGACAATACTATCATACCCCCCACCAAAAGTGGCATTCGACTTAAAGGGAAAGGAGGATCCTTTGGGGGTGGTGGATCTCATTTAAAATTAAAGACTAATCATGCTGTATATTTTCACGCATTTTTTTAACAACCGTAGGGGCCAAATTATGTTCCCTTAAATCCAAAATAAAACTTAAAACACCCTCTCTAAAATCTCTAGCCCCTATAAATGCTTTCAGCTTCTGATCAAAATTACAACCAGAAACACTCATAATTCCTTTAATTTTTTTATTATCCAAAGCTTGTTGGGGTAATTCAGAATAGATACAATCTCTAAAAAATTCTCTCACACCCACAATAAACATATGTGTATCATTATCTGCATCTGTTTCACGCAAAATCTCATCCAAAAGTGGTGTATCAGCTAAGGAAGTATACAAAGTAGCTGTTTTTCTTTCCAAATCCTTATCTTTAAAAACGGACAAACAAAACTCCTCAACTGTTTTGCAAAATTGTTGTTTTTTTAATTCATTTTGCATTTGAACATCATTTGCATACATATTCGTATCAATAATTGCATTGATTTCAAACAACTCCATTCGAGGTAAAAGGTTTTTAATTTCGCTCTCACGGTTTTGAGCTTTGTAACAATCAATTGTTGTGAAAAATTCAATTTTCCACCCTTCTTTATCAACAAAATCTTTAACAGCGCCTTCAAAATTCATAACACCCACTTCTTTTTTCAAGCGTTTCATATTATCTAACAAAAATATCATAGAAATAGCCGTATCATTTTCAGCACAAACCTCATTAATTCCTTCCACTCCTTCTGCTGTGAAATTTAAAAATGCCGTTGCAAGCTTTTTAAAATCCTCCTCTTGAGGGGGCTCCATTAAAAAGTTATTCGCTACTCTGACAAAAGAAATTTTCTTTCTTAAATGATTTAATGCCTCTTTCATCCCTTCTTTTTGAGCTGGTTCAGATATTTTCTTATTTTTCAATTTTTTTAATTTTTCAAAAAACTTTGAAACCATTTTCATATCTGAATTCATCTCAATAAAGACATCAAAATCTGTTTTTTCCATATTCACACACGCTGCCAAAAACTTTTCATAACGTTCTTCATCATAAAAGTCTTTAACCAATTTATTAAATGAATATTGAAAAACAACCTTACGCTTTGTTTCTAAAACAAGTTTTTTCGTCTCTTCTGGAATATTTTTTGATTTTCCTGTTCGAATGTCTCTAACACCTTGTAACAAGTTCTTTTCTTGGGGTCCCAAATCAAGTACTTCCTCATCCAAAAGAAATTTTAAATCTCTATCATTTAACTGAAGACATGCCAGTGTTAATCGCTCAACATTAACATCATCTCCATCCGAAAATAAAGAATTAAAACCATTTCTAAAATTCAAAACCCGTTTTTTTATCTCTTCTGCTTCAATTTTTGAAAAACTAGGAAGTTTTTTTTCTAAAAACACTTCAAAATCATCATTTACGTGCTCTCTATAAGCTCCTAAAAAAGCAATTTGACGTTCAAACTTTTGAGAATCTTCTTCCCATGATTGCAGCATAAAAGATATATCTTCTTCAGATAATGAAATCAATATTTGATACAATTTATTCAGACTGTATTCATTTTTAAAATCATCAAAAAAATCATCAATAACTGAAGCTAAACGATCCTTCTTTTCTTCCCTTGCTTTCAAAACAACTCGATGAATTGAGCTATCAAACACATCTTCCTCTTGCTTCTCATCCTTTGCACTCAAATAATCTCGAATAAAAATACCAATAGGCGTGTTCCCTGGTAATTTTTTTAAACGAGCTAGAATATTTTTATCCAAAGACAAAAGACTATTTTTAAGCACTATAAGTTTTTCTTCATCATCCACATTAAAATAAAAATATTCAAATGCTTTAATAAAATTTTGACGTTGAATATCTTTATCTGACTGCTGTTGTGATGAAGTTTTCTTTTTAGAACGAGCCTCTTTTCGTTTTTCCTCCAATTTCTTTTGGTACATAACCTCATTTTGTAGCAAAGATTTAGCTCCTCTTATAAACCTTAAAAGAGAATGATGGTTTTCTGTCTTTGAAAACACAGAAACGACATATTCTTCTAAAAATGCTTTTTCATCATCATTCAACTTGGATAAGTGCTCCGTTGCCCCATTAAATTCATCCTCAATTCCATCACTACAATACAAATTGTATAACATACAAATGGTATGTATTTCATCAAAATTGACAAGTTTGCCTTTTCCCAACTGCTCCACGTAAGGGGTTAAAAAAGGTCTTTTTTCACAAATTTTTTCTTTTAAATCTGGATGTTCTCTGAGTATACGTTGAAAAGTTTTCCCAATCGTTTCGTCAATATCTCCTGTTGCAATCCATTGACAACCCAATGTTTTTTCATCTTCCAAAGTTTGCTCATTTGCCTCATTATTCACCAATAAAACCATTTGTTCATAAGAAGGCTCCACAATCAGCTTCATCAATGCTTTTGAAAATTTATCCACATTCGAATCTGTTGTGATTTTATCTACATGAATATTTAAAAAATCTTGGAACAAATTATCTCTTTTAAAAACATCTTGTGGTGGTGTTGCCTCTAAAAGAGGTAAAGCTCCTTCTTGCCCTGTTGTTTTTTCAAAAGCATCTTTGCAAATTGTTTTAAATTCATCAAACAAATCTGCCCCATCACTTGCCTTCAACCGATTTAATTGACTTAAGAAATAAGAAATTCTTTGCTGAATTACCTTACTTTCTTCATCAAACGATTTATCATCATAAACATCTAACAAAACATAAAGATAGGAGGTTGGAATTTTATTAAAAATGCGAAAACTATCTAATACATTTTTTTCTTTCAAATTTTCCCTTTCAAACATTGTTTCCAAATTACTAAAAAGAGAAACAGCCAATCCCCTCACATTGCTAATATTTGAAAAACTTTTAAGAATCGCATTTTCTTGAGTTAAATGATTTTCAGATGAAGCATCATATTGACATAACTGAGTTAACAACTCCCTTTGATATTCGGTGATATCTTGACCTTCTAACTGCCGTTGAATATATACCTCAAATTCATTGGCATCAAAATCACCTTGTCCCTTCTTTTCTTCATTCAACTTGTTTCTAAAAACAGCTATTTTTGAATAGATATCTTTGTTTGAAAAAATAAGTTGTTCTAGCGTATTTAATAAAATTGAAAAACGGGCATCAAAGGTATTAAGCGTTTCCATATGTTCATTTTGATAAGCAAGCAATCCTTCACGAAACGGAGCCCCTTTTATTTTATAATAATTCGTACAATTGAACGCATTTGTAATGATATCTGACAAATTCCTATTTTGTATATGCAAAGGGTTATCTGCGATTTTTTCATGATTACTGACAGGTCTTACATCCAAAATAAACACACAACGAACACCATCTTGTTGAATAATACACGCATCAATTCGACCTTGTTTTCCAAATACCCATTCAACTTGATTATTTAAATTAGCATGATGTTCTGGATTTCCAATAAATTTCTGCTGGAAAAAGTCTGATCTTGAATTGATATTTTGAAGTTCGTTAAATCTAGATATAAAAGCATCTAATTCTTGAGGTTTGTTTTGAAAAACAGATAAAATGCCCTCATACGTCTTCTGACCTTTTGCATTTTCCCCTAACAACAAAGAGCGAAAAGTTGTCCCAGCTTTTTGTTCAAAACAAACAGGAACTGGATCATCAATAAAAAAGAAATGAAAGCCCCCTTCATTTTTTAAATTTTTCATTATCTCCCCCTTGTTTGTGAATTTGCTTGACGTTTTCTATCAAAAATATAACCATCTCTATTTCCGGCCATTTCTATAAAAGCTTGTCGGCACATTTTTTTCAAAATTGTAAAATCATTTTTAGCTTTTTCTTGTGGCATTAATTTTGCTTGATAAATTGATTTTACTCTATCTAGTTTAAACGCAAACAACATTTTTTTTAAGGCTTCACGCTCTTGCATATCAATTTTAAGGCGCAAATCTTTTTCAATATCTGTAATACGTTGTTCTGGGTTTTTAAAAAGCAATGTTTCAGTATCTGAACGAATCAAAGCACACGATACATCACAAATGGTTTTGAAAAATTTTTGTTTAGGGGCATCAAGTCTACTACAAATTTCACGTTTATATTGATTAAAATCTTCCAATAATAATGCGGCACTATATTTTGAAGCCACAAAAACCTGTTTTGCCAACTCCTCTTTTGTTGCTTTTGTATTTTGTACCTGTTCTAACAACAAATCAGTCACATTTTGGCATACAACACTTGAAATCTTCGCTCCTTTTGAAGCTAAAAAAGAAACACGCCGATTGATTGTATCTTTTGATATATTTTTCAAAGGAATATTGGATAAAACATCACATGTTAAAAATAAAACAGCACTAAAAACTGTTGGGGCTTCAACAGACAAATCTTTTTTCAATTTATCATATAACATCAGCGTCTTTCTTGACTTATCCACAAAAGTTGATTTTTTTGAATCCGTATTGCTATTTTTTTCACTTTTTTGAAAATCCATCACAATAATCCTTTTCATTTGTTAGATTTATATTTGTACCATAAAAATGAAAAATCTTCAAATCATTTTTATTACACAACAAGATGTATTTAAAAACAAAAATAACACCTTATATGTGGTATATGAAAATAATTGTAAACGATTTAATGCAACAAAACTATACCTATTTTTTAACAGAACCAATGGGTGAAAATTTTGCCCCCACGTTTAAACCCGAACTTACACCACCTGAAATGTTGTCTCTTGGCGTTTTTGAAGGAAAATATCTCAACGATTGCAAAAATGAATTCCCTTTATCTTGGTTTATAAAAGAAAAGCTATCTCCTCAAAAAGCTAATCCAAACTGTAATTATTTTAAAGTCAAATCACGTCAAAGTTTGCAAATTTGGCGACAAAAGGGGTGGATTATTGGACCAGATGTTCGAGGGTGGTTTCAATGGTATTGTAGATATTACATGGGGAGAAGAATTCCACTTATTGATGAGATTCAAATTAATAGATGGAGACAATTTAAACGTCACAAATCACAAATTGAAAAAAACTGCATCCCTTACGACATAAATTGCAGAAAAAAACAACGACAAGCTTTATTACAATGGGCATATAATCCCTTTATATAAATCGTACCTTATTCTTCCTTTTGTTTATACAAAGCTGAGGGGCGATGTCCACTACCCGAAGTTAAATCTCCCGTTTCTTGAACTTTTGATTTAATCACACGCCGAAACGCCGGTGCTAAAAGTTTTTTACCCAAAATAGCTTCATACACATTTTGAAGCTCAGTTAAAGTAAACTCATTTGGAACCAAATGAAAAACCAAATCGGTATATTCTATTTTGTTTTTCAATCGTTCTAATCCAACTTTAATAATTTTTGTGTGATCAAAAGCTAAGGCATTTGGATCATTTAAATCTATTCTAAGAAGTGGATTATTTTCATTTTGCAAAACAAGTTTACCATCTTCTCTTAAAATATTAAACCAACTATCAGATTGTTGCAAATGAAGGGGCATATCACTGCGATTAACCAAAGCCATATAAGCTATCGATATAATACGTGTTCTTGGATCTCTTCCAACATCACCAAACGTATAAAGTTGCTCCAAATATAAATTTTCTAAATGAATCTTTTGCTTTAAAACACGTTTTGCCGTCTCTTCAGGTGATTCGAGAGGACCAACAAACCCTCCAGCCAAACTCCACATATTTTTAAAAGGAAATTGATCACGACTCGTTAAAAAAACACTCATTATTTTTTCAGGAAGTTTTCGATAATTATTTGTTTTTACATCAGAAATACTAAAAACCAACAAATCTGTTGCAACAGATAATTTATCAAAAACTGACGAATCATACGCTTTTAAAAATTCTTTTTCTGCCTCATTTTGCAACATATATATCCCCTGAATAATTTTTTTTGATAAAAACAAATTGATAATAACATATTGTTTTTTAAATAACAATCCCTTTTTTCTTTTTTTCATTAAAAAAACCTCAATAAAAATGACTTGACTTGTTTTTACTTATATGATAATAATAAATTGTTAATAACAAATAGTCAATATCAAAAGGAGTTTTCCATGACGCAACAATACACACTCACTCTTGTTGATTTTCAAAATGATTTTGTAGCCCCTAAAGGAGCCCTTACTTTTGATAATGGAAAAGGAGATACGGCATTGATTGAAAGAATGGAATCGTTTTTCAACCATCTCCCCCAAAATATGATTGCAAATGCAATTGTAACATTCGATACACATGACACAAAAACATACACATCAACTGCAGAAAGCAAGCAATTTCCACCTCATTGTATTAAAGGAACAATGGGTTGGAATTTAGCAATATCCCCTTCGCTTTTATGCGCAAAAATTCACACCATCCAATATCTAAAAAAAGCTACATACGACATGTGGGAAGGAACCATTGACACCATTGATAGAAAAATTTTAGATACAACAAAAAAAGTCATTTTATGTGGTGTTGCTTCAGACGTTTGTAACAAAGCAGCTCTTTTAGGTTGGTTAAAAAAAGATGTTGAAATAACAATCCTAGAAGATTTAACACGAGGTATTTTTAAACAAACAGCTGATGTTTTAAAAGAACCACCTTTTGCCACAGCTGTTGCAAAAGGAAAAATTAAAATAATGACAGCTAAAGCTTTTTTAAACAACATCAAAGAAAGGAGATATGAATAATGATTGGATTTGCAGTTATGAGATTACAACCCTTTCACAAAGGTCATCAAAAAATTATTGATTTAATGCTGAAAGAAAATGACAAAGCCATTTTAATTATTGGGTCAAAAGATGCCCAAAATGAAAAAAATCCTTATTCTTTTAAAGAGCGCCTCACAATGGTTCAACAAGTTTATAAAAACCAAATAAAAAAAGGGAAACTCATTGTTATGGGAATAAATGATATTCATAATCCTCCCAAATGGGCTCAATATATTAAAACACACCTTCCTTTACCAGCAACAAAATACTATTGTGGAACAGGACAAGACGCACCTTTGTTTAAAAAAGAAGGTTTTAGTACCATCATTGTAAACAGACATGAATTAAAAATTTCAGGTACAGACATACGCACAAAAATAAAAAACAACGATACCAGTTGGCAAGAAGATATTCCTCAACAAATACACAACCTCATTTTAAAACAGTAGGAGGTCCCTATGAATAGAAACAAATTTTCACCTTTATTTTGTGATTTATACCATCTTACAATGGCTCAAGCCATGTTTGATGATAATTCTCATAACAATATTGAAACATACGAAATGTTCATTCGAAAAACACCCTTTAATGGCTCTTATTTATTAACAGCAGGTCTAGGGGAAGTACTAGAATGGCTAAACGATTGGAAATTTAACAAAGAAGATATTTCTTACCTAAAAGAGCAAGGGTTTAAAGAGGATTTCTTACAAATGCTTTCTCATGCTAAACTTGATATTAATATGAAAGCATTTAGAGAAGGAGAAGTTGTCTTTCCAAACGAACCTATCGTTCAAGTAACAGGGCCAGCGTGGCAAGTTTTAATGATTGAAGCTGGTATTTTAAACATTATCAATGCTCAAAGTTTATTTGCAACAAAAGCAAGCAGAATCGCTCTTGCTGCTGCATCTGATGGCAAAAAAAGAACTCTTTTAGAAATGGGTCTAAGAAGAGCTCAAGACACTCAAGGATTTACACCAACCAGAGGCGCCTTTATTGGAGGAATAACAGCCACATCAAACGTTGAAGCAGGCAGACATTATCACATTCCTGTTTCAGGGACAATGGCTCATTGCTTTATTATGAGAGAAGAAAGCGAAATAACAGCTTTTAAAAAATACATTCAATCTTTTCCCGACAAAGCAAGTGTTTTAATTGACACATATAACACCATTCAAGGTGTCAAAAATGCTATTCAAGCTGCAAAAGAAGTAGGTGTTGAGCTCAAAAGCGTTCGTCTTGATTCTGGCGATTTGGCTTATCTTTCAAAAGAGGTTAGAAAAATTTTAGATGAAAATAACTGCCACACAACAAAAATCACAGCTTCAAATGATTTAGATGAATATACCATTCAAAGTTTGATTTTAGAACAAAAAGCTCCTATCGATATTTTTGGCGTAGGGACAATGCTTGTAACAGCATTTGACCAACCGGCTTTAGGAGGTGTCTATAAACTTAAAAGGACAAGCACTCGAGACGTCATCAAAGTTTCTGAATTAGCCATTAAAACAACCATTCCAGGCGCAACAGATGTCATCAGATTGGTGGATAAAAATAATCACTTCGCAGGGGATATTATCTGTCAAGATGGGCATAAATTTTTAAATGCACAATCATTGGCAACTCCGATTACCTCTATTCAAATAGATGGAGAAAAGAAAAAAACATTCTTAAATGGAAAAAGAGCTTACACACCCATGATTGAAGTCATTAAAAATGGGACTGTTAATCAGACAGAGATGAACAGAGATTTAAAAGAAATACAAGCCTATGCAGCTCAAAATTTAAAAAGATTGGATCCTGCCCATTTAAGATTAAAATCCCCACACACTTACGTAGCAGGACTTGAAAAATCTCTTTTCATTAAACGCAAAAAATTAAGACAAGCTGCACTTAAAAAAGGAGAATATCAAAATGAAGGTTAAAGAAATAAAAGAAAAACTCATCCAAGGGATTCAAACATATTGCAAAGAAAATCATTTTGAAGATGTTATTATTGGTTTATCAGGGGGAATTGACAGCGCTCTTGTCCTTGCTCTTGCTTGTGAAGCACTTGGATCAAAGCATGTTCATAGTATTATGATGAAAACAAAATACACTTCTTTAAAAAGTATTAATCTTGCTCAACAAATAGCAAATTTAAACAAAGTCGATCATAAAATAATCGACATTCAAAATCTTGTGGATAACTTTTTAAAAACTGTTGATTTTGAATCTAAAAACCCTATTACAGAACAAAATATACAAGCAAGAATTAGGGGCAATATCCTCATGATGTATTCAAATGAAAAAGGATACCTTCTTTTAGCTTGTGGAAATAAGTCTGAAATTGCAATGGGCTATTGTACATTATATGGCGATACTTGTGGTGGATTAGCGCCAATTGGAGATGTATATAAAACAACTGTATACCAAATCGCTCAATTAATTAATACGGAAGGTAAATTTTTAATCCCTGTCGAAATTATTGAAAGGCAACCTTCAGCTGAACTGGCACTCAACCAACAGGATACAGATTCTTTACCGGCGTATGAAATTTTAGACAAGATTTTAAAAGATCATATATTTGGAAAAGAAAAACCAGACCAAAATGATTTAGAACTCGTTACATCAATTCAAAAAAGATTTGATAAAAACAAATTTAAACGCCAGCAATTACCCCCTATTCTAACTCTAAATTAAACAGAAAAACCCATCAGTTAACCTGATGGGTTTCTTCTTACAAAAGGGAATAAAAAAAATACACCTTTTTCACTTATTATTCTTCAGGAATACCTTTTGTGTAATCATCAAAATATCCCTTAATAAGTACTACAGGCGTTCCTTTATCACCGGATCCAGTTGTTAAATCACACAATGAGCCAACCAAATCTGTAATTTGACGTGGTGTCGTTCCAAGAGCATAAGAATCATCCCCTTTTTTCTTTTGTTCAATCGCCGTTTTAATAGCTTCTTCCAAATTTCCTTGATTATTATCAGCAACAGCTTTTATTTTCACCTCATTTGGCATACCTTTTAAACCAGCTGTATGTCCAGGAGAAACAACAGGATCTGCAAACTCCCAAATCTTGGTTTTAGGGCATTTAAATCCTCCATCACCATAAATCATAACTTCAATGTTTTTACCTGTCTTAGCATAAATAAGTTTTTTTAAATTTTCACAAAAAGACATTGAATCTCTTGGGAAAAGTTTTAACCTATTTGAATCAGCATAATTTGAACCTAAAACACCATATTCACTCCATCCATGTTCTATTGTTGGTGTTGAACAAATATTTTCCAAAGTAATAACTTGAGCACCCAAATCTGTTAACATTTTTTTATGTCTTTCACGTGTATGAATACTCGCTACAATAACTTGATTTGTGTATTTCAAAATATCTTTTGGATTGTTCAGCAACATAATTTTTATTTTAGGTGAAATACTCTCATACAACTCTATATAATCTGTTTTGGTAATTGGGTGTAAATATGTTCCCACTTTTGCTCTAAATGTCTCTTTTTCCATAATATCAAGATAAGGATTAATTCCTAAGGTATATAAATCATCTTCATCCATCAAAGCGTTGCCAACTTCATCTGAAGGATAAGAAAGACACACATAAACATTCCCCTCAACCCCTTTCGTAATACCTTCTAAAATCTTGGCAAATCTGTTGCGAGAAAGAATAGGGAAAGCAACAGCTACATCACCGGTAGGGAATTTTTGGTGTACATCTGTGGCAATATCATCTGCTGTAATATAATTTCCTTGTGCTCTTGCCAAAAAAGATTCAGTAATGCCCAAAATATCCCGATTATTCAATTCAATTGGCTGATATTGAGAACAGCCAGCGTCAATAAGTGTATCTGAAATCATTTCTTGAATGTTATCCCCCTGTTTAATAATTGGCATTCTTAAACCATAAACAGAAGCACCAACATATCTTTTATTCATTTATTCCCTCCTTAAAAAATATAAAAAGCCCCCCAGACGGAGAGCTTGCAATAGTTAAATTTAAAAAATAAAAAGTCATTTTATAAAATCTTTAAAACCTGTTTCTTACGATTTAATATAACAAATTTTATACCCATGTTCAAGAAAAATATTCTTTATTTAATATACAATCCATATGTAAATGGTAAAATATACCTTTCCTTTATTTAACATAAAATGTATTTGATTTTATTACAAGGCTATGTTATGAGTCACTCGTATTATTCATTTTAGGAGGGAATATGAAAATTGTTAATATGTCAAACTCTGCAACACGTGACATTTGTTTTCAAACAGAAAATAATCAAAGGTTTCGCATGAGAGCTGCAGCCATTATTATCGAAAATAATGAAATTTTATTTGCAACAAATCCTATTGAAAAATACTATTATTCCATTGGAGGAGCTATCGAGCTTGGCGAAAGCGCTGAAGAGGCCGTCGTTCGTGAAGTGATTGAAGAAACTGGTATGCACTATGAAGTGGATAGATTGGCGTTCATTCATGAAAACTTCTTCTCCAGAGATGATGGAATGTTCAAAGATATTAAAGTTCATGAAGTAACTTTTTATTTTCTAATGAAACCAAGAGGAACTCAAAAACTCAATAGCAAGAGCATCACTCACGGTGTTGAGGAAAAAATGTGTTGGTTACCAATTAATAAACTTTCTGAATATGAAGCTTATCCCTTGTTTTTTAGAAATAAGCTTAATAATTTAAAGCCATATCCAGAACACATCACAACACACCAAAATTAAAACAACATCATATAACAAAGCAAAAGGGGCAAGACTACGCAACTGTTGTTGCTCTATCTCAAATTTACCTATATTTCGGCTTCAATAATAATATATTATTTCGCCTCAACTAGCTTCATTGGCTTGCTCGTAAAAAATGTTATTTAAACATTTTTTTCTGCGCGCCCTCTCGGTTCGAGCCTTTCTCTCCTTATAAAAAAAACCGTCATTACTGACGGCTTTTTATGGCGGAGAGTACAGGACTCGAACCTGTGCATCATTTTCATGATGACGGATTAGCAATCCGCTGCATTACCACTCTGCCAACTCTCCAAAGTGATGAGTAATAGTAGCAACCTTTTAACAAATTGTCAACAAAATTTTATCACAAGGCTTAATTTCTTTTAGTCTTTGTGATATGGATGCCCATCCAAAATTGTTTTTGCACGATAAATTTGCTCAGCCAGAACAACTCTTGCCAACATGTGAGGTAACGTCATACGTCCAAAAGAGAGCTTATAATCTGCTTGTTCTCTTAATTTTTCAGAATGCCCGTTTGCACCACCAATTAAAAAGGAAATGCTTTGCACCCCATCATCTAACCATTTACCTATTAACTCTGCAAACTCCCTTGAAGATGGGGTTTTTCCTCTCTCATCCAGTGCAATTATTTTGCCCCCTTGAGGCACAGAAGAAAGTAAAAGATTTGATTCAGCCTCTTTCAACTGATCAACTGTCAGCGTCTTTTTTTCTTCAAACTCTTTAATCACAACCGGCCATTTTGTCTTTTTTAAATAATCTTGAATAAGAACGTCTTCCGGTGTATTTTTTTTTAATTTTCCAATTGCTGAAATTGTTATTTGCATGATTCTGTCCGTTTTTTGTATTTATTTGGTATCAAATCACCAATCGGAACAACCTCATATCCTTTTTTGTTATCAGCAGGCATAATCACTTCAGCATCTGGACCATAATCTGCAATGTACTCCCGACACTTTCCACAAGGAGAAATTACATAACCATCCTGATCACGAACAGCAACTATCATTTTAATTTTCATATCTTTTTCTGCCGTTGCTGCATGACCGATGGTGATAATTTCAGCACAAGTTGCGAGGGATGGTTGATTTGTCCCCAAATGAAGTGCTGAATAAACATTTCCTGCTTCAGTAACAAGAGCTGCCGAAACAACAAAATGGTGTCCCTCTTTCATATAACGCTCTTTTAACAATTTTTGAGCTGTTTTAATAAGGGCATCTGGCGTTATACTTTTTTTAACCATTTTATTCTCCTGCAATTGCTTCAATCATATTATCTAAAGATTTACGTTCAGCTGGCTTATAATTTACAGCCTCCTGAGGAACTTCTTTTTTCACCTCAATTGGTTTTAATTTTGATGGTTTTTTAACCTCTTTTACCAAATTTTCTAATGCTTTTGTATTTGTATTTTTAGGTTGTTTTTCTCTTTTTAATTCAGCGCCAATTTTGGGTTGTTTTTCCTCTGTTTTTTCATCTTTATTAACATTCAAATCTGTTAAAACATTTTCTGGAACAAAATACTTAAGCAAATCTACTGTTTTTTGAATATATGGCATTGAGAAATTTTCTTTTTCCATCCCTTCCAGTTGTTTTTCAGACAAAATCATTGTTCCACCAATATATAAAAGTGACAATAATAATGCGGCTCTTAATACACCAAAAAAGAGACCTAAAATTCTATCTAATCCACTTAAAGAACTGCTTCTCAATCGTTTGGTGATTTGTGCATTAATTATTGTCATAACAACTAAAATAACCAATACAATAATACCAGATCCTACAACACCTGCTAACATCTGATTTTCAAAAACACCAGATAACAAATTTTTCATCGGAGCAAATGTATATAATGCTCCAAATCCAGCTAAAATCCATGAGGAAATGCACAATAATTCACAAACAAGTCCTCGATAAAGTGCAAACAAAATTGATAAAGTTAAGGTAATCAAAACAATAATATCAATGAGCCCTATAACCATAAAATCTCCTTTTTTTATCCTTGAAATGAATCAATTAATGTTTTTAAATGACCAATTTCTGTTATTTTCAAATCTCTTGTTTTTGGTTTTTGTTTTCTCTCTGGTGGAACAAGTGCTTTTTCAAATCCGAGTTTGGAAGCTTCTTTTAACCTCAAATCTGGCTGTGGCACATTTCTGATTTCACCTGACAAACCTATTTCTCCAAAAATGACCATATCTGCAGGCATTGGTTTTTGAACAAGGGCTGAAACAATCGCACTTGCAACTGCCAAATCACAAGCAGGCTCTGTAATTTTGAGTCCCCCAGCAACATTTAAAAAAACATCCTTATTTGAAAGGGATACTCCACATCTTGCTTCTAAAACAGCCAAAATCATCAACAATCGATTGTTATCCCAGCCAACAACGGCACGTCTTGGAGCTGTCCCACCTTGAGGGGCTACCAATGCTTGTATTTCAACCAAAAGAGGTCGAGATCCCTCAATCCCTGCAAAAACACAACTTCCTGCGATATTTCCACGCCGTTCAGCTAAAAATAACGCAGAAGGATTGGGAACTTCTGAAAGGCCTGTTTCTCGCATTTCAAAAACACCAATTTCATCTGTTGCTCCAAAACGATTTTTAACAGAACGCAAAATTCTAAAATGATGTCCTCTATCACCCTCAAAATACAAAACAGTGTCAACCATATGTTCCAAAACACGAGGACCTGCCAAAGTCCCTTCTTTTGTAACATGCCCCACAAGGAATAAAACAAAATTCCTACGTTTTGCCAATCGAATTAATTCATGACCAGCTGCTCGAACCTGCCCAACTGTCCCTGGAGCTGAATCCAAAGTATCAGTATACATTGTTTGAATGGAATCGATAACCACAACATCAGGGGCATCATCTGTATCTAACGAAGCAACAATATCTCGAACATTAATGCTACTTGCCAATTCAACCGGTGCTTTTGATAAACCCAAACGCATCGCTCTTAAACGAACTTGATCTGTTGATTCTTCACCAGAAATATATACACATCTTGTTGGTGCTCCAGATTTATTAACCCCTTGTGATAAATTTGAAACCGTTTGCAAAAGAAGGGTTGATTTTCCAATTCCAGGATCACCCCCAACCAAAATAACAGATCCTGGCACCAAACCAGACCCACAAACTCTATCTAACTCTTGAATATTTGATTTAAGGCGAAAAACAATTTCTGGCGCACCACTTAAATCTGAAAAAGCAAGTTTTCGCCCTCCTAAACCACCAGTAGCTGATTTAATTTCTTTTTGAGGTAAGGCTTCTTCGGTAATCGTATTCCATTCACCACAAGCTTCACATTTACCCGACCATCTTGGATGAACAGAACCACAATTTTGACAGACAAACTGCGTTGTTTTTTTTGCCATTATTTTTTCTCTTTTCCTTCAATACGAATAGGTCCTTGAGAACTCCCTGCAACAAATTGTCGCACATAAGGATTATCTGTTTTATCTAAATCCTTAACCGTTCCTGTCCAAATAATTTTCCCCTCATAAAGCATAGCTATTCGATCTGCAATTTGACGTGCTGAATTCATATCATGGGTAATGGTTAAAGCTGTGGCCCCCAATGTTTTCACACAAGAAACTATCAACTCATTAATCACATCTGACATAATAGGATCAAGTCCTGTTGTTGGCTCATCAAAAAAGATAATACTAGGGTCATTAGCAATCGCCCGTGCAAGACCAACCCTTTTTTTCATTCCACCAGACAAATCAGCAGGATACACATCAGCAACAGCTTTAGGCAACCCAACTTGTGCCAATTTTTTAATAGCTAATTTTTTAGCTTTTTCAACATCAGTCTGTTTGTTTTGCATGAGCGAAAATGAAACATTTTCCCACACATTCAAACTATCAAAAAGCGCCCCACTTTGAAACAACATACCAATTTGAGAACGTAATTCTTCTTGTTCTTGACGAGAAACTGTGTCTAATCTTTTCCCATCAATTTCAATATAACCCTTATCTGGAGATAACAACCCTAAAATACACTTAAGTGTAACAGATTTTCCCGTACCCGAACCACCAATAATAACCAATGACTCACCTTTTTTAATCTCTAAATCAACACCTGACAGAACCTTTTTATCTGAAAAAGATTTGTGCACGTTAACCAATTTTATTTTAGGTGTTTGCGTATTTTTAGTCATCATATCCATCCCTAAACAGCAAAGAAAACTTCTGTTAAAATGTAGTTAAATATTAAAATCAAAATGCTAGCTGAAACAACAGCATTGGTCGTTGCTTGTCCAACTCCTTGAGCACCTCCTTTGGAATGAAACCCATTATAACACCCAAGCAATGTAATAATAAAACCAAATACTGCCGCTTTTGTTAAACCAGAAATAACATCCATTGGTTTTAAATATTCCCAAGTACTGATTAAATATGTCGTTGCGTTAAAATCCAACTTGGATACACCAATCATATATCCACCACAAATCCCAATAATATCACCTAATAACACCAAAACAGGTAACATAACCAAACCAGCAATAACACGAGGCACAATTAAATATTTAATTGGGTTTGTTGATAAAGTTGAAAGCGCATCAATTTGTTCTGTCACACGCATTGTCCCAATTTCTGCAGCCATTGCAGCCCCAATACGACCGGCGACCATAAGTCCAGCCATCACTGGAGCCAACTCCCTTGTAACAGCGACAAGCACAACCAAAGAAACAGCTCCTTCAGCCGAAAATTGAGAAAAACCACTGTATGTCTGAAGTGCAATAACCATCCCAGAAAAAAGTGTTGTTAACGCCACAACAGGCAATGAATAAAATCCAATTTCAACCAATTGACGTAACAAGGCTTTCCAATAAATAGGGGGCGTACAACAATGATAAATTGTTTCAACAGCAAAAATACCTAATGCGCCAGCACTTTTAAAAAACGCCAAAACAACACGCCCAAGTTTGTTAACAAATTGCAAAAATGAATCTAAAAATGAAAGTGTTTTTATAGAATTATTTTTCATAAATCAAAGCCTTTTATTAAATTTTTTATACTCACACTATAACTGTTGAGACACAAAAAAGCAAGAACTATCTTCTCGATAAAAAAATGAAAAATAATATCATATTTTAAAAGAGTTTTATTAAAGCAAATACAAAAAAAAGAGGCTTTCGCCTCCTTTTTTTAAGCAATACTTTCACGCCCTGCCATCATTCCTTTATATTGAGCAGAAGTTAATTTCATTGGGATATCAAACAAGGTAACTGGCGAACCGTTTGGTTTCGTATAAGATTTTAAAAATACATCTGGTTTAACAACTAAAATTTTATCATCTTCATTTTTAACAACGACACACCCGTTTTCATATGTTTGTTTTGAAAAAGAAGGATCGTCAAAAGAAACATTTCCAGAAAAACGAACTGCTAAAACTTCTTTTTTATCTTGATATTTATGAAAACCTAAATTTTCAACACCTGAATCCCACACCTCAATCATATTCATTTTTGTTTCAACAAATTTTTTATCTGCTTGAAACACATCTTTCAAGCCAAGTGCGTGTGTAAATTTTAAAAACAATTTAATTTTATCTCTATCTAAATTTTCAGGCTGATTATTAGACAATTGCATTACTTTTTTCAAAAGAGCCTTGCTTTGTATCGGTGAAACCTCATTTATCACCACAACACCTTGACCATCTGAGCGAACTTGTTGCCATGATTTATCTTTTGAATTTAAAAAAACAACCCCTTTATTATCCCCTGATTTAACGCCCCCTTTTTGAGGTTCTTGAAAAATTGTATTGTCCTCTTTTTCAAAAGCTGGTATAGGCAAAAGAAAACTTTGCGTTGCAGGAATAACAGCAAGCGCATTTTGAAAATTTAAATCTGCTTTACTTAATATAGCCATTCATCCTCCATCATTTTTGGTCTAGTTAAACATCTTTTTTTAAAAAAAGCAAGACAAAAAAACGGCTCTTTAAAAGAACCGTTTAATTAATTTTTAGAGTGTTGTTTTTATTATCTTTTACGTTTCATATATCGTTTTTGAAATGTTTCAAAACACGTTTGAACAAGAACATAAAGAAGAGGAATAATAAATAACCCAAAAATTGTTGCAAAAAGCATTCCCCAAAAAACAGGAACTCCAATAGCTCTTCTACTTGCAGCAGCAGCCCCTGTTGCTACAACCATTGGCCACACCCCTAAAATAAAAGAAAATGCAGTCATTAAAACAGCTCTAAACCGTTCACGTAATCCTTTAAGAGCTGCATTGACAATGGTAGCTCCTTTTAAGCGTTCTTCTTTTGCAAACTCAACAATTAAAATCGCATTTTTACTTGCTAAACCGATTAATAAAATCAAACCCAGTTGCGCATAAATACTTAACGGCATTCCCGAAAAGAATAATCCAAGCATAGCACCATTAATTGCAACAATCAATGAAAGCAAAACAGAAATTGGCACAATAAAACTTTCATACTGTGCAACCAAAAATAAATACGCAAAAATAATCGCTAAAGCCAACAAGTATCCAATTTGCCCACTAGAGTTCTTTTCTTGAAAACTCATACCAGACCATTCAATACCATATCCTGCAGGTAATTGCTTAGCTAAAGACTCAAGTTCAGCCATTGAATATCCTGTACTACTCCCTGGTTTTTGAACAGCCATAATAGAAGCTGATGGATACTGATTATAACGATTGACTACACGAGGAGCCAAAACCTTTCTCAAATTAACCAATCCACGCATAGGAACTGGCTCTCCATTTAAATTCATAACGTATAAATTATTAATGCTATCAATATCCGTTCGATACATCCAATCAGATTGGAGCATAACCTTATTTACTTGTGTTCCAAGGTTAATATCATTAACATAAGCAGAACCTAAATAACTTTCCAACGTAGAAAAGATATTACCAATTGGGACCTTCATACTTTCAGCTTTTACTCTATCAATATCTAAAAAGATATTTGGCGTTTTCGCATTAAAAGTTGAATAAGCATAAGCAATTGTTGGCGATTGATTAATCTTTGCCAAAAAGCCTTGTAAAGAAGCATCTAATTGTTGATAATCCATCGTTTGTTTTGATTGCAAACGGATATCCATACCTCCTGCTGTTCCTAAACCTGGAATTGCAGGCATTTCAAAAAATTGAAAATCAGCTTCTGGGAAAATAGCAGTTTTCGATCTTAGTCTATTTAAAATAGCTGTTGAATATTCGGAAGCTTCAGGTCTTTCATCCCAAGGCTTTAATACAATAAATGCCATTGCCACATTTTCACCACGCCCTGAAAGTAAACTAAAACCAACAACACTTGAGATACCCTCAACACTTTTTTCTGATTTAATAATTTCATTCACTTTATCAACCAATTCACGTGTTCTTTTTTTCGAAGCCCCTTCAGGCAACTGCAAACTCATAGCAATAACACCTTGGTCTTCATTTGGAATGAATGATGTTTTTGCTGTTGAAAACAACACCCACCCCAACCCAATTAATAAAGCGAAAATTGTTATAATAACTGGTATTTTTTTTGCCACCAATGAAACACAAAGCGCATAAAATCGAATAATTTTTGCAATTTTTTTATTCACATTTGCAAAGAAACCTTTTTTTCTTGGCTTAATTTTTTTTAGCAATAAAGAACATAAAGCTGGAGAAAGTGTTAATGCATTTAAAAGTGAAAATAAAATTGCAACTGTAATTGTAACAGAAAATTGTTTGTAAATTTCACCAACAATACCATCTAAAAATCCAACCGGTACAAAAATTGCCAACAACACAAAACTCATAGCCACCAAAGCGCCTGAGATTTCTGTCATCGCCTGCCAAGTTGCTTCTCTTGCTGTCATATTTGTGTGTTGCATTAAGTGAACAACTCGCTCCACAACAACAATAGCGTCATCAACAACCAATCCAATCGCTAACAACAAGGCAAAAAGTGTGAACATATTGATGCTATATCCCAAAGCAAGAATAACAGCAAATGTCCCTAAAATAGAAACTGGAATTGTCAAAGATGGAATAAGTGTTGAATAAAAATCTTGCAAAAAGAAATAACAAACAGCAATAACCAAAATAAGCGTAAACAACAAAGTAAAAACAACTTCTTCAACTGAAGCATCAATATATTTTGTTGAATCATACCCCAATTTATATTCTAATCCTTCTGGAAAAGATTTTGAAAGCTCTTTTAATGTTGATTTTAAATTCTCCATCGTTTCAAGAGCATTAGAACCAGAGGATAAAGCTGCCGCCATTGTAATAGATGGTTGTCCATTATAGAGACCAGATATACCGTAATTTTCTTTCCCTATTTCCACACGAGCAATATCTTTTAAACGAACAAGACCACCTTGCTCTGCCGTTCTAACAATAATTTGATTAAACTCTTCAGCTGTTTGTAAACGCCCTTGTGTCTGCAGTGTATATACCATTGGGTTTGAAGCGTCCGTTGGGGCTGCCCCAACCTTCCCTAAAGAAGGTTGATAATTTTGAACAGAAATAGCTCCATAAACATCTTGAGCTGTTAAATGAAGAGCTGCCATTTTGTCAGAATTTAACCATACACGCATGCTTAATTTTGAACCATACACTGTTAGATTACCAACACCATGTACTTTAGCTAAAACACGCTCAATATTATTATATAAATAATTGCTTATCTCCTGTTCGGACATTTGACCATCTTTTGACATAAAGACGATAAAACCTAAAATATTCGAAGATTCTCTTTTAACAGAAATCCCCTGTCTTACAACCTCTTGTGGTAATTTAGAAGATGCCTGTTGAATTCTGTTTTGGACTTTTACCTGAGCAATATCTGGATCAATACCAGTCTTAAAAGTTACACTCAAATTATATGCGCCATCTTCAGAAGTAGAGCTCATATAAAGCATATCTTCAACACCGTTAATTTCATCTTCCAACGGAACACCGACCATTTTTGCAATAACGTCAGCACTCGCACCCGGATAATTTGCCCGAACAGAGATTTGAGGTGGTGTTACTTCAGGATATAATGCAATAGGGAGTTTAAAAAGAGCAATTAAACCAACTAAAACAATTACAATTGAAATAACAAAAGAAAACCGAGGTCTTTGAATAAAAAATCCAGCAAACATATCAAACCCCTCCTTATCTATCTTGTTCAACAAGTGTAGGCTGGACTTTTATACCATTTCTAACCTTTTGAAGACCTTGAACAATCACCTTATCAGTTGGTTCTAACCCAGATAAAACAACTTGCTTATCTTCAAAAACAGCACCTAGTTTAATATATTTTTGATGAACGATATTATTATCATCAACAGTCATCACATATGTCCCATGAACGTCAGCTGATAAAGCTACTTGAGGGACAAGTAACGACTTTTTCCCCATGTCAAAGCGAATAAAAATATCCACATAATTACCTGGGACCATTAAATGATCTTCGTTTTCAACATCAACATACACTGGAATAGTAGCTGTTTGTGCATTAATCTCATTCCCAGTAAACAATTCTTTTGCATTGACCGTTTTAACATCGCCACTTGGTAAAACAATATCAACAAAAGCATCTTTGCTTTGTTTTGTTTTTTCTAAAAAACGAAACCTTTCTTTATCTGTCACAGAAAAAGCTACACGAACCGGATTCATTTGTACAATACGTGCCAATTTTTGAGTATTTGGGCTTACTAAATTGCCTTTAGTTACAAGGGTCTTGCCAATATACCCTGAAATAGGGGCAATAATTTCAGAATGTTCTAAATTTAATTTTGCCAAATCAAGAGCAGCCTCTGCTTGCCTTAAAGCACTTTTGGCTGCATCAAATTGCTTATCGGTTACATCCCCACTTTTATGCAATTTTTCCATACGATCATGTTCTTTTTGAAGCTGCCACAACTTAGCTTCTGCCGACTTTAAATCAGCCTTGTATTTTCGTTGTTCAATGACAAAAATTTTATCTCCTACATTAACATAAGACCCATCTTTAAAAAGAATTTCTTCCAAATATCCAGATACTTGTGGTATAATATCAACACTGTTTACAGATTCAATTTGAGCAATATATTTTTTTTGATTTGAAACATTTTTTTCTTGCAAATTCTGTACAAGAACATAAGGATCACCCATTCCATAAGAAGTTGGTTGTGATGGCATCATTTTTCCATGCAAATACCAACCAAATGCACAACAAATACAACCATATAAAACTTTAGATAAAATTTTTGAGCTTTTAATTTTTTTTACTTTCATAAAAATACCTTCATATACTAAAAAAAGAACAAAATATAGCCGAACGTATTCGAAAAATAAAAAAATTTCAAGAATAAAAAAAAGATTGTCACTCTTTTAATGATAAATTTTGATTAGAGGGGATTTGTATAATTGAATGACAAATCGCTCCTGACGGTAGCTTTGTTGTCATAACCATCAATTCATCTGTATCAGATAATTTTAAATGTCCAGTCAAATCTTCAACAGTTGTTTTACAAATTTTACTTTTATTTCCAACATCTGACATGTAGGCCAAATGCCATTTTCTTATCCATCTTGAAACAGTTTGAACCGTTACCCCTACAATTGGAGCCACCTCCCTCATTGACAACCCAGAAAGATAAAGTGTATGAGCTATCAATTTGATAAATATAGACTTTCCAGCAGGGGTATTTTTGGTAAATTGATAACCACAAGACTGACACCTATATCTTTGCGCCCCAAAAACCCATCCATTTTTTACAAAATTTAAAGAGCCACATTTAAGACATTTCAAGTTTATTTGTTCCATAAAAATCAAAATATCATTAAAAAAGTTACATTTCAATCTTTTTTTACTTCTCCCTTCAGAGAGATAAAAAAGGATTACGCTTGACACCTTTGCTTTTTATATATAAAAAATATTATAATCAATACATTATAGTAAGAGGTTAGAGATGTTCAAATTTATTCGTTTCATATGTACTGCTATTTGTTTTTCATTGTTTATCATTTCACCAACTTATGCACAAAATGAAAACATCAATTCTTTTGAAAAAAAAGAAATCAATATTTCTTCAATTTCTGAAGACATTCAAAAAATTGAAAAGAGTATTTCAAAAACACCTCCAACAAAAAATCAATCCATTGAACTTGTTAAAAAACTTAATGAATTTTACACATCTGCCCAAATAAAACGAAACACTGAACAAGCAAAATTAGATGAACTTCAAAAGCAGATAACAGCTTTAGGTACTTTAGAAGAAGGCTCAAAAGAATCCAAAGAGATTGCAAATAAAAGAACTCAATTTTCAAAAGAAATTGAATCAGTTAAAACTCAAATTTCAAAAATTGATTTGGCAATAGCTCAAATTGATAATCTAAACAAACGCGTAGCAAATATTAGAGCACAAAGTCTTTTTGATACATTAACCATTAAACGAAATTCTATTTTAAACATCAAAGAGTTTGCAAACACTTTGATTAATTTTTCTGGTTTTATTTATCAACTTTTACAATATCCTTTTGCTTGGTATCAAGAACAACCTATTGAAATAAAAAAAATCACAATTAACAGATTGTTTTCCTTACTTTTTTGGGCATTTTCAGCTTTAGGATTTGCAATTATAATTAACATTTTTATTCGAAAAAAATTAGGCTATGATCAACCCATTGAAAAACCAAACTACTCCCAAAAAGTACAAGCCGGCTTTTTTATGATTTTAGCAAGAGCTATTATTCCTGCTGCAATTCCTGTCGCATTTTTAACTTGGCGGAATCAAAACCCAGATTTTTTAACTGGACAATTTGGAATTCTTGTAGACATTTTTGCTCATTACTTAATCTACTTGTTTTTGTTTGTAGGTATCTCAAGCGTATTATTTACCCCCAAAAAGACACAATGGCGATTGATTGAAGTTAATAATGAGCGTGCTTGCAAAATAACAAAAACGCTCTGCTACTCTATTATCTTTTTGTGCTTCTTTTCATTTTTACATGTGGCGGCTAGTAAACTGGGCGTAGGAGAAGAAACCGTATATGCCATTAAAATGATAAATAACTGTATCAAAGGCATTTGTATTATGTTTTTAGCTCATGGCCTTTTATATAACAGCGCCTCATTAACTGATGAAGAAATGGCGAGTACAGAAGAAGTTCAAGGATTGTCTTTTTCTTCTCGTTTAAGTATTTTGATTATATTAGCCTCAGCTATAGTTCTTTCTTTTTCACTTATTGGTTATGTTAAACTTGCAGAATATGTATACAACCGATTTTTTGTAAGCATTGCATTTATCGGTGTTGGATATATTTTTCAAAAATTTATCTTTGTACTTTTCCACCAATTAATGAACAAAAAATTTTGGGGCAAAAATTTACGTCTAACAAAACAAAAAGTGACTCGTATTGAATTTTTATTCAATTTATTCACTGTTCCCATTATTGGCGCATTTATCACACTTTGTATACTGGGAGTTTGGGGCGTTTCTGTTGATATTATGATTCAAAATTTAAAAAAAGTACTTGTTGGATTTGATATCGGTGGAATGCATGTTTCCCTCACCTCTATTTTCATGGGCATTGCTGCTTTTCTTATTACAAACACACTTTTTAAAACCATTAAAAACAGCTTAGCTGAAGGAAAACTCTCACAGGCTTTTGATTTAGATATTGGGGTAAGAACATCCATCGCTGCGCTTGTTGGCTTTTTTGGAACAATTTTAGCATTCATTGTTGCTTTAAGCGTTATGGGTGGTAGTTTAAAAGGCCTTGCCATTGCAGCCGGCGCTCTTTCTTTAGGAGCAGGTCTTGGATTACAAAATGTGGTAAATAACTTCGTTTCTGGAATTATTTTATTATTTGAACGTCCATTTAAAATTGGCGATTGGATTTTAATTGACCAATATGAAGGGATTGTCAAACAGATCAACATGCGCTCAACACAAATTGAAACATTTAACAAATCAAATGTTATTATTCCAAACGCAACTTTGCTTTCCAATAGCTTAATCAATATGACATATAAAAACAAACAATCTCGTGTTGATTTACATGTTGGAGTTGATTACACAAGTGATATTAATGAGGTGACAAATACGCTCCTTGAGTGCGCAAAAGAAACAAAGGGAGTTCTACAAGTTCCAGCCCCCTATGTTGCTGTTATGGAATTGGTTGATAACAGTTTAAATTTTAGATTGAGCTTTTACATCTCGGATGTAGGGAACAGACTTTCAATGCAAACAGCTGTTTATTCTCTTATTGTCGAAAAATTTAGAGAACGCAACATTAATATTCCATTCCCTCAAAGAGTCATACATGTTCAAAAAGATGAAGATGTAAAAAATTTAAATTTTGTTGATTAAGCTCATAAAAAAGCTTACAACGGGTTATATTATAATTTAGATGTTGCTGGTGATTTTGAACCTTTAATGAAAGACATTAATTTAAAATTAATTAGCGACTTAACTGAAGTAGCAAAAGATATTAAATTAAAAAAATAACATTAAAAGCCCTCAAAAACAGAGGGCTTTTAATCTCAGATTAACTTTCAACAAAGTATGTTATTTAATCCTCAAAGCAATTGTTTTTGCCAAATCAGACATCATCTTGCTTTGTGAACTCACATAATTTTGATAAGAATCTTCCATTTTCGTTTCAAATCTCGATTTTTCTCTCAAAATGGTTTTGCCATTTTTATTTTTCAGAGTCCACCAAACATCTAAAACAGCCATATCATCAAATACACCAATGAAATGGTTGACCTCTACATTCAATCGGTAATTATACCCTGATGTATTTGTTGTGTATAACTCTGGTTTAATATAAGCATTTGGTAAGTATGCTTGCAAATCATCCACAAGTGTTTGTCTGAGAATGTCTGGCAAAGGTTCCCCCCAACGATTAAATTCTGAAATCACAATTTCAGGTGAATCTTTTTCCTTTAAAACAATTTGTGGTTTATAAATCAAATCAGGAATTGTAATTGGTTCTACCAAAATAGAAGTTTTATTCAAAGAAACAACCTCTTTTGTCTGAATACTTTCTAACAAAAAGAATTTAGAATCTGGACTTCTACCAGAAAAACATCCTGTTAATAAAATTGAACTCATACAAAGTAAAATAAATTTTCTCATTATTTTTCCTTTCCTTTTAAAATAGCTTCAGGATGTCGTTCCAAATAATCTGTTAAATTTTTAATCGAGCGTGAAGCTGCAGATATATCTGATAATGTTGTATTCATATTATTCAGTGTTTTATTTGTTTTCACAAGCGCTTCTTTTGTTGAAGGCGTTAACTGATTAATCTGATTTGTTAATTTCGTCATGCTATTTAACAATTCAGCAAATTGAGGCAGTATGATGGGCAAATTTTCTTCCAACGTTCCTAAAACTCGGTCGGCACGATCCACCATATCTTTTAATGGTAACCGTTGAATACCTTGAGAAAGTTCCTTAATAGTTGAAAGCATTGTTGGAATTTCAAGCACATCTGTTTGTGATTTTCTTTTTAAGACAACTGGCGAATCTGGCTGAAAAACAAGCTCTATCATAAGTTGTCCGGTTAAATAACTTTGAGTAGCAAGACGAGCTCTTAATCCATGCTGAATTAACTCATTTAATTTTGCACGCTTATCAGCCATATTTAAAAAAGAGGAATCATTCACATCTCGCATTTTTTGGAATTTCACATAGACAGGAATACTAAAATCAAAAGTTTTCCCTGTTGTTACCAATTCAATTTGAACAACTTTACCAACCTCAACCCCTTCTAATACAACGGGAGAACCAACAGACAGTCCTTTTACAGATTCTTGAAAATACATAACAACAATATTCTGATGAGATGAGGTTATACGCTCAAACATAAATTTCCCAACAATACCTAGCAGGCAAGCAAACCCCACCAAAACAAACAAACCAACCATTTTGACATTTGTTTTTTTAGACATATTCCGTTTTTCCTCTCGTTAAAAAATTATAAACAGCATCATTTGGAGGATTTTTCAAAAGCTCTTTTGGATTTCCTTGAGCAATAACTTTTTTTGTTTCAGCATCTAAGAAAATCGAATTTGTTCCAATTGCAAAAATAGAACTTAATTCATGCGTTACAATAACCATTGTCGTCCCCAAACTTTGATTGATATTCAAAATCAAATCATCCAAAAGCTTTGAACTAATTGGATCTAATCCAGCAGATGGCTCATCAAAATATAAAATATCTGGGTCCAGTGCCAATGCACGTGCTAAACCAGCCCGTTTTTTCATTCCACCACTAATCTGTGATGGATAAAAATCTTCAAAGCCTGCCAAACCAACTAACGCTAATTTTAAAGAGGCAATTTCCTTTCTTGTTTGAAGTGAATAAGATGTATATTGTTCAAGTGGAAGCATAATATTTTCAGCCAATGTCATTGAGCTAAACAAACCACCACTTTGATACAAAATACCACACTTTTTCATCACCTCTTTTTGCAACTCAGTTGAAGCAGAAGTAAAATTTTTCCCATCAATATAAACAGACCCTTTAAGAGGGGGCATCAAACCTGTTAGCACTCTTAAAAGTGAACTTTTCCCACAGCCACTGCCCCCCATAATAATAAAAATATCTTTGGGATTTACCTCAAAAGACATATCTTTTTGCAAAATAAAATCCCCATATCCCATGGTTAAATTCTTAACTTGGATTTTAGAGTTCGTAGTTACTTCTTTTACAGATGTTTTCATATATTTAACACCTCACACATCCAGGTAATAACACCTGTTAAAACAATCATCCATACGATAGATGAAACAACAGCTTTTGTTGTCGCTTTACCAACACTATCAGCGTTTCGACCACAATAAACACCATAATAGCATCCACAAATAGAGATGATTATTCCAAATACAATCCCATGAAAAATACCAACAAGAAAATTGGTTAATCCAAAAGCACTCCATGCATATTTCCAATATTCTTCTGGAGAAATTTCCAATAAAAATGTACCAACAAATGCGCCACCAGCCATTCCCATAAAATCAGCAATCATAACCAAAATTGGCATTGAAATTAAGAGTGAGAAAATTCTAGGAAGAACTAAAAAATCCACTGAAGGAATACCCATTGTTTTTAAAGCATCCAATTCTTCATTCACCTGCATTGTTCCAATAGTAGCAGCATAAGACGCCCCCGTCCTACCAGCCATAATAACACCCACCATAATCGCACCCATAATTCGAATCATACCAATTGTAACTAAACTAGCCACATAAATTTGAGCACCAAATGTTTTGAGCTGAATAGAACCAACAAAAGCTAAAATCACACCAACCATAAAACTAATTAATGAAACAATTAAAAGGGCTTTAGGACCACACTCATCCAGGGCTGAAACAAAATCAACCCCTCGGACAACGGCACGCCCTCTAAAAAAATTTCCAAACGAGCGACAAATCATCCCACAAAATGCCATTCCTTTTGCAAAAATTTGATAAAAAGAAATCGTTTTTTCACCAATATCTTCCAAAATTCCCCGTTTGACGGCTTGTGTTTTTTCAGGTTTTCGATCCACTGCCAAAGCTAAATCTAGTAAACTTTTTAAACTTGTTGGCAATTTTTCATAGGAAACAATTAATCCCTTTTCTTGTGAAAATTTAATAACTTTGTACAGATAAGAAGAGAAAGCACTATCCCAAGAAATTAATCCCTCCCCTTTAAAAACAATTTTTTTCGCTGTTGTTTTTTGAACAAAAAGAAAAAAATCTGTTTTTTCTTTATACTCATCAAAAAATTCAAAACTCCCAGAAAGGTAAAGTGTTAAAACACCATCCTTTTCCTGATAATTAAACAAATCTGAAATATCTTTATTCATGTGTCTAAATTAGTACAAAATAAACATTATCTCAAGCATTTTTAAATCTAAAATATTACTTGGGAAGAGATTTTTCTTCAGATTCATAAAACAAAATCGTCTTCAATGCTTTCAACTTTTCCAACTCTACAGTTGTTAATTGTGTTTTAGTCTTGTTTTTATATGAAAAGCCAGTGACCGGTTCTCCTTTTTCAAAAACAACTTCTAAAACCAAATCGCCCTCTCTTGAATAACTTTTTGTTACACCGTGAAATTGATTGTCTTTAAAAGAAATTGTTTTAGCTATTTTTCCATCTTCAAAATAAACTTTTGCTTCTCCATTTTTCTTATTATTGCTATAAAAGATTTCACTGTGAACTTGTCCTGTTTTATAATATTCTTTTGAAACACCTTCCAGTCGACCATTTTTATATGTCATTTCAAAAAGGAGCTCCCCTGTTTTTTCAAAAACTTTCGAAACGCCCTCTCGCTCATTATTTTTGAATAAATATAAAGCTATTTTATTCCCTTCAACATCAAACTCAGCCCCTTCACCTTCCAAGATTCCATTTTTATATGGAAACTCAGCTTGTTTTTGCTTGTTGTCATAGAACATATAAACCATCCCATCAACAACATCATTTTTAAACGGCACCTGCATTTTTAAAACACCTGTTTTCGAATAAACAGATCGAATCCCATCCAATCTGTCATTTTTATATAAAGAAGATTCTTTTAATTGCCCATTATCATAATAAAGTTTATCAGGTCCATTTTGCATCCCTTTATCATACATTGTTTCTTGTTTTACAATACCCGAGGGATAGAACTCCTTAACAACACCTGTTAATAAATCATTTTCATAATGTTCTTCATATTTTACTTGACCTGTTTCATAATACTCTTGTAATAACCCTTCTGTTTTATCATTCATATGGACATAAGAAAGCATTAAATTGCCATTTGAATAATATTGTTTGAACATTCCATGTATTTGATCATTGAGATATGAAATTTCCATACGAAGTTGCCCATTATCATAATAATATTTAGCAACTCCATTTTTTTTATCCCCTAAATACACAATTTCAGATTGTAATTTCCCATTTGAAAAATACGTCCGTTTTATGTGTTCTTTTTCAATCCCCAAATATGAACCCAATACAAAAACAAGAACACTAAAAATCAAAAAAAGAGCTATTTTTTTTATCATATAAACCTCATAAAAATTTCTTTCAGTATAGAAAATTCACAAAAATTGTCAACCGATTATCAAAATTGAGATAATTTTACTCTTTTAACTTGATTTTGAATAAATACGTATGCTATGTTCCAAAAGGGTTATATATAAAAATAGGTATCAAAAAAATGAATAAAAAATTAAAACTTTTTCTTATCAGTATCGCAATTATTACAGCTATTGGATTTACAGCTTTTTATTTTTCAAAAGGAAAAGAAACAACCACTCCTTCAACAAAAGAAGTTAATGTTCAAAGTGCTAAAAATTTACAACTCCGTATTTTATCTGGAATGGTCTATCGCCATTTAGCTGGATACGATTTAGTATGTAAAGAAGCAGGATACCCTTTAAAAAAATACCCAGAATATTTTGCTCAAAAATATAAAACATCTATTCAAAAAATAAATGATGCTTGGGAAGCTGATGGAAAAAATCTTGAAGATATTTTAATACATTTTGATAAAAAAATATATCCCACAATTGCGCATGATATTAAAAAAGAATTAATTGATATCGAACGATTAACAGCTAAATATATTTTGGCACATCAACAAAAAATCTCTGTTGAAAAAATCGAATGGACAGATGAACTTGAAAAGAAACTAAACTTAAAAGATGCCTGTTTGTTGTTAGATGATGAAGCAGCCTTCTTTTTAGATCAATCTGCTTTTGATAAAGAATTTAATGATAGAGTAAAAGAGCTGGATTAATATTTTTTAAGAATCAGACTTGACTCGATTCGTATAAAAATATATACATATGCATTGTACAAAAAACTTCAAATATCAAAAATGTGTACAAAAAGCAAGAAGTCAAACACAATATATCGGTATTTAGAATCAATATATTGCGTCAAGAAATTTATTTATAAAAATTAACAAAAAGTTAATTGCTATTTAAAAATATTTTTTTAAGATATGAGTCAAGAGACAAGACACAAAGACTAAGGAAGACAAAAAAAATGGTTGAACAATTAGCAAATACTCTAAACTGTGAATGGCAGAAAATATGCGCTTGTTTAGAGAAAGATCAAGGAAATAAACTTGCGACACGTTTATTAAAACGTGTTGTTCCCAATGGTATGGTGGAAAATGAAGTTTATTTAAGTGTTCCAACCACCTGTATTCATGATTTTATTAAACAAAACTACGCCGATCAACTTTTATCTTTGTGGAAACAGGAAAATCCTCTTGTTAACGGGTTAAAATTTAAACTTGAATCACAACCATCAGCCTTTATTGCTCCAACACCCAAGACATCTGTTAAACCGATTGAAACACCTATTCAATCAATGCCGGAACAACCCTCCTTTTTCGCTGATGAACAAGCAAAAAGCAAACAAATTATCATTGAGCCAACAGAAAGTAAGCATTTAGACACTGAGCTTTCACCACAAGCTGATGAGGTTCAAGTTCCTTGTTATTTAGATGCAAGTCACACTTTTGATACCTTTGTTGTTGGAAAATCTAATGAATTTGCCTATGCGGCAGCACGCCGAGTCGCTGAAGATGATTCGATTTCATTTAATCCGCTTTATATCCATGCGCCAGCAGGTCTTGGAAAAACACACCTCATGCATGCAACAGCATGGAGAATTAAGGAATTATATCCTGAAAAAACAGTTTTATATTTATCTTCAGAACAATTCTTTCAACAATTTGTAAAAGCCTTAAGATACAATAGTACCGAATCCTTCCACAACTTGTTTAGAAATGTTGATGTTTTAATGATTGATGATATTCAATTCATTTTTGGAAAAAAGGCCACACAAGAAGAATTTTTCCACACATTTAACACCTTAATCGCCCGTGGGAAAAAGGTAATTCTTTCTGCCGATTCGAATCCTTTAGATTTACAAGGAATTGAAGATCGCTTAAAAACCAGAATCGCTCAAGGACTTGTTGTTAACATTCAACCCACTTCCTTTGAATTAAGACTAGGCATTTTGCAAGAAAAAACAAAAGCATTAAAAACTGTTGTTCCACTTGATGTGTTAGAATTTTTAGCTAAAAACATCACAGCAAGTGTTCGAGAGTTAGAAGGCGCATTAAAACGAGTCGTTGCAAAAGCTGAGCTCATTGGAACCCCAATTAATGTAGAAACAACTCACGAAATTTTAAGAGATATTTTGCAAATTTATGAAAAACAAATTTCAGTTGCTGATATTTTGCAAAGTACGGCAAATTATTACACCTTAAAAATGGCTGATTTAAAATCAACAAGAAGAGACAGACGAATCGCACGTCCTCGTCAATTAGCCATGTATTTATCAAAAATGTTAACACCACTGTCTTTGCCAGACATTGGTTCGCACTTTGAACGGGATCACACAACAATTTTACATGCAATCAAGACCATTGAAGGATTGTTGCAAAGAGACAACCAATTACAAAAAGATATGCAAAAAATCACTATGAGTTTGAAAGAAGGAAGCTATGTCCAATATTAATTCTTTCAATAACCCGTTTATGTTGGGATTTGAAGAATTTGAAAATATGCTCCTTCAAATATCCAAAGGTTCAGAAAATTTTCCTCCTTATAATATTGAGCAATTAAATGAGGAATATTTAAGGTTAACTTTAGCCGTTGCTGGATACAAAGAACAAGACTTAGAAGTTTCAATGGAAGAAAACCAACTCACCATTCGAGGAAAACAATTTAATGATCCGAATCGGCACTTTATCCATAAAGGGATTTCTTCTCGCTCATTTATAAAATCCTTTGTTTTAGCTGATGGGCTTGAAATTAAAGGAGCTATATTAGAAGATGGATTATTAAAAATTGATTTTAAAAGAAAAATAAAACAAAAAAACATTCAAAAAATAACCATTAAAACACAACAATCCAGCCAGTTGGTTTTATCAACAAAAGGAGATGAGGATGAGTAAAGAAATTAACATTGATATAAATGATGAAGCTCTATCTTTATTAAATATGGTTCCTTTTACATTAGAAAAAGCTTATATCAAGCAAGAATCTCTTAATAACGACATGGTTTGGTCCATCTATAATGAACAAGGTGAAAAGATGGGATATGCTGCTTCACGTGAAGTTGCTTTTGCCATTGTTAGCCAAAATCAATTTATTGGATTGAGTGTTCATTAAAAAATATTTTTTCTCTCTTGAAAAAGAAAATTAATCTCCCTATACTCATTAGGTCATCAAAAGTCTTCATCAAAGGAATGAACGAAACATAAGTTCTCCAAAGATTGTTAAGGTATTGAAATAGATGATGTAATTTAAAAAAATATGGAGTAAAAAAATGCAAACAGGCAAAGTAAAATGGTTTAATTACAAAAAAGGTTATGGGTTTATCACACCTGACGAGGGGGAAAAGGACGTTTTTGTTCATATCACTGCCTTGCACGCTTCTAAATTGCGTGTTTTAGAAGACAATCAACCAATTTCATATGATTTAAAAGAAGAAAATGGCAAAATCTGCGCCACAAATCTTGTTTTAGGTTAATCTAAACAAAACTCCCACAAAAAATTAAGTATTATATACGCAATTTGTGTGGGAGTTTTTTGTTACCCATTTTCATTAGATTCTTGCTTAAAAAAGCAAATTATGGTACCCTAAAAGTATAAGGAGGGTACCAAATGAACAAAAAAACATCTCAAAAAATGCCGTCCATGCAAGATTTGATTGATTATCTTAATCAACAAAGTAGTGCTGTTGATAAAAAAACAATAGCCAAAAGATTTAAAATCAAAGGAGATGATAGAAAAGAGCTCAAAAATATGCTCAGAGAATTGAAAAGTTCTGGTATCATTGAACAAAAAGAAGGAGGTAAAAAAAATCGTCTTCATATAGCAGGAAAACTCAGTGAATATGAACAAATCGAAATTACCGGCATTGATTCAATGGGTGATTTAATTGCACGACCCTTAGATTGGAAATCTAGACAACAAATCCCCCAAATTATTATCACAAAAAATAAAATTAATCCTCCTGCCGGCGTTGGTGATGTTGTTCAGGCACGATTAAAATGCATTAAAAAATTAATTTATGAAGGCGAAATTATCAGACGAATCACCTCCCATGGGAATCAAATGGTTGGCGTCTATGAAAACAATAAAGTTTATTCTGTTGATAGAAGATTAAAACAAGCATTTCATTTGATTGATGTTCCTAAAAACGTTCAAAATAAAGATATTATCTTGGTTGAAATACCCATGATACGCTCCCGTGAACCTGTGGCAAAATTCATTCAAAAAATTGGGTCATCCCTTGATCCTTTCGCAGCGACACTTATTGCCATTTATATGCATCACCTGCCTGTTATGTTTTTCAAACAAACAGAAAAAGAAGTTCAAAATTTAACCGTTCCTTCTATAGATAAAAACAGAATTGATTTAAGAAAAATCCCATTTGTTACCATTGATGGGGCTGATGCAAAAGATTTTGATGACGCTGTGTGGGCAGAAAAAGATAATTCGAAAGAAAATGCTGGTGGATACCACATTATGGTCGCAATCGCTGATGTAAGTTGGTACGTTCGCTGTGAAACAGCCGTAGACAGTGATGCAAAACTAAGAGGAAACTCTACTTATTTTCCAGACAGAGTTTTACCTATGCTTCCTTTTGAACTTTCAAATGGCGTCTGCTCTCTCAAACCCCATGAGGATAGAGCTGCCCTTGTATGTGAAATATGGATTAACAAATCAGGTATTAAAACAAAACACAAATTTGTCCGTGCGCTTATACGCTCAGAAAGAAGATTAACCTATCCAGAGGTTGAAGAAGCTATTCAAGGAAGAACTCCTATTGTAGGACTAGAAGAAGAAATTGAAACACTTAAAAATGTTTATTTACTCCTCAAAAAACAACGCAAAAAAAGAGGAGTTATTGAAATTGACGTCCCAGAACAACAAGTAGAACTGACAAAAGAGGGAAAAATAAAATCCATTCATCCAAGACAAATGTTGTCAAGCATGCATTTAATTGAAGAATTAATGATTCTCGCAAATGTATCTGCTGCTGAAACTTTGGAAGAAAAACACATGCCTACCATGTATCGTGTACATGATAGACCATCTGAAGAAAAATTAAAGACTTTAAATAACTTTTTAAAATCTATTAAGGCAATCAAAAAACCATTCACCGAACAAGCAGAACCAAAAGATTTTAATCTTGTTTTAGAAAAAGCACGCACAAGTGAAAAATGTTTTGCCATCAACGAATTTGTTTTAAGAAGTCAATCGCAGGCCTGTTATAGTTCCCAAAACATTGGGCACTTCGGACTAGCTCTTTTAAAATATGCGCACTTTACCTCCCCTATTAGAAGATATTCTGACCTTATGGTTCATAGAGCCTTAGTTGATGCCTTAAAATTAGGAGATGGTGGTCTAAGCAACGAAAGTATTTCTCATTTTGATAATACAGCCAAACACATTTCTCAAACAGAAAGACAATCAGCTGCTGCAGAACAAGACGCTGTTGATAGATACATTGCCTCCTATTTAAAAAATAAAGAGAATAAAACGTTCAAAGTACGCATTTCTTCCATCACAAATTTTGGACTTTTTGTACGCCTTGAATCATTTGGGGCAGATGGATTCATTCCTATGAGATATTTGGGCGGTGATTACTATGATTACAATGAACAAGCTCAAGTTTTAGAAGGCAGATCAACTGGGAAAAAATTCCAAGTTGGCGAAACAATTTTTGCTGTTTTAAAAGAGGTTTCTCCTATCACTGGAGGCCTTTTATTCAAACCCAAATAATTTTAAAACACAAAATCCTTTTACCTAAAAAAAGAACCAACTCTTAAGCTGGCTCTTTTTTCGTTTCACATATAAACAAGATTTAATCAGTTGAAGAATCTTCCCCATCAGCCATCATCATTTGTCGGGACAAATCTGTGGCATTTGAACGAATCGTTTTTTCAATTTCTTCTGCAATTTCAGGGTGTGCCTTCAAGTATGTACGAGCAGATTCACGTCCTTGACCGATTCTTTCTCCTTTGCAAGAGAACCAAGACCCTGCTTTTTCAATAATACCAGCTTTGACACCTAAATCTAAAAGTTCACCTGTTTTTGAAATTCCTTCACCATAAAGAATGTCAAAATCAACTGTTTTAAATGGAGGAGCAACTTTATTTTTAACAATTTTAACACGTGTTTGGTTACCAACTGTATTTTCTTTATCTTTAACAGCCCCAATCCGGCGAATATCCAAACGAACAGAGGCATAGAATTTCAAAGCATTGCCCCCTGTTGTTGTTTCAGGATTGCCAAACATAACACCAATTTTCATACGAATTTGGTTGATAAAGATAACAAGTGTATTTGCTCTTGAAACAGATGCTGTAATCTTTCTTAATGCTTGGCTCATCAAACGAGCTTGTAGACCCATATGAGAATCGCCCATTTCACCTTCAAGCTCAGCTTTTGGAACCAATGCTGCAACAGAGTCAACAACCAACACATCAATTGTTCCCGAACGAACCAATGTATCAGCAATTTCCAATGCTTGCTCACCAGTATCTGGTTGAGAAATTAACAATTCATTGATATTAACACCTAATTTCCCTGCATAAATTGGATCCATAGCGTGTTCAGCATCAATATAGGCGCATGTTCCACCATTTTTTTGAGCTTCTGCCACAACGTGCAAAGCCAAAGTTGTTTTACCAGAGCTTTCTGGTCCATACACTTCAATAATACGCCCTTTTGGTAAACCACCAATACCAAGAGCTAAGTCCAAACCCAATGACCCAGTTGAAATTGCTGGAATTTCAACTGCATTGTCTTTTTGCCCCAAACGCATAATTGACCCTTTACCAAAAGCACGTTCAATTTGACTGAGGGCAGCTTCTAACGCTTTATCTTTTTCCATCACGGTTCTCCTTGTGTTCTATTCTTGTTCTGATTCATTGTAACCAATTTAAAATAAAAAAACAATCTTTTTTATCATTCTTTTTATTTTTTTTATAACTTACTCATAAAATTGAAAAATATTTATTATTTTATGTCTTTTTTGTTGATTTTTCTTCAAAAAAAGAATAGATTCCCCAAATATTTTTTAAGGATTTTAATAAAAATGAGTCTTTTTGATGAAACAATGATAGCATTTGACATTTTAGTTCAAATCAACAAATATCCAGATAAATACACCTTTTTAACCAGAAAGGGGCGTCATAATTTATATGATTTAGCCTGCACTTTATCATTAAAAAAAGTAAAAAGTTTAAGAGGAACGTTTGATCAAGGGCGACTCCTTGGGTTTTGTATCGCCTCTGAATGGGATAAAAAAAATAAAGCATTTATCGCGCAAAATACAGACTCATCAATTCATGATTTATTATTTTTAAATAGCTTCATTTCAAAACAACCACTCTTAAAGAATATAGAGTCAAAACATAAAAACATAGAATCGGCATTACTAAATGGTTTTAAACAAGGGTATTTATTAGGCGTTTGTTATACGAATCATCAAAAGAATCATGCAAAACCACGTGTCATAAGAAAAAACACCCCTTTTTTTCGTTATTTTAAAATACCTTGGAAGCAAAATACCACTCATCAACGATAAAAAGAGCAAAATAATCAACAAATTATCATTTTTTTTCATTTTCAATAAAAAAACTATTGATTTTTACAAAAAAATATGCGATAAATACACCTATCGCAAATGCGGGCGTAGCTCAGGGGTAGAGCGCAACCTTGCCAAGGTTGATGTCGAGGGTTCGAATCCCTTCACCCGCTCCAATAAAAAACCACCGACCTTTTGGTCGGTTTTTTTTATGAGCGTGGCAAGGGGTAAGAACCCAAGCAGAGGGTTCGTTCACGAAGCGAAAGCGAAGTAGACGTTCGAAGAACGGTTCGAGCAACCAGCGAGAACGAGTGGGTTTTCCCACGAGCTATCCCTTCACCCGCTCCAATAAAAAACCACCGACCTTTTGGTCGGTTTTTTTATATCTACAAAAAGAAAAAATCAAAAGAATTTTAAAAGAAATTTATCCTAACGCCAAAAGAATACCAACTCCCTCGCCTTTTCATTTAAAATCATCTTTTTTACATAACTAAAATAACCCAGATACTTACATACCAAAAGACAGATTGATTTTTAGACTTTACATTTTTCATATTTAGATATAAAATTAAAGTATGGCAAGGTGATGTCTTGCCTGAGGTGTGGAAACCTCTTTAACAGCGTCAGGGTGTAATGACGTAAAATTTTGCACGCTTTCCAGTACGACTGGAAGGCGGTAAAATAAGTGTATACACACAAATATATCGCACTATTCTGTTAAGTAGTTTCCAACTTCCAGTCGCCTTCATCAGGCGATTTTATTCTATCTGAAAGGAAGGTATAAAATGAAAAAACTTTTATTATTGGGGACGATAACAGTCTGTTCATTCAGTGCATTCGCTCAAGAACTCTATTATTATCCATCACAAAATCAACAACCTATTTATTTTTATCAACCAACACAAATACCACAAACACAGTATGTTCAAACATATACTAACCCAGTAAAATATAAACCTATTCAATCAGATTTTACTAAAAAATATGATACAAAAGTTTATATCAGTGGAAAAGTAAAATATAATAATACCAATGCTGACGTTAAAATTGATGAAGTGCATGATGCTCTTAATATTAAAAGTATCGATGATGCTTCTTTTGGAGGTAGCATAGCTTTAGGTACAACCAGCAAGACACCTATAGGAACACTTAGAGCAGAAATTGAATATAACAAAAATAGCGCAGCAGAAAGAGATGTTCAACTTCTTTTTAACGATTTAAAAGAAAAATTAAAAATAGAATCACAAGCACTATTGATAAACGGGTACTATCATTTCCCAACAAAAACCATTTTTTCACCTTATATCAGCGCAGGATTAGGTTTAGCTAGAATTAAAGGCTCTATAAAATCAACTTTTGATGAACTAACTGGAGATATCAAAAAAACAACTTTTGCCTATCAAGGTGGATTCGGCATTTCTATAGACTTTACAGATCACTTTAGCATCGATACAGGATATAGATTTATTGATTATGGTAGCTTCAAGAAAAATGGCATAGAAATAGATACAATAACCAATGAAATTTACACAGGAGCTCGAGTCTCATTTTAAAAAAGGGAGCAACAGCTCCCTTTTTTATTTTTTCATATCCACAAGTTCACATATTGTTTGTTTAAGCAAACCTACGGCCCATTTTAAAATTAAAATACCCCCTAAAAAACCAACGAACGAATCCAAATAAATCACATTAAAATACTTACCCACATACAAAGCAATAATTGCTAAAATAGAGGTTAATGCATCTGCCAAAATATGGTAATAAGCTGCTTTAAAATTATAATCTTCTTTTTGACAACAAGATTTTTTATTCCCATGCGCATGGGAATGTCCATCTCCCATAATCAAAATACAACCAGCATTAACAACCAAGCCAATGACGGCAATTAAAATTGCTTCATTAAATTGAATTGAAAGTGGATTAAAAACACGCTCTATAGATTCAATAAGTATCCAAATCCCTGTTAAACCCAAAAACAAAGAACTTGTGTAAGCTGCTAACACACCAATTTTATGTGGACCATTTGGGAACAAAGGAGAATGCGCAAAAGACCTTATCAATAAATACGCCACAAAAGTCAATCCAAGTGCTAAAACATGAGTCCCCATATGATACCCATCAGCAAGCAAAGCCATTGAGTTTGTTAAATACCCATAAGCAATCTCTACAACCATTGCTATAAGCGTAAATACAATGACAATTAAAGTCTTTTTTTCATTCCCATTTGCTATTTGATGTTCATGATGATGCATGTTTTTCTCCTTTGAATTTATCATCCCCAAAAAGAGGCATAAAGTCAAGTGTAAACAAACCCTTTCCCTTAGAAATTTAAGGTGTTTTGAATAATTTTATAACCTTAAACTTTGTCCTTGCTCCACCCTCTAAAATGTGATATACTAAGCCTAAATTTAAAGATAAAGGAGTTTCATATGGCAAAAGTTATTTTATGGGATTGGGATAATACATTGGCTGATACATTTGGAGCTATTTTTGCAGCTCAAAATGATGCTCGTGTTCAATATGGTTTAACCCCTTGGACAAAAGAAGAAAGCAAAGCTGCCATGAACACATCTGGTAGAAATTTGATTAAAGATGTTTTTGGAGAAGAAAAAGCAGCCGAAGTTAGATCTTATTTCTTAACAAGATATGCCAAACATGCTGATGCCTTGGAATTAAAAGAAGGCGCTAAAGAAGTTTTAAAAACAGCAAAAGAACTCGGTTTTATCAATATTTTAGCCAGTAATAAAGCTGGTCCAATTTTGCGAAATGAAGTTTCTGCTATGGGGATTTCTGATTACTTTGACAGGTTAATCGGTGCAGAAGATACCCCTAATGACAAACCATCAAAAGATTTTACAGATGCAGCTCTTTTGGGTTTTGATGTTGAAAAAATCATTAGCATTGGGGATGGAAAAGCTGATATTCAAATGGCTCATAACTATCCAAACGGAATTGGTGTTTTGGTTTGGACAAACCCTGATAGTGGGGAATTTAATGAAATTAAACCAGATTACACAGCGCAAACATTAACGCATGTTATTGAGCTTTTAAAAAAAGCATAGGAGAAACACATGAAAACACCACCTAAATGCATTATTTTCGACTGGGATGGTACATTGGTCGGATGTGAACAATTGGTCCATGCAACCTATGTTTTAACCTTAGATAAACTCGGTGATAAAAAAGCAAAAATATGGCAAGAAAATGATACACATGCACAAAATGGAAAGGCACGTGCTGAAATTTTTTCCAACCCATCCATTTGGGGAGAAAAAGGTCAGCAAGCACAAGAAATTTTTTATCAAATCTATCCACGCCTGCAAAATCAAGACAAAGAGCTAACAGCGCGATTTGAACAAATCACTGGAAAAACTTTAAAACCATTAACTGTTTACAAAGGAGCAAAAGAAGTTATTTCAACTCTTAAAAACCGACTCCCCCAAACAAGAATTGTTTTATTAGGCGCAAAAAGTGAAGATTTACTCAAAAAAGAAGTTTTTCAAACAGGATTTGGTGGTTTATTTGACTTGGTTTTAGGCAATACAGGAAACCCTAATACAGATAAACCAAACAAAGGTGCTTTTGACAAGGCTGTTCAAGGTTTAAATATTTCTGATAAAACAAAGGACGTATTGTACATTGGTGACAATCTTAAAAACGATACAGCATTTGCAAATTCTTGGGGTGCCGACATCAAAATTATTGAACCTAAAAAAGAAAAAACAGCTTTACAAACACTCAGAGCCGAATTTGAACAACTTTATCCCGTTTTGTTAAAAAAAATTGAAAGTGAAAATACAACTCAACAAAATAAAGCACATACACGTGCCTAATATCTGAATAAGTTGTAAATTTCATTTAACACAAAAACACCACTCGTTCTCCAGTGGTGTTTAGCTACAAAAAAAAAGCACTTATTAAGTGCTTTTAATTCTGTGTGGCAAACATGTAAAAACTTACATACCTTTTACAGCTGCAGCTAAACGTGAAATTTTACGAGAAGCTGTTTTTTTGTGAACTGTATTTCTAACACCAGCACGAGCCCAAGCTGATTCAGCTAATTTGAAAGCTGCTTGAGCAGCTTCTTTATCCCCAGCTAAGATAGCAGCACGAACTTTTTTTGTTGCTGTTCTAACTGAGTTTAAACGATCAGCATTAACTCTTTCTTTTTTAGTGTTACGTCTTACACGTGTTTTTGCCGATTTGATATTGGCCATATTTATATTCCTCAATTGAAAAATTTTAAAATTAGGGTTATTTTATACACCAAATAAAACGAAAAGTCAAGCTGTTTTATCAACTTTTACCTCAAAAAGGTATACCAGACTTATTGACCATTTGTCAAAAAAATATCAAACCTCATTTTTGATGGTTTTTTATTCTTCAAAATAACAATATTTAACGTATCACTTTGTCTTGAAAAAGAGCCTTTTTCTTCAATTTTCCACCCCATTTGTGGTAAAACAGATTCATAAAACTTTATCACATCATCCCCTGTTTTATTCTTTGAAATAGCTTCTAGAGAAAGAACTTGGCCCGTTGGGGTGTCAAAATCCATTTGATTGGTTGAACGTACAATCAATCCATCCATCAAAGGAACATCACTTGTTTTTGTTAAAAAAGAATCTGTAGCATACCCTGTTGCTGTTAAAAACAAGCAAACAAGTAAGAATAAAAATTTTTTATACATCTTCATTAAAACGACATCCGATCATCTTCAGAAAAATGAGAAACCCCTATTGAGGATTTAGAACTCACAGGCTCAGATTCTGGCATTTTAATTTCAGGAGGAACAAACTTAATCCCAAGCATATCGTCAATTTCTTTATTTATTTTTTCAAGCTCAGCTTTTTTACTATCCAACTCTTGCGTTAAAAGCATTAAACTGTCTGTTTTTTTCTGCGTTAAACTAGGTAAAATGGCTTGAATAGATTGTGTTGCCATATCAATATCTGTTGTTGACAAAAGCTGCTCTAATGTTAAAGCCATTTGTTCGGCTTTTTTATGGCCATGCAAAGCTGCTAAAAATGCCCATTTATAGGCTGCCAAATCATCTTGAGGGAAAACAATTCCCTTATTATACATTTGAGCTAAACGGTATTGCGCATCTACATGTCCTTGCAAAGCAGCTGACAAAAAGCAATAGGCTGCGTTATTTTTTTCCTTTCCCTTTTCCAATAAAAAGGATTCGCCATAATCATATAACTCATCTGGTGTTGGTAAGAAAACACCCCCACGGGTTTCATCAAATTGTCCATCACATTGTAAAGGAATATCTAATTGCCCATCATTTGCATCAAAGGACCAAAAAGCCGTTTGTGCTTTTAAATTCAAAGAAATTGATAAACACAACACCAAAAAAGTTAATTTTGCAAGTTTCATTTGACATCCTTTTTTAAAAAGTAGCTAAATAAAGGATAATTTTTTTTTTAAGATATAGCAAGCTAAAAATATATTTTAAACAAAAAAGCATCTGTTTTTCTTAAATTTTCCACCAGGTTAGAATATCAGCCCCTTTTAACGGAACGCTTGTAGGCATCCCAATGGTATTTTGAAACATGTATCTGTGTGAAGGCGTATACCAATGAGGAATAACAATATGCTCATGCAACAAAACACGGTCAAGCGCATGAACTGCCGTAACTAATTCTTCTTGGGATGAGGCTTGAATAATCTCTTCAACTAAAGCATCCACAACAGGGCTTTTCAACCCACTATAATTCATAGAACCTTTGCTGTCTGCTGCTGAAGAAGTCCAAAAATATCGTTGTTCATTTCCAGGAGAAAGCGATTGTCCCCAAACACTTACAATCATATCATATTCAAATGAATCTAATCTATTTTTATATTGCAATAAATCCACTGTTCGAATATGCGCTTTAATTCCTAAACGCAACAATTTTCCCACAAAAGGTAATGTAATACGCTCCCAAGCAGCAGCTGAAGCTGTATCAATTAAAATTTCAAATTCAAACTCTTTTCCATCTTTTTCTAAAAAACCTTTTTCATTAATAGCCCACCCAGATGATTTTAACAAATCCATTGCTTGATAAAGACGCTCCCTTATATTGGTTGAATCTTTTTGATACAAAGGCTCAAAAACAGATGAATCCAATTGATTTTCAAAAGGTTCCAACAATTTTAATTCAGCCGTATCTGGTAAAGAGGGTGCTTTTAAATATGAATTATCAAAAAAACTTGTTGTTCTAGAATATAAACCATGAAAAAGATTATAATTCATCCAATCAAAATCAAATGCCAATGAAAGAGCTTTTCTTACATTTTTATCTTGAAACAGTGGTTTTCTTAAATTAAAAACATATCCTTGCATACCACTTGGCAAATGATAATCAAAACTTCTTAATTTTATCCGGCCATTTAAGACATTTTTTTCTTGCTGAAAATTAGCCCATTTTTTTGCTTCATTTTCAAGTCGAACATCAAATTCACCAGCCTTAAAAGCTTCTAATGCAACGGTTGTATCACGATAATAATCAAAATGAAACTTATCAAAATGATAGAATCCTTTATTTACGTTTAAATCTTTTGCCCAATAATTTTTATTTTTTTGATATGTAATAGAACGTCCTGGAGTGAAATTCTCAATCACATAAGCCCCACTTGAAACTGGAATATCTAAAGATGTTTTATCAAAATCACGCTCTTTCCACCAAGTGGCAGATAACACTGCCAATTCACCCAAAATAAAGGGTAATTCCCTGTTTTCAGTATCCTTATAAAAATAAAAAACAATTGTTTGATCGTCTTCAACTTCAACTTTTTCAACATCACGATAATAATATCGATAAGTTGGAGAACCTTTTTCTTTCAATATCTCAAAAGAAAATAAAACATCATTTGCTGTTATTTTTGAACCATCATTAAACGTTGCTTTGGGATTAATATGAAAAACAACGCCCTTTTTGTCAGGTAAAATATAAACGCCATCTGCGATTAGTCCATATAAAGAAAAAGCCTCATCAGCGCTTTGTTTCATCAATGAATCATGTGTTAACCCTATTCCAGCAGGAGAAACACCATTAATTGAAAAAGGATTAAACGAATCAAATGACCCAAAAGAAGCTTGTTTCAACGTTCCCCCGTTTGGAGCTGAAACATTCACATAATCAAACGAGACAAAACCTTCTTTATATTTAGGCTCCCCATACATTGAAACAGCCGGTTTAAAATTATAATCTTTTCCACACGCAAAAGAAGACATGAAAATAAAACCTAAAAGTACGAATAGTTTAATCACAGACAACAAGTTTCAAATCCTTTTTATCAAGATATACAAATGTTTCGTTTTTGTTAAAAACAGATAAAATACTAGACTTTTCGAAGTATAACTCGTATAATAAAAAAAATCAAATTATTAAAGGACAGAAAAATGCAATATTTAGATTTTGAACAACAAATACTTGAAATCGATACAAGACTAGCAGATGTGAATGCTGACGTTACACGCACTGCTGATGAAAAAAAACAAGAAACTGAGCGATTGAATAAAAAAAGAGAAAAAGCTCTCGAAAGCCTTTATTCAAACTTGACACCTTGGCAAAAATCAGCTGTTGCTCGTCATGAAAGTAGACCTCATACATCTGATTACATCAATAGCATTTTTCAAAATTTTTCTATTCTTTCTGGTGACAGAGCTTTTGCTGATGACAAAGCTATCATTGGTGGATTTGCTGATTTTGAAGGCCAAACTGTTATGGTCATCGGTCATGAAAAAGGACACGATACAGAAAGTCGCCTTGCCCACAATTTTGGGATGGCAAAACCTGAAGGGTACAGAAAAGCCATTCGTTTGATGAAACTTGCAGAACAATTCAATGTTCCTGTTATTACGCTTGTGGATACGGCTGGTGCTTTCCCTGGGATGGAAGGGGAAGAAAGAGGTCAAGGTCAAGCCATTGCTGCTTCAACCGAGGCTTGTTTGGATTTAAAAGTACCACTTATTTGTTGCATTATTGGTGAAGGTGGTTCTGGTGGCGCAATTGCTTTAGCTTCAGGGAACAAAGTTTTAATGTTAGAAAATTCTATCTACTCTGTTATTTCCCCAGAAGGATGCGCTTCTATTTTATGGAAAGATGCTAAAATGGCGCCAAAAGCTGCTGAAATTTTAAACTTAACAGCTGCCGACCTACTCCGTTTAGGGATTATTGACGAAGTTATTCCAGAACCTTTAGGAGGCGCTCATCGCTATCCAAAAGAAACTATGGGAGCACTTGCAACAGCGATAAAAAAACACCTAGATACACTCAAACAACATACCCCTGATGAGTTAAAAGCAATGCGTCATGATAAGTTTTTTGCTATGACACGTTTAGGAGAAGAATAAGACAACGTCTTTTTATAATGATAAAAAGGCTACCTAAAAGGTAGCTTTTTTAATTTCGATTTTTGCAAAAAAACACCCTCACAAAACTTAATTTGCAAGAGTGTTTTTAATGTTCAAAAACTATTCAGAAACAATTTCTTCTGCTTCTTCTTTGTGATGTTTTTTCTTCGCTGGTTTATCTTCCAACTGAACAGGTTCGCCTGTTGCTTGATCAACACGTTTCATTGAAAGTTTGATTTTGCCACGATTGTCAATACCCATACAAACAACCTTGACTTTATCCCCTTCTTTAAGAACATCTGCAACCTTTTCAACACGGTAAGGTGCAATTTCTGAAACGTGGACTAAACCATCTCTTGTTCCCATAAAGTTCACAAAAGCACCAAAGTCCATTAATTTAACGACTGTTCCTTCGTAAATTTGACCAACTTCAGGTTCACAAACAATGCCTTTAATCCAATTCAAAGCAGCTTCACCTGAAGGACCTTCAACAGAAGCAATATGGATTAAACCATCATCATCAATATCAATTTTAGCACCTGTTTTTTCGACAATTTCACGAATAACTTTTCCACCTGTACCAATCACATCACGAATCTTTTCTTTATCAATTTTATAAGAAATAATACGTGGGGCATTTGGACTGATTTCTGCACGAGGTGCAGCTAATGATTCAGCCATTTTATTTAAAATAAAGATACGGCCTTCATGAGCTTGTTCTAATGCAATTGCCATAATTTCTTTTGTGATAGAAGTGATTTTAATATCCATTTGAAGTGCTGTAACACCATCTTTTGTACCAGCTACTTTAAAATCCATATCCCCTAAATGGTCTTCGTCACCTAAAATATCTGACAAGACAACAAAAGAGTCTTTTTCTTTAATTAAACCCATGGCAATACCAGCAACAGGCTTTTTCATTGGGACACCAGCATCCATCAATGCCAACGTTGAACCACAAACTGTTGCCATAGAAGATGACCCATTTGATTCCATAATTTCAGATACAACACGAAGTGTGTATGGGAAATCCTCTTTTGATGGTAACATTGGGTGAATAGCACGCCATGCTAATTTACCATGACCAATTTCTCTACGTCCTGGAGAACCCATTCGGCCAACTTCACCAACTGAGTATGGAGGGAAATTATAATGCAACATAAAGTGTTCTTTATATTCACCTTGTAATGCATCAATAATTTGCTCATCTTCACCAGTCCCTAATGTAGCTGTAACAAGAGCTTGTGTTTCCCCACGTGTAAACAAGGCAGAACCATGTGTTTTTGGCAATACATTCACTTCTGTTTCAATCACACGAATTGTTTTTGTGTCACGGCCATCAATACGAAGCCCAGTAGATAAAACCATGTCACGAACAGTTCTTGCTTCCAACTCATGGAAAACTTGATCACAAATTGCATCTTCAGCTTCTCTATCAGCAAACAAAGCATGAGCTTTTTCTCTAATAACAGCAACTTGATTTAATCTTTCAAGTTTGTTGTGAATATGATAAGCTTCTTTTAATTCTTCACCAAGATTTTCCAAAATTTCAGCACGAACAGTTGCATATTCAGCTGGTTCTTCTTTAACATCCCAAGGATCTTTTGCACATTCTTCAGCTAAAGAAATAATCATATCAATAACAGGTTTTAAACTGTCATGACCGAATGCAACAGCTCCTAACATTGTTTCTTCAGAAAGTTCTTGAGCTTCTGATTCAACCATTAAAACACCTTCAGATGTCCCAGCAACAACTAAGTCTAATTGACTGTTTTTGATGACATCTAAATCTGGGTTTAAAACATATTCCCCATCAATGTATCCAACACGAGCACCGGCAATTGGTCCTAAAAATGGAATACCTGATAATGTTAATGCGGCAGAAGCACCAATCATTGAAATAATATCAGGTTGCGTTTTTAAATCATGACTTAACAATGTAACTGTCACTTGTGTATCATTGTTAAATCCTTTAACAAACAATGGACGAATTGGTCTGTCAATTAAACGAGATGTCAAAATTTCTGCCTCTGATGGTTTTCCTTCACGTTTGAAAAACCCACCAGGAATACGCCCAGCAGCATAACTTTTTTCAATATAATTAACTGTTAATGGAATAAAATCCTCAAATGTATCTGGTGCTTTTTTACTTGCACAAACAGCAGCATGCACCATTGTGTCCCCATAACGTACAATCACAGCACCATCAGCTTGGCGTGAGATTTTACCTGTTTCGATTGAAAGAGGTTTTCCCCCCCACATCATTTCTTTTTTAAATGTTTTAAAAATAGTCATTTTCTTTTCCTTCATACATACAAACTAAGACTTAAAACCCATTTCTAAGTCTTGAAAGGGGAACATCCCTTGATGCTCCCCTTGAAAATCGTGGTTATTTACGTAAACCTAAACGTTTGATGAGTTCGTTGTAACGACCTTCATCATCTTTCTTCAAGTATTTGAGCAAACGACGACGATTTGAAACCATTTTCAAAAGACCACGTCTTGAGTGATGATCTTGAGCATTTGATTTCATATGTTCTGACAAGTAATTAATTTTTGCTGTCAAAACTGCAACTTGAACTTCTGGTGAACCTGTATCACCTTCTTTTGTTGCGTAATCTGTAATAATTTGCTTTTTCATTTCTTTTGAAAGCGACATCGTAATTTTCCTTTCTTAAATTAAATTAAACTTCCTCTGGAAAGACACGAAAAGGTTTTAACAAGCCCTTTTCATATCGAACCAAAGCAACAACTTGTTGATTCAAGTGAAGCGCTATAACCGTTTGTTCTGAAATGTTTTGCCCTTTCAAAACATCGTTGGCTTTTAACGCTTTTCCTTGCCTCAACGCCTTTGCCCCTTCCCCATCTACAGCCAGCACCAAGATGTCGTCCAGTGCGGTTAAAACGGAGATAATAGACAAATCTTTTGGATTATACTCTTTTTTTTCTAAATTTTCAAGTAAAATCGAATGGTTAAGTGAAAAAGGACCACATTTTGTTCTTCTTAAAACAGTAACATGGCCATAACAGCCTAATTTTCGACCCATATCATGTCCTAAAGAACGAACATAAGTTCCCTTTCCACAGTGTACTTCAAATAAGGTTTTATCCTTATTATAAGAAACAATTTTTAAATCCTTTATCAAAACAGGACGGGGTTTTAATTCAACATCAATCCCTTTTCTTGCCAATTCATAAGCTCGTTTTCCATTCACTTTGATGGCAGAATATAAAGGAGGTGTTTGTAAAATTTCTCCTTTAAACAAAGGTAAAATAGCTTCTATTTCTTCTAAAGAGGGGCGCTTTTCGCTTTCATACAAAACATCCCCTTCTAAATCATCTGTAGACGTTTCTTTTCCCCAAGCAACTTCAAATTGATAAACCTTATCTCCATCCATAACATATGGAATTGTTTTTGTAGCTTGTCCTAAAGCAATTGGTAAAACCCCCGTTGCCAAAGGATCAAGCGTTCCTGCATGCCCAATTTTTGATGGATGTAAATATCTTTTAAGACGGTTAACAACTGTTGTTGACCCCATTTCATAAGGTTTATCAATAACAAGCCAACCATTAATTTGATTGATAATTTTTACCATCAATTAAAATTCTTCTTCCTCAATTTCTTTTTCCACATCAGCACGAACTTGTGGGGAATTTAAAAGATCATTGATATATTTTGATGCTGCAAATCGATTGTCTGATTTAAAAATAATATCAGGGACAATTCTTAAACGAATACTCTTCCCAACTTTATAACGGAACACACCTTTATGACGATTAAGCAAAGCAATTTGTTCATCTAAATTAACCATCTCACCAATTGTTTCAACAAAAGCTGTTGCATAAGATAAATCTGGAGAAATTGTTACCTGTGTAATCATAACAAACGAAGGCTTTAAACCATCAATAAAAACCTCATCTTGCGAAAGCATTTTTGCAAGAACGTGTCTAATTTCTTCAGCCACCCTTAATTGACGTTGTGAAGGTGCTTTTGATTTTCCTTTTTCAGTATTTTTCATCATATCACCTATACATCAAAATTTAATTTAACAGCAATTTCTTCCATTTCAAAACATTCAATGACATCTCCAACTTTTAAGTCATCATAATTTTCGAAACTCATACCACATTCATAGCTTTCACGAACTTCTTTTACATCATCTTTGAAACGTTTTAATTGACTGAGTGCCCCTGTATAAATTACAACAGAATCTCTTAACAAACGAACCTTTGCGCCACGTTTGACAATACCTTCTTTAACCATACAACCAGCAATCTTGCCAACTTTTGAAATTGAAATGACTTGACGAATTTCAGCATAACCCAAAATCTTTTCTTTCAATTCTGGTTCAAGCAAGCCAGCTACAGCTTGTTTCATATCATCAGCAACATCATAAACAATTGAATAATAACGAATATCTACACCATCTCGTTTTGCCATTTCACGAGCTGTTGGATTTGCACGTACATTAAATCCAATAATAATTGCTTTAGATGCACGAGCCAATGTGACGTCCGATTCATTAATAGCGCCCACTGCACTATGTAACACATGAACTTTAACTTCATTGTTAGCAATACGAGAAAGAATACCATTCAAAGCTTCAACAGAACCTTGTACGTCCCCTTTAATTAAAACAGGTAATTCTTTAATTTCACCAGCTTTAATTTTTGCCAACAAATGCTCAGCACTGCTCATTGTTTTAACTTGCAATTGCTCTCTTGCTTTTCTTTGACGATAAGCAGAAATTTCTCTTGCTCTTGCTTCTGTATCAACCTCAATAAAATCATCCCCAGCTGATGGTGTTCCTTGCAATCCAATAACCTCAACAGGTTGAGATGGTAATGCTTTATCAACACGTTGACCTTTGTCATTAAAGAGTGAACGAACACGACCCCATTCTTGACCAGAAATAAAGATGTCACCCACATTTAATGTTCCTTTTTGAACCAAAACAGTTGCAACAGAACCACGCCCTTTATCCATACGTGCTTCAACAACAACACCTTCAGCCATCCGTTTTGAAGAAGCTTTTAAATCAAGAACTTCAGCTTGCAACAAAATTGTTTCAATAAGTTTATCTAAATTGATACGTTTTTTAGCAGAAACTTCCACATCCAAAACGTCACCACCCATTGATTCAACCACAACATCATGTTGCAACAAATCCATACGAACTTTTTGTGGATTAGCCCCTGGGACATCAATTTTGTTAATAGCTACAACAATTGGAACACCGGCAGCTTTTGCATGATGAATCGCTTCAATTGTTTGAGGCATAACACTATCATTTGCAGCAACAACCAAAACAACAAGGTCTGTTACTTTTGCCCCACGGGCACGCATAGCTGTAAAAGCCTCATGTCCTGGTGTATCAATAAATGTAACTTTTTGCCCTTCTGATAAACTTACTTGATAAGCGCCAATATGTTGTGTAATACCACCAGATTCCCCACCAGCAACATTAGAAGAACGTAAAGCATCTAACAAAGAGGTTTTACCATGGTCAACGTGTCCCATAACAGTTACAACAGGTGAACGAGGTTCTAAATCTTCAGGATTATCTTCTTCTCTTTTCAAAATATCTTCAACATCAGATTCTGCCACACGCTTAATTTTATGACCCAATTCTTCCACAACTAATTCAGCTGTATCAGCGTCAATTGTTTGTGTAATTGTAACCATCATGCCAAGTTTCATCAAAACTTTAACAACTGTTGCACCCTTTTCACTCATACGGTTTGCCAATTCTTGAACCGTAATTGTTTCAGGGACAATGACTTCACGAATAACTTTTTCTTGAACTTTTGGTTCCATATGTTTTAAACGTTCTTTTTCACGTGAGCGTTTAATAGAAGCCATAGAACGGCGTTGACGACGAACACCATCTTCCATATCATCACTATCAGAATCACTCATACTCATATTTTTATAAGCATTCATGTTCATTTTTGAAGAACGCTTTTCTTCATGATATCCACGTGTTCTACCACGATCTTCCGTTTCAGATTCTCTTTCTTTTTTACGAGAGAAATTTGTATTTTCAACCGGTTTTTTCTCGTGTTTTTTTTCAGAACGAGGCTCCATAATATCTATAGAAGAAACTTCTTCAATAATAGGTTCCTCAACTACCTTAATCTCTTTTTCTTCCACAACTGACTTGGCAGCCAATTTTTCTTGTTCTTCTTTTTGTTTTTGCTCAGCTTCAACACGAGCCTTTTCGGCAGCACGTTGTTGTGCTTCTTGAATCAATTTTAATTTTTGAGAAGCCTCTGTTGAAAGGATGTTTGGCTGTTGCTCCGTTGTAATAACACGTTTTTTGCGAACTTCAACTTGCACCATGTTTGATTTTCCAGCGCCTGTATTTTGACGAACCTGCGTATTCAAAGAAAGTGTTTTCTTTTTCAATTCTAACGTCTTTCCACTTAACGTAAGTTGTTTCTTTTCTTCTGCCATACTCTATCCTTTCCTCTAATATCCTTGTAAAAGGTTTACTTTTTTAATCAATTGCACTAAAACACGAGCCATTTTTTCATCTGTTACAACCAAATGAACTTGTTCTTCTTGTCCTGTAATACTTCCCAATTCTTGTCTTGAAAAACAATTATAAATAGGGAATGTATCCGTTGACCGATATAACTTTTCATGTCCATTTTTTGCTGCATCTTGCGCTTCAAAAGCAATAAACACATTTTGTGCTGCTATAGCCTTTTTAACCCCTTCAAAACCAAAAATCAAACACCCTGATTTTCGAGCAAAAGAAATCAAATTAAGCACTTTTGTTTTTAAAGCCATTAAAACCATATCTCTTAAATTCTCAGGAATTTTAACAGTTCCTTTTGCAGCTTTATAAAATATTCTTTTTTCAATAGCTTTATCCAACGATTCTTTTGTTGGATAAAGCCATATTCCTGCGCCTGGTAATTTTTCATTCACATCAAACACAACTTCCCGATTAGGAGAGATGACAAAACGAATCATCTCTTCCCGTGGATAGAAATTTTTTGTAACAAAGCAACTTTTCAAACCAGTATCAGCTGCTCGCTTGTGTTGATGTTTATTAATCTTATTCAAACCAGTGTTCCCGTGCTTTCATAATAAGTTTGTTTGCTTGATCTTCACTCATTGCATTTTTGCCAACAATTTCGATCAATTCATCCGTTGCTAAATCAGCAAAATCATCTAATGTTTTGATGTTGTTTTCACCTAATTTAACAAGCACATCCAATGTCAAACCTTCAAGAGATTTCAATGCTTCATCCAAATCAAGTTCTGTTAACTTTTTCTCCATTGTATCTTGTTTAAGGATTAAATATGCTTTTGCACGATTTTGCAATTCTTCTGCCAAAGCATCATCAAAACCTTCAATACCAGCTAATTCGCTCATTGAAATAAATGCGATATCTTCAACTTTTGAAAATCCTTCTTGAATCAAAAGGTGTGCCATCATGTCGTCAATATCCAAAGCTTGCATGAACAATTCAACACGTTCTTTTGTTTCATTGATACGGTGTTCTGATTCTTGTGCTTCATTCATCATATCAATATGCCAACCTGTTAATTGACTAATCAAACGAATATTTTGACCACGGCGACCAATTGCCAATGAAAGTTGTTCTTCACTTAAAACAACTTCAACATTTTTTGATTCTTCATCAATAACAATTTTTAATACCTCACTTGGTGCCAAAGCATTAATGATAAATGTTGCTGGATCAGATGACCAATGGACAACATCAATTTTTTCACCTTGTAATTCTTGAACAATTGCTTGAACACGAACACCACGCATACCAATACATGCCCCACGAGCATCCAACGTATTGTCTTTTGACCAAACAGCAATTTTTGCACGAGAACCAGGATCACGAGCAACTGACTTAACTTCAATTGTACCATCATAAATTTCTGGGACTTCAGCTGCAAATAATTTTGCCAAAAATTGAGGATGTGAACGACTTAAAAAGACTTGTGGCCCTTTAATTTCTGCCCGAACATCTAAAACATAAGCACGTAATCTATCCCCAACACGATAAGTTTCTCTTGGAATAAGTTCATCACGACGGAGTAATGCTTCAACATGAGCAACTTCAACAATTAAATTGCCACCTTCAACACGTTTAACAATACCACTAACGATTTCACCCTTACGGCTTTTCATTTCGTTATATTGACACATTCTTTCAGCTTCACGAACTTTTTGAGTGATAACTTGTTTAGCTGTTTGAGCTGCAATACGACCAAAATCCATTGGTGGTAAAGGATCAACAATAACATCCCCTAATTTTAAAGATTTATCTTTCTTTTGTGCATTAACCAAAGAAATTTCTGTAAATTCATCTTCTGGTGTTTCAACAACAGTAACATATCTTGCCATTTCAATAGCACCTGTTGTTGGATCAATTTTTGTTCGAATATCGTATTCAGGACCATATTTTGAACGACCAGCTTTTGAAATACCTTGTTCCATTGCTTCTAAAACATCTTTTTTAGAAATATTTTTTTCACGAGCTAATAAATCAGCCATTTGAATAAGTTCTGGTCTTGGGAGTGTTGCGATTTGCATTTTTATACCTTTCTTTGATTATTTTTTTGGTTGTTTTTGCATAAACGTATCAGTTAACAAAAGTTTTGCTTTAGAAATTTCAGAAAAAGCGATTTGAAGTTCTTGATCCTCAAAAGCAAAATGAACCGTGTGAGTAACCTCATCATATTTTAAAATCTTTCCTTTAAAGCGTTTTCTGCCATTGATATCATGAAGTGTTTCAATTTTTGCATCAGAGCCTGCAAAACGAGAATAATCAGCTTCACGAACCAAAGGTCTATCAACCCCTGGAGAAGAAATTTCTAACATGTATTTGTTTGGAAAAATATCTTCAACATCCAAAAGCGCTGAAGCAGTACGACTAATTTTTTCACAATCAGCAAGTGTCATTGCAGCTCTATCCAAACGTTCAGCCATAATTTGAACTGTTTTAACATCACCACCTAGCAAAGAGATTCTCACAATCTCATATCCCATATCCAACAATGAAGGGGATAACATTTTGGTTAATTGATTTGATAATTCCATTGGTTTTCCTTTACTAAAAAAGGCGAGCTAACCAGCTCACCCTCACAAAATTATTGAGAATATAGGTACATTATACATATTTTTCACAAAAAAACAAGTGTTTTTACAAAAAAAAGATATCTTTTAGAAAAAAACTTGCAAAAACACGAAAAAATTTGTTAAATATAAGAAAAATAAACTAAAAAAGGGGATAAAATGCTATTTACAAAAAAAACACCTCAACCAGCACCAGATTTGGAAGAAAAGGAAACACCTTTAGCTACAAATCCAATGCCTCAAGCACCTGCTTTTTCAGGCCCAGCTTCTATTCCACAAGCCCCCATGCTTGCTTCTAAAAAAGAACCTGTTTTTGAAAAACCTTCCGATACACCTCAGTCCTTGCAAATGCCAGAAGATGAGCATATCGAGGTAACAAACACTCAACCACATGAAGAAATTGATGCAAACGGGAGAAAAGTTTTTAAAGCCATTTCCATTTGTGATGTTGATTTTTCAGATATTTGGTTAACACCTGAAAAAGTTTCATACATTCGAGACAAATCAACAAAATTTGCTTTAATTCCATTTGAAACGGAAGATATGGAGGAGTTTTCAAGAGCTCTTGCTCAAGGGTTTCAAGGTTCTTCTAGCTACGCCATCCGTTTTAAGAACGAAGCTTATCGTGTAGAGCGTGTTACCACGACAACCGGTGTTCAATTTAACTGCAGAAAAATGCCCACCTCAACACCAAGCATTTACAATTTAGGTCTCCCTGAACCAGTTGTTAAGTACATGACGACACTTGCAACTGAATCTGGTTTAATTTTATTTGCTGGTCCAACTGGTATGGGTAAAACAACATCAGCTTCTGCTTTATTGCGTGAGTTTTTAGAAACACATGGTGGTTTTATGTATACAATTGAAGATCCACCTGAAATGCCATTAGATGGCCTCTATCATGCAAAAAATGGGGGATTAGGTTTATGTAAACAAAGTCCTGTTGAAAATGAAAGATGGGAAGACGGATTAAAATCTGCTCTTCGTTCACGCCCTCGTTACATTCTTGTTGGCGAAATTAGAACTCCAGAAGTAGCATCTCAAGCTTTAAGGGCTGCAACATCTGGTCACCTTGTGTTATCTACCATTCACGCAAACAGCGTTGAAGATGCTTTAAATTCCATGATTAAATATGCATCTGGTGCTGGATTGGATGAAAAACTCGTATGCGATCTTTTGGCACGTGGTATTTTAGGTGTTATTCACCAACAATTGGAAGGAACGACTGTTTTAAGACCAGTCATTCATACAGCTTTTGCAAATCCAAATCCTTTGGTTGCTTGCCAAATGCGTATGAGTATTCGAGAAGGAAAAATCGCTCTTGCCACATTTATGGAAGCACAAAATACCAGAATGTTCCAAGGACGACCACTTTTTAGAGAAATTAAGTGATTATCTCTATCACAAATATCTATTAAAAAGAGCTCATTTGAGCTCTTTTTTTTATACACTATAATTAATTACTAAAAGACTTAAAATAAACATTAAAACTCTTCAAATATATTTCTTAATAATCACAAAACATACTCTTTTTATGCTATTTTATCGCAATAAAAAAGCCCCTGACAAGCAGAGGCTTTTTCTTAATTTGCGGCTTTGATTATTCAAAGATTTTTGCAACAACGCCGGCGCCAACTGTGTGACCACCTTCACGAATAGCAAAACGCAAACCTTCGTCCATAGCAACAGGAACGATCAATGTAACTGTTAATTTAACATTGTCGCCTGGCATGACCATTTCAACACCTTCAGGTAATTCAATTGTACCTGTAACGTCTGTTGTACGGAAGTAGAATTGTGGGCGATAGTTTGCGAAGAATGGAGTATGACGACCACCTTCATCTTTGCTCAACACATAAACTTCTGATTCGAATTTTGTGTGTGGAGTAATTGTTCCTGGAGCAGCCAAAACTTGACCACGTTCAACTTCGTCACGTTTTGTACCACGGAGAAGAGCACCGATGTTATCACCAGCTTCACCTTGATCCAATAATTTACGGAACATTTCAACGCCTGTACATGTTGTTTTTGATGTTGGACGAATACCAACGATTTCAACTTCTTCACCAACTTTCAAGACACCACGTTCTACACGACCTGTAACAACTGTACCACGGCCTGAGATTGAGAAAACGTCTTCGATTGGCATCAAGAATGGTTTGTCTTTTGGACGTTCTGGTTGTGGAATGTATGAGTCAACAGCTTCCATCAATGACAAGATAGCATCACGACCAATTGCTGGATCGCCATCATCTAATGCAACTTTTGCAGAACCTTTGATAACTGGAATATCGTCACCTGGGAATTGATATGAAGATAACAATTCACGAATTTCCATTTCAACCAATTCTAACAATCCAGCATCATCAACCATGTCAACTTTGTTCATGAAAACAACAATTGCTGGAACGCCAACTTGGCGAGCAAGCAAGATGTGTTCACGTGTTTGAGGCATAGGACCATCAGCTGAAGAAACAACTAAGATAGCACCGTCCATTTGAGCAGCACCAGTAATCATGTTTTTAACATAGTCAGCGTGACCTGGGCAGTCAACGTGTGCATAGTGACGATTTGCTGTTTCATATTCAACGTGTGATGTTGAAATGGTGATACCACGTGCACGTTCTTCTGGAGCTTTATCGATGTTTGCATAATCAACAAAAGCTGCACCACCTTTTTCTGCCAATACTTTTGTAATAGCAGCTGTTAATGTTGTTTTACCATGGTCAACGTGACCGATCGTACCGATATTGCAGTGCGGTTTAGATCTTTCAAATTTTTCTTTACTCATTATTATTTTCCTTAACTGATCAGTGTTAAAAAATGAAAATCCCACGATGGGATTTCGTTAAATGGAGCGGGTGAAGGGAATCGAACCCTCGTAGTCAGCTTGGAAGGCTGGAGCTTTACCATTAAGCTACACCCGCACATCAGTCGGGTTCGTCCTTGGTGGAAGGGGAAAGATTCGAACTTTCGTAGACATAAGTCGGCAGATTTACAGTCTGCTGCCATTAACCACTCGGCCACCCTTCCATCTTTGGACGGACAACTTACACCAACCTTTGTGCAAGTAGGGGTATTATGCCTTTAAATTAAGCTCTTGTCAAGAACTTTTTTAAAAAATTAATAACTCTTTCAATTTTATAGAAAAAAACAAAACAAAAATCTTATTTAAGCCGTTCGAGAAGTTCTTTTTCAAGCTCAGGCGTTAAATCAAACTTCAATGCAAGAGCTTTTTCATATTGAGATATAGATTCTCTATATCGACCTAATGCTTTATAAATATCCCCTAAATGCATATTAGCCACAGAGCTCGCCCCCATACCATCAACTGCTTTTTCTGCAAAAACCAAAGCATCTTCATAGCGCGCCTTTTTATAATAGGCCAAAGCAAGCGAATCCATTATTTCAGGTGAATTTGGCAATAATTCATTTGCCTTTTCTAAAAAAATAACAGCTTCATCAATATTGATATCTTTTTCAAGCCAAGCATAAGCCAAATAATTTAAAACATTTGCATCATTTGGATCTAATTTTAAACAAGTTCTCATATTCTTTTCAAAAGAATCAAACTTGTTTTCTTGTAAGTAACAAGTGCCAGAGTCAAAATAAACATCTTTAAAATTGCTTACACCCATTTTTTCTAATAAATAAATTGTTTTTTCATAAAAAGGTAATGCAGATTTACAATCTCCAATTTCTTTATACGAGTTGGCAATCAAGGTTGATAAAACAAAATTATTTTTATTGCGTTTTTCTAACTCATTAAAAACAGCTAATGCCTCTTTAATTTTTTTCTCTTTCAAATAAAGATTTCCCTTTTTGTACAAGATAATATCTGAACGATTCGAAGCCTCCCACAACTCATCATAAATTTTATGCGCAGCTGAAAAATATTCTAAGCGTTCATAACTTTCAGCCAACCAAATTTTAGCCAAACTATGTTTATTATTTAGGAACAAAGACAAATTCACAATAAAAGCAGCTGCTTCATGTTGTCCAGCCGTATTCACACCCCAAGAATAAAAAATCTCAGAAGCACCTTCTTGAGGTGTTTTAATTGGAGACATACCAACCTGTTCAATAATATCTTTCAACAAAGGTGTTTCATTTAATATTTTTGTATATTTCAACAAATACCCATTAACAAAATTCCATTTCTTACGCCTTTCAAAAAACTCTTTACCAGAAACAAGCGCTGTCCATGAAGCTATATTGGGCAATGAAGCAATTTCATTATAACTTTTCTCAGCTAAAGAATATTCTCCAAAATAATCCAAAATTAATGCTGTATGATATAAACGAGTATGTTTAGAAAAAGCATCTTCTTCCATTTTATTTAAAGTTAAAAGTGCATTTTCTTTATCACCCAACCCAGCATATACCCATGCTAACAATGGATATGTGTACACCTTATCTGTTTTTTCTGAATCTAACAATAATAATGCTTTTGCTTGTTGGTAGTTTTTATTTTTAATTGCATGCACAATTTTTACATATGGCGCAAAAAAGAATTCATTGTCTTTTTTTAAATCATTGGTAAAAAAAGCAGTTAACTGGTCTATTTTACCAGAAATACCTTCTAAAAAATACAACTGTTTTGTAATAATATCATTTTCTGGATCTAATTCATGTACTTTCCTTAAATAAAAAGAACTTTTATCAAAATTACCATCCCCTTTTGCTGTTATTCCAGCCCAAAAAGCTCCCAAATTAATTGTTTCTGGAATATCTCTTTTTGTTTTAAAAAACGATTGAATTTTCTTTTCTTCAACTTCTTGTACTTTCTTTTGTGAAAAATACAAAACATTATCGAACCAACGATTCATTATTGAAGAAACAGGCTTATAAAAAAAAGCACTCGACAAAACACCACAAACAACCAAACTATAGAGAATCTTCTTCATATTACACTTCCATTTAGAAAAAACTTTACTTTTTATGTCATTTTATGCTATCATCATTTTATAAAAAAAAGAAGTAAAAAATGAACAGCTATGCGATTTTAAAATGGTACCAACTTTCAAACATATCAGAAGTCATTGGCGAGCTTGCCATTGACCGTTTTGAGTTGTTCAAAAAAAACCAAGACCAAACACGTGCAACACCATCCCCCCTCATTTTACAACAAGAAAATAAAAAAGATCCAATTATAGATAAAAATCTCTCTTTTGTTACAAAAGCAGAAGAAATCGCACGAGCGAGCAATTCACTCACCGAATTAAAACAATCAATTGACTCTTTTGATTCATGCTCGTTGAAAAAAACAGCTTTAAACACTTTTATCGGCGTGGGAAAGGAAGAAAACCCAACTGTTTTTTGTTTATTTGATGCACCTAAAACCCAAGCAGAAAAATCTGGCGATTTATTTGATGGACCAAGTGGAACATTGTTAAAAAAAATGCTTTCTTCTATTCAGCTTTCTCCTCAAAATTCATTTATTGCACCTCTTGTTCCTTGGCGCTTACCAGGTGATAGAAAGCCAACACAAACAGAAGAATGCATTTGTGCACCATTTATTAAAAAACAAATTGAACTTACAAATCCTGATTTTATTCTTGTGTTTGGAGCTATGCCTACACGTGTTTTATTGGGAATTGAAAGCATATCTAAAGCACGCCAACAAAATTTAACCTATCAACTTAATAATAAACTCATTCCTGTTATTGCAACATTTGGTCCTGATTTGGTTTCCACATCTCAGACTTCTAGAAAAAATGCTTGGGATGATTTAAAAAAACTCGCTCAATTAATACAAGAAAAAATATCAAACTAACAAAAGGAAATTAAAAATGCTTGATATCAAATTTATTCGTGAAAACCCTGATATTGTTAAAAAAACATTGTCAGAAAAATGTTTAACTTTAGATGTTGATGAACTTCTATCTATTGATAAAAAAATCATTCAAATCAAACAATTAATGGAAGCTGAATTACAAAAAAGAAATGCTCTGAGCAAAGAGATGCCAAAAGCATCACCTGAAAGAAAAGAAGAAATTAAAGAACTTTCTAAAAAATCAGGTCAACAAGCTGCTGCTTATGCTGAAGAATTAAAACCTTTAGAAGAGCAATTTAAATCTATGATGGGAATGACTCCAACCATCCCTGCCCCTGATGTTCCACGTGGAACAAGTGAAGAAGAAAACGTTGTAATCCGTCAAGTTGGAGAAAAACCAACATTTGATTTTGAAATGAAAGATCATGTTGAATTGATGGATATGAATAACTGGGGAGAATTTAAGAAAATTTCTCAAATTTGTGGGAGTAGAACTGTTGGCATCAAAGGGGAACTTCTTCAACTGGAAATGGCGTTATGGCAATTTACAGTTAATAAATTGATTGAAAAAGGGTTTACGGTTATGAGTGTACCTTCACTTTCTTTTGAAAACGCCTTCTACCACACAGGCCACTTCCCTTTTGATTACGATTCTGTTTATTCTATGCCAAAAGACAATCTTTATCTTGCTGGTACTGCCGAAGTTATTCTAAACAGTATTCATGCTGGAGATATTTTAAAAGAATCAGACTTACCAATCATGTATGCCGGATTCTCTCCTTGTTTCAGACGTGAAGCTGGTGCTGCAGGGAAAGACACAAGAGGTCTTATTCGTGTCCATCAATTCAGCAAAGTTGAACAATACATTATTTGCAAAGCAGAAATCGCAGAATCAGACAAAATGCATCAATTCATTTTACAAAATTCTGAAGAAGTGATGCAAGAAATGGAAATTCCATATCAAATCATTGCAAACTGTACAGGGGATATGGGAGCTGGCAAATATCGGATGAATGATATTGAAGCTTGGTGTCCAGGACAAAATCAATACAGAGAAACACACAGTTGTTCCTCATTATTAGATTGGCAAGCACGTCGCACAAATATTCGTTATCGTGAAGATGAATCAGGAAAAGTAAAATTCGCCTATACATTAAACAACACAGGACTTGCAACACCTCGTGTACTGGTTGCCTTTATTGAAAATCACCAACAAGCTGATGGCTCTGTACGAATCCCAAAAGCGCTTCAACCTTATATGGGAGGAAAAACAAAAATTGGTGGAAAAAAATAAAATTTAACCAAAAGAAAAAAGGCAACAATTTGTTGCCTTTTTTTATTTTCTAACCCAAAAACTAAATTGTTAAAAGAGCAGCCTCAGATTTTACATATTTTGAAATTTTTTCAAATGCTTTATTTTCAATCTGACGGATTCGTTCTCGACTAATTTTAAATTGATTTCCCAAATCTTCCAATGTCACAGGATCATCTGTTAAAAATCGTTTTGAAATAATAGTTTTTTCTCTATCAGAAAGCGTTTCAATAGCTTGCAACAGGAGTCTTTTTTTAACAGCCATATCTTCTCTATTTCCTAAATCTTCTTCAATAGAAATAGCAGAATCTGCTAACATATCTTGATGATTTGTCCCTGTATCAGAAGACAAAGTGGCATTTAAAGATGAATCACCACTTAATCTTTGTTCCATTTCAATAACATCTTTTTTTGTAACACCAAGCATTTTTGAAATTTGTTCTGCAGTTTCATCATTTAAACTTGTTTCATCATAAAGACCTAAACGAGATTTAATTTTGTGTAAATTATAAAAAAGTCTCTTTTGGGTAGCCACAGTTCCTATTTTCACCAATGACCATGATTTTAAAATAAATTCTGAAATTGAGGCTTTAATCCACCAAATAGCATATGTTGCCAAACGAAAGCCTTTATCCGGGTCGAATCGTTTAATAGCTTGCATTAATCCAATATTTGCTTCAGAAATTAAGTCAGCTAAAGACAAACCATAATGGCGAAATGAAATGGCAACCTTTGCAGCCAATCGCAAATGAGAAGTTGTTAATTGGTGTGCTGCATCAATATCATTATCTTCATGGAACCTTTTTGCTAACATGTACTCTTGGTCAGCATTTAACATTGGAAACTTATTAACTTCAGCTAAATAGAGAGATAAAGAATTTCTTGTATATAAAAGTGATAATACGTTTGAACTTGACTTCGTCATTTTTTATATCCTTTCAAAAAGCAATATAACTTGAGTCTCTCTACTAGAGACAAGACCCACCCCTTCTTAGGTAGACTGAATATACCAAATGCCCAAAAGATTGTCAACTAAATATTTATTTAAAATAAGATGTTTTTAAAATGATTAGACATATAAATTTATACCTTAATTTGCCAATGGAGAATTTTTAAGCATATAGTAAAGTATAAAAAAAACAATAATTCCTGCTGTTATACACTTTTGTAATGAAAACATTTTTAAACCTCTTTTTTTAATCTTGAATAAAGTATAGCATTAAAATTTATTTCAACAATATTTTTCTTGATAAAAACAAAAAAAAAAGCTACCTTATATCTAAGAAAAATAAAAACGGATTAGTCATGATAAAAAACGTTACAATTTATCCTATTGAAGAGTTTGATGGCATGCGAAAAGCAGGCCGTCTTGCCGCTGAAACACTTGATTACATTACCCCATTTGTAAAATCAGGTGTTTCAACGGGTTACCTTGACGATTTATTAGAAGCTTTTATGCGACAAAATGGTGGTATCCCTGCTTGCATTGGTTATAATGGGTACCCTAAAGCAAGTTGTATTTCTCCAAATCACGTTATTTGTCACGGGATCCCTTCTGAAAAGAAAATTCTGCAAGATGGAGATATCATTAACATTGATATCACTGTTATTCTTAATGGTTGGTATGGGGATACATCTCGCATGTACTATGTTGGGAAACCCTCTATAAAAGCGCGCCGATTGGTTGAAACAACCTATGCAACCATGATGGCTGGTATTGAACAATGCATCCCTGGTAATACAACAGGCGATATTGGGCACGCCATGCAAAAACTAGCCTCAAGCGAAAACTATTCTGTTGTGCTTGATTTTTGTGGTCATGGAATTGGTCGTGTTTTTCACGGTCAACCAAACATTTTAAATTATGGTGTTCCAGGGACAGGGACAAAACTTGTCCCAGGAATGATTTTTACAGTTGAACCAATGGTTAATATTGGAACACATCAAGCCACTATCTTATCAGATGGTTGGACAGCTGTTACAAAAGATAGATCTTTATCTGCCCAATTTGAACATTCTTTAGGAATTACAGAAAACGGCTATGAAATTTTCACTCTTTCACCTAAAGGATATACTTTTCCACCCTATAAATAAAGGATATTCCATTGACTGAAACAAACACTACACCAACCGTACCAGATTACATTGGTCATCGTTCAAGAATGAAAAATAAAGTCCTAGATAAAGGTGGAACATCTTTAACAGAAATTGAATTATTAGAAGTTTTGCTCATGTATTCTATCCCTAGAAAAGATGTGAAACCAATTGCAAAACAATTACTTAGAAAATTTGTTACCCTTAGAAACGTCTTAAATGCAGATCCTGGATTATTGGCTGATGTAAAAGGGGTAAAAGAAACAACGATTTGCTTATTCAAAACAGTTGAAGCTGCCTGTTTGCAGATGTTGGCTCCTAAAATTCAAAAAGAAACTTATTTAGATGATTGGGATTCCATTTTGGATTTTATTCGATTAAATTTATCTCACAAAGATAAAGAATGTTTAATGGTCATTTATTTAAATAGAAAGAAAAAAGTTATAACAACAAGTATTTCAGATACCACTGCTCGAGCAAATATTCAAATTATTCCGTCCGATATTGTCAGTAAATGTGTTTCAGCAAAAGCAGCTGCCATTATTTTAATTCACAACCATCCTTCTGGAAGACCAACACCATCTGATTCAGATATTAAAAACACACTCTTTTTAACGGACCAATTAGCCACTCTTGAAATTGAATTAATCGACCATTTAATTGTTGGGAACAATACCGTCTATTCAATTAAAAATAGAGGAATTGTTAAATAACCTTAATTAAAGACGCTTTATCTTTTTAGGAATTCCTGCAATAGATGTAATTGTTCTTTCAAGTACAACTTCTGCAGGAAGTTCTGTTGTTTTTGTTTGTTTTTCCGTTTCTAACAGAAGTTGTAATACTTTTAAAATAAAAGATTTTTTCCACAAATATATTTGTGTTGACATTATTTCTTTTTGTTTAAACTGATTCGCTCTTAATATTTTCTTTAATATTTCATCTCGAGAAATACCATTTTCAGACATATCTACAGCCAACAATAACTTATTAAAATGAGCCATTAAAATTCGAACAATAGAAACAGGCGTTTCCCCATTTGTTAACAAGTTACGACAAATTTTATCAGCTTGTTGTTGCTTTCCAAGTGCCACCGAATGGCACAATTCATCAAATGATGCAACTTCTGTTTTAGGGATAACTGCCTGGACATCAGTCACTGAAATTTGTTTTTTATCACCCAAATAAGTCATTAGTTTATCAAGTTCTGATTGTGTGATAATTCTATTTTCAACCAATGATTCTGAAAGCAAATTCATTGCATCAGCATCCGGCATATATCCCCTATCTCTTAAATAAGAAGAAATCAACAATCTTGTGTCTTTTTCATCATCTGTATAACAAGCAATCTCTAACCCATCAGATGCATTTTCAACCAAATTTCTTAACGAAGATGTTTTTTGCAAAGCATCACTTGTTATTAATAAAAATGTATCTGTTTGAATAAATTTAAAATAATTTTCAACAAACTCTAAAAGCGTATTATCAGCTTCTTTTAACCATATCAACTTACGCCCCCCTAAAAAAGACGGCATATTCCCCTCATCTAACAAACGGCTTGGGGTCTCCTTTAAATGCGCTTTTGTTAATTTAACTAAAGAAAATTCATCACGCTGAGGAACGACTATTTTAATAAGTCGTTGTGCACAATCTTCTACAATCCCAAAATCTGAACCATGTATAAGCGCAACTTTAAAAATAGAACAAATTTGTTTCTCTAAAGACTCAATTTGAGCTGGTTTTGCTTTCACTTTCTACCTCTTTTTGCTTTAAATAAGCTGCAATACGTAATGAAATATTATTCGCAACAATTTGAACTAAATCTTCTGTTTGACTTTTTTCTGCCTGATATGTTGTGTATGGTTCATAAAACACGTTAAATGCACCCAATGCCGTTGTTGAGGAAGTTAACACTACTTTACTTGTTTTTTTGTCAATCAACTTATAATGCGCAGTTAAAGATATTTTTTTTCGACTGGCAAAATTATCACCTTGAATACTTTGATCCGAAAGCAAAGGACTATCTAACTGTACTTCTAAGATATAATTTTTAGGTCCACTAACACTTTTAGGATTTAACGTATTTTCAATACGTTGTTTTAACATATATCCATTGTAATCAGCAATAGGTGCAACCAAAACCTGTTCTGTTTGAACCTCCCCTTCTTGTGAGGAATAATACAATGGAGAAAATCCACATCCAGAAAGAACAAAAAAACAGCCTAAAATTATTTTTTTAAACACCATTTTCCCTCGTTTCAAAATAGTTAAATCCTTTTTCAATTGATTTTTTATTAAAAATATTGTACAATCAGTTTAACGAATTTTATCAAAAAAAACAAGGAAAATCATTTAGTTTACATGCAAAAATCCATTCCTGTTATTGTCGGACCTACAGCTAGTGGTAAATCAGCATTTTCATTAAGAGTTGCCCAACAAATAAAGGGGGAAATTATTAATGCAGACTCACTACAAGTTTATAAAGATATTTTAATTTTATCGGCTAGACCAACCATTGAAGAACAAGAAGGCATCCCACATCATCTGTATGGATATTTAGATGCTTATACAACCCCCTCAGTGGCCTCTTGGCTAGAAGATGTTAAAGCAATTATTCATACTATTGAAAAGCCAGTTTTTGTTGGGGGAACAGGGCTGTATATCAAAGCGCTAACTCAAGGCATTTCTCCTATTCCAGAAATAGATCCTCACATTCGTGAAAGTGTACGACAAATGCCTATTGAAGAAGTTCAATCCAAAGTTATAAACTGTAATGCTGTAGATCCCCAACGATTAAGAAGAGCTCTTGAAGTTCAATTAAGCACAGGAAAACCTCTTCAATATTTTCAAGAACTTCCAAAAATAAAAATAATTGACAAGCCTTTTCAAATCTATTTTTTAAATCCAGATCGCACATGGTTATACGATCATTGCAATCAACGCTTTATTCAAATGCTTCAAAAAGGAGCTGTTGAAGAAGTTAAGTATTTAAAAAAAATAAAAGCTACAGGTGGTATCACAAAAGCTATCGGGGTTAAACAAATCTCTCAATGGCTTGATGGTCAAATTTCCAATGAAGAAATGATTATTCAAGCAACAAAAGAAACACGTCATTACGCAAAAAGACAAGTTACCTGGTTTAAAAACCAATTTCCCGAAGCAATTTTATTTACCCCTCAGGAGATAAATACTATTTTAAAAACATTTTTTTAAACCCATATTTTAAACATAGTCTATTTTTTCTTTTAAAACAAACGAATCGTTTTTAACATTTGAAAAAACTTAAAAAACATAACTTTTCAATGTTTTTTATTTTTCTTGATTTTAGCTCAAAAGCATATTATACTGCTTATAAATTGGCTATTTATTTTAAAGGAGAACACATGTTTATATCTCAAAACAACTTATCTGCTCAAGAAGATATTATTTTAAACATTGATAAGCCAATTAAACAACCTTGGTGGGATAAAAAAGGATTCATAGCAGCAGCCATTTTTAGCGCTGTTTGGCTTGCATTTATTTGGGATTATTTATTTTCTTCTGGCTGGTGGGGTACCAGGCATGAACTTTCTCCTGCAGAATTTATTGGGGGACTTTGTGGGTTATTTATCCCTATTGTGATTGCTGTTTTAATTAGCTCGTATTTTGATAGGGCCAATCAATTAAGTTATGAAGCTCAATCTTTACGCTCTTATTTAGGCGAGCTTGTTTATCCAACAAACAGTGGCGCAACTTATACAAGATCTATAACAAACGCCCTTCGTGAACAGGTACAAGAATTTAAAAAAGTATATACAAATACAGCTAGACAAAGCAGAGAATTAGGCGCACATCTACAGCAATGGTCTGAAGAGCTTTCTCAACACGTACAACAACTGAATGCGAATACAACAGCAAGCATTCAAGAACTTTCAGACACAATCGAAAGATTAAATGCTCATTCTATCAAAGCTGGAAAACAAGTGTCTCAAAGTGCTGTATTATTCAATGAAAAACTAAATTTATTACAAAAATTAACAAACGAATCCAGTGTTTCATTTAATCCAATTTTAACAGAATTAGAAACTGTTGCCACAGCTTTAAAAAAGATTGAAACCTCTCTCAAAGAATCCGATTTGACAGCAAAAAATATTTTAGCTGGAACACAAAATTCAACACATAAAATTGAAGAAAACCTCAACAATATAAAGGATATTATTTCTTCTTACGAGTTAACTTCAAGCAAAAAAGAAGAATTACTTGAAAGTAGATTAAAACAAGCAAAAGCTGTTTTAAATATTCAAAACGAAGCTCTTGAAAAATCTGATAAATTTTTAAAAGAACATGAAGATATTATTTTAAAAGCACAAACATCTATCAGAAGCCATAACACAGCTCTGACGCAAGCTGAAACTCATGTTAAAAATCATCAAGAAACTTTAGATAAGACATTGTCATCATCTATCCAAAAAATAAAAGAAATTGATGCTTCTTTGATTGAAAATTGTGAAAAAACAACTGTAGCAATTGACACAGCTATTGAAAAATTAAAAACAGCTCATAACAATTTCAAAGAAACCATACAAACAGATGATTTATTCAAAAACCAAGAAAACGATTTAAACAAAACACAAGTGAAAAAACCTGTTGACTTTTTACAAAACGCATCTGCAATTTTGGATAAATTACAAACATTTTCCATTGATATGGCACATATTTTCACCCCAAAATCTGAATCAACATTGTGGAAAAAATATTATGATGGCGATAAAACAGTTTTCATGCGCCATATCACCCGTATGATTTCAGAAACGCAGCACAAACAAATTAAAGAATTATATATGGAAAACACCGATTTTAATCAAGCCATTAACAGATATATGAGCGAATTTGAAGATATGACTCAAGCTGTTCAAAAAGAAGATGAAAATAAACTTTTAATGAGTATTTTAATTGGCTCAGATATTGGGCGCCTTTATATGGTTCTTGCTGATGTATTAAAAAGGCAAGATTCTTAAAAATCAATTGGTAAATATACGCTAAAGATTGTTCCTTTTTTAAGAGAACTCTGTACGTCAATAAGCCCCTCATGCGCATTAACAATTTGTTGCGCGATACCAAGCCCTAAACCAGTCCCCTCAACAGCTCTGCTTTTTAAATTGTCAACACGATAAAAACGCTCAAATAAACGAGAAATATTTTGAGGAGCAATAGGTGTTCCCATATTATGAATACTAATCATAACCACTTGACGAATATCACTAAAATATTTATCCGATTTTTTAGGAAATCCTGAACATAATTGAGCCTTAACCGTAATAACAGAATCTTCAGCCCCATACTTAATAGCATTATCAATCAAATTTTGAAAAACATGCACTAAATCATTCTTATTTCCAATCAATCGAGGAATATCATGAACTAATTTTAATTCTATTTTTTTATGAAAATTCAATGCTTTATTTTCTAAAGAGTTAATCACACTTTGTAACAAATCGACAACAAGAATAATATCTGTTCGTTTTTCTTTTTGTGACATTTGAACTTTAGAAAGCATGAGCAAATCTTGCACTAAATTTGTCATACGAGATGTTTGTTCTGCCATCAAATTTAAAAATTTTTCACGAGCAACTTCATCATCTTTTGCTGCTCCTTGTAACGTTTCAATAAAACCAGATAAAACAGATAATGGTGTTTTTAATTCGTGACTTGCATTTGCAAAAAAATCTGACTGTTGTTGTTTGAATAACTTTAACTGTGTCACATCATGCATAGCCATAACCATAACACCCCCATTTTTTGAAACAGCAGGCAACCGTTCTAGCCGAACTTGAAAAGAATAAAAACTCTCATCTTCAAAATCCCATTCAAACCATTCTTGTTTACTTTTCCCTTTTTCTAACTGATCAAAAGCTGTTTTAAAATCTTGTGCTTGGAATACATCCACCATATTTTGGTGCAAAATTGATTCACCAAAAAAATTACGAGCCATCTTATTTACAAAGACCAAGATACCTTGTTCATTAATCAAAAAAAGAGGATCTGGCAAATTATCCAAAATACGATCTGCTGAAATTGTTTGATTCGACCACCGATGTTTCACAGACAAAAAAGCGTCTGCCAAACGAAAAGAGCCAAAAATCCCTTTATGAACGTGTGGCAAATCAACATCACGTCCTTGTGATAAATCTCTTAAATACGAAATGAATTGTTCTTGTTCGTGGAAAACATAAATCGTCCAAAACACTGTTAACACAAAAAAAACAAGTAAAAAACACAGCGCTGTTAAAAAATTAACTTTCCCTAAAAACAATAGACAAATCAATGCGATAATAATAGGGATATTTAAAACAAAAATCCGTGCTAAAAAACGAAACAAATAAAATGGTGTTTTTTTAACTTTTCTTTTTATCATACATCTATTATAATAGATTACCAAAGAAAAGGAAAGAATAAAATGAAAGAACCAAAAGTAACGCCTATGATGGCTCAATATATGGAAATAAAAAAACAACACCAAGATTGTTTGTTGTTTTACCGTCTAGGTGATTTTTATGAATTATTTTATGATGATGCAAAAATAGCTTCTCAAATTCTTGGACTTGTCTTAACCTCTCGAGGTAAATCAGAAGGAACTGCCAATATACCTATGTGTGGCATTCCGTTTCATGCATACCAAAACTATCTAACAAGACTTGTTAAAGAAGGATTTAAGGTTGCTATTTGTGAACAAACTGAAGATCCTGCTGAAGCAAAAAAAAGAGGATCTACAGCTATTGTTAACAGAGAAGTTGTGCGTATTGTAACAGCTGGAACCTTGCTTGAGGATGAACTTTTAGAAGCTACAAAAAATAATTTTTTACTTACCATTGTTCCTGGGTTTAGTGATTTTGCCATTGCATGGGCAGATGTTTCAACAGGAATATTTTTCACTCAAACTTGCCAGGAAGAAGACATTCTTTCGGTTATTACAAGAATATCTCCTGCTGAAATTTTATTACCAGAAAATTTTATAGATTTACATCCTCATGCTATCAAAGAAAAAGATGAGAGATATACATTTTGGAAAATGGAAAATTTCTCATATTTAAAATGTGAAAAAGAATTAATAACTTTTTTTAAAGATCAAAAATTTGATATTTTTGACAGACATGAAATAGCAGCTTGTGGTTCTTTGTTATCTTATATTCTCCACACCCATAAAGAGACAACACCTGTTTTAAGATTTCCTATAAAAACATTATCCAATAAATTTATGGAAATTGATGCTTCAACACGTAGCAGCCTTGAATTAACAATAGCTCTTGCTGATAATAAAAATGAAACAAGTGTTTTAAAAACAATTGATAAAACAAAAACAGCAATGGGGGCAAGATTATTATATACCCAACTCTCAACCCCTCTTTTAGATATAAATGAAATCAATAATCGTTTAGATAAAGTTGAATTTTTTTCTCAAAATCCATTAATGCGTGATAAAGTAAGAGAAATTTTAAAAACAATTCCAGATATTGAAAGAACTATTTCCCGTGTTTTAGTTGGATGTGGAAATCCAAAAGATATTTTGGCCATAGCTATTGGTTTAGAAAAATTACCTCTTATACGTGAGATTGTATCTGGTGAACTTATACCTAATTCACTTCAAAAAGATCTTCAATATATGGGAGAATATTCTGGTCTTGTAAAGGATATTAAAAGCGCAATAAATCCAGAAGCAAAAAATCAATTAGTTAGAACTGGTGGATTTATTAATATGGGATACTCTGCCCAATTAGATGAATTAATGAACTTAAAAGAAAACACAAAACATACCCTTCTTGGTCTTCAAAAGGTATATGCCGAAAGAACTGGTATTCCCAATATAAAAATTTCATTCAATAATTTAGTTGGTTATTATGTTGAAGTTCCAGCAAAATTAGCTGATTCTCTTTTAATTGATAAATCAAAAGGATTTATACACAAACAAACCATGTTAAATGTTGTTCGTTTTACAACAGAAGAATTGATTGAGCTTGAACACAAACTTATCCATGCGAATGAATTAGCAATTGAAATGGAAATTGATATTTTCAATCAATTTGTCGAACAAATTCGTTCACTAAATGAAGCTATTGTTAAAACATGTATAGCTTTAAGCAATATTGATGTTGCAACAGCCCTTTCATACTACGCAGATCTCAATCATTGGGTTCGACCAATTCTAACAAATGACAATTCCTTTGAAATCAAAGCTGGAAGGCACCCAGTTGTTGAAGTATCCCTTGCAAAAAATGGAGTTTCATTTATTCCAAACAACTGCTCTATGTCTTTTGATTCAAACTTACTTTGGATTATTACCGGCCCTAATATGGCAGGTAAAAGTACTTTTTTAAGACAAAATGCAGTTATTGCTGTTTTAGCTCAAATGGGTTCTTTTGTCCCTGCTGAATATGCAAAAATTGGCGTTATTGACAAACTTTACTCTCGTGTTGGTGCAAGTGATGACTTAGCAAGAGGCCGGTCTACATTTATGGTTGAAATGGTTGAAGTTGCTGCTATTTTAAATAATGCAACAGAAAAATCTCTTGTTATTTTAGATGAGGTTGGACGAGGAACAGCAACGTACGATGGCCTTTCAATTGCCTGGTCTGTTATTGAACATTTGCATGATGTTAATAAGTGTAGAGCTCTTTTTGCAACACATTACCACGAATTGACTGCTTTAGCTAACCGTATGGATAAAATAGATTTATACACAATGCGAATCAAAGAATGGAAAGGAGATATTGTATTTCTTCATGAAATTTGCCAAGGCGCAACAGATAGATCTTACGGAATCCATGTTGGAAAATTAGCTGGTTTACCACAGTGTGTATTAACAAGGGCTGAAGAAATTTTACAACAATTAGAAGAAAAAAAACAAAATCAAAAACCCTTATTTGATGATTTACCCTTGTTTTCACAATATATACAAACAATATCAAAAGAAAAAGAATCTCCTGCGCTTGAAGCATTGAAAAAATTAGATGTTGATGCTTTATCACCTCGAGATGCTTTAGATTATATGTATAAACTAAAAGGTATGTTGGAGGAAAAATGATCCCATTTCACCAAATTATAGCTACACTTTTATTTTCAAGCTTTAACTTATTTGTTTTACTTCTTTTTTTTGGTTTTTTAATCTTTTTTATTTATATCGCAGCATATATTGCCATACCTGTTATTTTGATTTTATTTATTTTATATTTGACAGGACAAATTTCTCGATTTGCCCACATCAAAATTACTCCAAAAATTTTCACAAAAAAAAGAGCTTCAACACAAAAAAATGAAGATAATATTATCGATGTTGACTACACAGAAATAAAATAAATTATTTTTTAAATTCTCTGATTGGCATTAAATCAAAAAACTCCAAAGCATCTTTAAATTGATTTTTCTGAATCAATCCATAAAGATGCTTAAATGCTAAATAAACATCTTCAAAAGAGGCATTTTTTTCACTTTTATTAAAGGTAAAATTAGGTGTTTCATAAATACTATCAAAATAAATTTCTTGTATTTCAACCTCATATTTTTCTGTTATAATATCTCGATAAATATTGCTTTCAGCGTTAAATATATTTCTATTTTTATATAATAAAATAAAATCCTCTAAAAACTCTTGAAAATCTTCTTTTGAAAGAAATTGTTTAAAAAAATACATATTTTGGATAGCATATTCTATTTTATTTATATTATTCATAAAACCTCCCATCTTGTTTATAAAACATGTTTAGCATTATTAATAAAAAAATACAACTTATAGTTTAAATTTTTTGCACTTTTTAACAATTCTTTCGTTTATATTTAAAAAAATTAAAAATATTTATATTGAAAAAAACATTCTAAGCCTTATTTGGTTATTGCTTAGAAAAAGGAGAAAATCATGCAAATACTTATTAAAATTTTAGCCATTGTCTGCTTAATTGGAGCACTCAACTGGGGATTAGTTGGATTTTTTGGTTTTGACTTAATCGCTGCTATTTTTGGACCCATGAGCATTGTTTCTCGTTTGATTTATGCACTTGTCGGATTAAGTGGTGTTGCCCTTATTATTTTATCAATCAAACAATATAAACAATTAGCAGATTAAATATATTAAAGCCTGATAAACAATATCAAAACTTATTGATATCATTTTATCAGGCTTTATTTTATGCCTGTTCCAAATACGCTTGAACCAAAGCATCCGTATCTTGAACTTGCTTAGCCAATCTTTCAGCTAAAATAACACTCTTATTCCCAGAAGAATGTATTTTTAATAATGGTCCTAGCCCACTCAAATCAACATCTAAAATAACAGATTCATGAATAGCTGGACGTGAGACTAAAATAGCATATTTTCTATCAGCAAATTCTTTTCCTAAAATAAAATTCATTTCTCTAGGCGTTAAATTCCATGTCGCATAGTCCGAAGGATTTGCTTGTGGGTTTCTAAAGAAAATAACTGTTTGGCATTGACCACGAATAACATCCCCTAACCCATTATCATCTAAAAATCTTGGCTGTTGAAAAGCACATAAATATGCTTGACGTTTTTTACGGCCTTCACGAAGACCAACAATAAAGCTATCTTTAAACATAGGATGCTCTAACATTGGAGCTGTTTCGTCTATCATAATCAAACTAGGTGTACCCATAACCGTTGAAAGTGTTTGAATACGATACATGACATAACTAATAACAGCTGGTGCTAAAACACTATCTTGGAATATTGTTGTAAAATCAAAAGCCATATATCTGCTAGATAAATCCAAATTATCAGATAAAGAGTTAAAAACACGACCGTATTGATCGTCATTAACCCATCTAAATAACTCTCTTCGCATATATCCATTTGGAGCAAAACAACTTTTATATAAATTTTTCAATAACCGTTCATCTGGTCTTAAATATTCAAAAGCAGTTGTCACAGCACGCGCAATTTCCTGCTCTGAAATAGCATCTGTTCCACCTGTAATATCACGCATCCATGTTCTTAAAAAGGCACGTGTATCTGATGAATCTGGAACAGCAAAAGGATTTAATGATACAGACTCCTCCCCTCCATCAAAACGCACATAAGGAGCCCCTTGCATCAACGCAAAAACCTTAGCACCATTATTTCTATCAAAGAAGTACGTTCTCAAATCAGGAATACGCATAGATTGACCAGCAAGGAAGGAGAATAAAGTTGTTTTACCTTGACCTGTTGGACCAATTAAAGCCGTATGGGCCACAGCATATTGTTCTTCAGAAACGTGGAATTGGAACGCATAAGCTGTTCCTGTAATCGTTCTAAAATAGGATAAAGGCATTGGACCCCAGTCAGATTTTCTACGTCCTTCAGCTGTTTTATCAATACAAACAGCGCATGCCACAACCCGTGACAAATACAAAAATGTTCTGGGATAAATTTCATATGTTGGGAACTGAGCAAAAAATGTTGCTTGAGCTGCCCATCCTTCACGCACAGGTGTTACATTATGCAAACGACAGATTTTTTCAATCTCTTCTTGTCCAAATTTTAATTCTTCTTTTGATTCACCAAAGATAAAGACTGTCATTGCATATTCATTTAATGTTTGACCATCAGCATCCGATTGATCCATCCACTCGAGCGCTGTATTATATTGAGCTTGAACGTTTGTTGAAAACGTAGTTAACCATGCCATTCTTCGTTGTTGCATCAAAAGCATATTCGCTTTAATCATAGGGATTGCTTTAATGTTGTGCAACAATGTTACTTCACAATCAATACTGATAATATCAGCAATCATTTGTTCATCCATAAAATCCCCAGGTTTGCGAATACCGATACAAATACCATATTTTACAATATCCCCTGAGAAAAATTTAATAATACCATCATCTTTTGTAAAATGAATGTAATCAGCAGTTAATAATGCATTCAGCGTATCACCATCTTCTCCTCCAATACGAGGTTGGGGTACAGATAATGGACTTGCTAATTGAGCAAAAAGCCAAAAAGGGCTTTTGTCATTATGTTTGTGAGGTGTTTTTTCAGAAATTAAAACCGGTTCATAAACATCTAAAATAGAGGTTAATGCCAAAGTAGCTTGTTGCAAATCATCCATTGCATTTTTTCGATCGTTGATGGAAATAACAATATAGTGTTTATTTCTAAAAACACGCTGCATATTTTCCATCCATTTTTTTGACACTCTTTTAAGTAATTTACTATCTCGATGCTCTCCCATGTCATTTAAGGAAATACGTTCACGAATTGTAATAACTCTGGAAACAACTTCTAAAGAAGCCATAGAGTCAATCCACTGTTTTCTCGCTTGAGCCAAAGCTAAACGTTCCGGACCCGTTAAAAGTGTTGTATCTGCACCACGCACTTCAAACACACGTGCTAATGAGCCATTTTTTAAGTGAATTGTTGCCCCATCAGCATCTAATCTGCTAAAAGGCAAAAAATCAGAAACCCTTGTTTCTCTTGGTTTTGGTAAAATAATATCCCCTAATTTTGTCACAAAAACAGACATAATAAACATAGCTGCACAAACACCTATTAAAGCAACTAATGTTGAAAAAGAGGATGACCCCTGAGCTAATAGGTCAAAAACATTCATGTCAAAATGGATATCATTCATTTTTGATTTTCCTTATGGAGCAAGTTTGTTTCCTTTATCTTTGTATACATTTTTTGAAGGTGTTGCCATAGGACCAAACGTCAACATCATCTTTGATAAATGAGGTTCCCGAACAGAATAAGCTGCTATTATTGCATGAGATACAGCAATTGTTCCAATAAAATAAATTGGATTCATATTAAACGTTGCTGTACACACACACATTATACCCATTTGGATAGAGAAATTAACCACAGCAGGATACATTGGCGCCCAAAAGACACGTGGTGGCATTGCAACAGCTTTTAAAATCGGCTCTCTCATATCAACCCCCTATACAATATATACTCTATTTTATTATATTATACAACAAATTAAAAAACTATTAACAAAAAAGATTTTATAAAAAGAATCAAAACGTTTTTTAAATGTATGTTTTTTATATTTTTCTTGACTTTTAAGCAAAAAAAGTGCATTTTAACCCCTGAAAAACCATAAAAAAGTTAACTAATAACAAAGAGAGTTAAAAATGAGTTTTAACGAAACAACAATCAAAAATATTTCAAAATTAGCTCGGTTACATTTTCCTGCTGAGCAAGAAGAAAAATTCACAAAAGATATTAACAGTATTTTAAATTGGGTCGAAGAATTAAAAGAAGTTAATGTTGATAACATTGAACCTCTTGTAAGTGTTTCAATGCAAGAACCTCAATTTAGAAAAGATGAAGTTACAACTGGCGAATTACAAAATGAGCTTATGGCAAATGCCCCAGAATCAGCTCACGGTTTTTATGTTGTACCTAAAATGGTGGAGTAATTTTTATGACAACAAATTTAGTAGATTTACATATCAGTGAAGCGTTAAAACTTCTTGATAAAAAAGAGATTTCTTCTGTTGAATTAACAAAAGCTCATTTAGCAGAAATGGAAAAAGCTCGTTTTTTAAATGCTTACATTACTGAAACACCTGAAATTGCATTAGAACAGGCTCAATTAAGTGATAAAAAAAGAGCTTCTGGTGAAAAAATTGGCAGATTAGAAGGTATTCCTATTGCAAATAAAGACCTGTATTGCACAAAGGGAATTAAAACAACTGCAGCTTCAAAAATTCTTTCAAATTTTATACCACCATATGAATCAACAGTGACACAAAATTTAAAAGATGCCGGTACAGTTATGCTTGGAAAAGTCAACACTGACCAATTTGCTATGGGTGGTTCAACAATGACCAGCTATTTTGGTGTAACTAAAAACCCTTGGACAGATGAAAATGGTGAATATAACTTAGTTCCTGGTGGATCTTCTGGAGGTTCAGCTGCAGCAGTTAGTGCTGGCCTTTGTATGGGGGCCACAGGATCTGATACAGGTGGCTCCATTCGTCAACCTGCTTCATTTTGTGGTATCACAGGGATTAAACCAACATATGGCCGTTGTTCAAGATATGGGATTGTGGCATTCTCATCTTCTTTAGACCAAGCAGGTCCTATGGCTCGTTCTGTTGAAGATTGTGCGCTTCTCCTTCGTGAAATGGCTGGACATGATCCAAAAGATTCAACTGTTGTTAATACACCCGTTCCAGATTATACAGCAGCACTAACAGGTGATATTAAAGGCAAAAAGATTGGTATTCCAAAAGAATATCGTTCCAATGACTTAAATCCAGAGATTGCAGCTGCATGGGACAAAGGGATTGAGCTTCTTAAAAATGCTGGCGCTGAAATCGTTGAAATTTCACTTCCACATACAAAGTATGCTTTACCAGTCTATTACATTATTGCCTGTGCTGAAGCTTCATCAAATCTTGCTAGATATGACGGTGTTCGTTACACAACAAGAGTTGATGGCTCTTCTTTAGATGAAATGTATGAAAACACAAGAACAGATGGATTTGGCCCTGAGGTCGTTCGCCGAATACTATTAGGCACTTTTGTGTTATCAGCTGGCTTCTACGACGCCTATTATACACGTGCTCAACGTGTTAGACGATTGATTTATAACGATTTTATCACTGCTTTTGAATCTGTTGATGCTATTCTAGCACCAGCAGCTCCTTCAACAGCACTTTCATATGAAGCTATGCAAAACATGAGCCCTGTGGATACATATCTTGGTGATGTATTTACAACTCCTGCTTCATTAGCTGGTGTACCATCTTTAGCCTTACCAATTACAATTGCTAAAAATGGCTTGCCAATTGGGTTGCAAGTTATAGGCAAACATTTTGATGAAAACACCGTATTTAAAGTTTCAGGTGTTTTAGAATCATTAGCTGGGTTTGATAAAAAACCACACCATGTGAAAGGATAAGATTATGACCTATATTATCAAAGGAAATACAACAGATTGGGAATTGGTGATTGGTTTAGAAGTTCACTGCCAAATTATTTCAAATTCAAAAGTATTCTCAGGCGCTTCTGCAACTTTTGGAGCCGAACAAAACACACATGTTTCATTTATTGATGCTGCATTCCCTGGAATGTTGCCTGTTGTGAATGAAAAATGTATTGAACAATGTTTTAAAACAGGATTAGGATTAAATGCTGTTATTAACAAATACTCTCGTTTTGACCGTAAAAACTATTTTTATGCAGATTTACCTCAAGGATATCAAATCAGTCAACTTTACCATCCAATTGTTGGAGAGGGCTATATCGAAGTTACAACCTCAGAAGGAACGAGAAAAATTGGTGTAGAACGACTCCATCTTGAACAAGACGCTGGTAAATCTATTCACGATATGCATCCATCAAAATCATTTATTGACTTGAATAGAGCTGGTGTTGGTTTAATGGAAATTGTATCCAAACCAGATATGCATTCTCCAGAAGAAGCTGGTGAATATTTACGTCAATTAAGAGCGATTGTGAGAGCCTTAGGAACATGTGATGGCAATATGGACGAAGGTTCTATGCGTTGCGATGTTAACATTTCTGTTCGTCCAGTTGGCTCAACTGAACTCAGACAACGGGTTGAAGTTAAAAACGTAAACTCTGTTCGTTTTGTCATGCAAGCAATTGAAATTGAAGCAAATCGTCAAATTGAATTGTATGAAGCAGGACAAACATTTACACAAGAAACAAGGCTTTTTGACTCAGTAAATATGGAAACAAGACCTATGCGTTCTAAGGAAAATGCTAATGATTACAGATACTTCCCAGATCCTGACTTGCTTCCAGTCATTCTCACAGATGAATATATTGAAAACATTAAAAACAATTTACCAGAACTGCCTGCAGCAAAGAAAAAACGTTACATCGAAGAATTAGGACTCACACCTTATGACGCGAGTGTTTTAATTGCTGATAAAGAAACAGCTCTTTATTTTGAAACAGCTAGTCAAAATCAAGACCCTAAAAAAGTTGCAAACTGGATTATGGGTGATTTATTTGGTTATTTAAATAAAACAAATAAAAATATAACAGAAAGTCCTGTTTCAGCTCAAAACTTAGGTGCTCTGGTTGGGCTTATTAACGATGGAACTATTTCAGGTAAAATTGCAAAAGAAGTTTTTGAAATTATGATTGAAACTGGAAAAGAACCATCAATAATTGTTGAAGAAAAAGGTTTAAAACAAGTTTCTGATACAGGAGCTATTGAAGCAATGATTGCAGAGATTTTATCAAACAATCAAGATAAAGTTGCTGAAATCAAAGCAGGAAAGGATAAATTAAAAGGCTGGTTTGTAGGACAAATAATGAAAGCCTCACAAGGGAAAGTAAACCCTGCACTAGCTAACCAACTTTTAGATAAGAAACTTGCTGAATAAGCTTTAAAACGCTTTTTATTTAACATTAAAACCCATCATTTAGTTGATGGGTTTTTTATTATAAAAAATATTGTTTCACGTGAAACAATAATATCAAAAACAAAAAATATTAATAAACAATCTATTATTAAACTAAATATTTTTCAAGCAAAAAACTTTTGTTTTTTTTAATATAAATTTAAGTACAAATAAAGCACTCTTCTTATAAAATAAATGTTATTTTAGGGGTAAAAAAAGAATGTTCCACGTGAAACATTCTTTTTTTTATTAAGAAATATGATAAATGTTTCACGTGGAACAATGTTATTTTCTTTTATTTTGTTTCACGTGAAACAAAATAAAAGAGCGATTACTCGCTCTTTTTAATCAATTGGGCCTCCTAAACTTAACCTTTGTAAAATTAAATCTAATTTATCAAGATCAAGTCCTGAAATAACAACAGAACCTGTTAACCCATTCCATTTGATAGAAACAGATGTATTTAACACACTGCTTAATTCTTCTTCTAATGTTAAAATATCCCCATCTTTTTCTTGTTTGGGTTTTGACTTAGAAGAAGTCTTTTTGGAAGCTAATTTTTCTGTTTGTCGAACACTATACCCTTTTTTTAAAACTTCTGACGCTAATT
>JAFTTR010000021.1 GCA_017466695.1 Alphaproteobacteria bacterium | reverse complement strand
CTGTGGTATGGGTTAAAATGAGGTTTTAGGCGAGCAGATATGAGCTGATTTACATCTCGACGAGTACAATCGCTTGGGTACTTGAGAGATGAAAATCAGCCATAGGTGCCGTTTAAAACCTCATTTGAACGCACAGGAGGTCGGGCTTTTAAATCCACTACCCCACTCGCTCTTTATCATAACCCTTCGTTGGGACTGTTTGTTGTTGAGAATCTCTTAACACATCATCCACATGCAAGCTCGTGCTCACATCATCCACCACAAGCGCTGCATCTTTTAAAACAGAGGAAACCTCAATTTTAGGAGTATTATCTGCATTTGTTTCAGCTTCTTCTTCCAAAGAAAAATCACTCCTTATATCTTGATAAGCAAGGCCTGTATCTGAAGCATTGGTATAAACCATCACACCGTCCGGTGGCAAGCCAAATTCAACATTTATTTTTGAAGGTTCTTCTGTATCTTGTGAGGCATCTGCCAATTCAGGCACTTCAAAATCATCCCCCCCATCACCAAAAGCCTCTAAATCAGCAGCCAATATATCCCCCATATCAGTCAGCGCCATTTCGGAAGAATCCAAGCTCCCCTCTCTTGAATCAGCACTCATCGGGGTTGAAATCTTAAAAGGATCTGAATGAGTCACCTCTGAAGATAAATCTGGCATCCCAGCTCCAAAAGAATCACTTGTTTGCACAATATGGTGCCGAGAACCCGTCGTATCTTGATCAGTTGAAACAACTTGATTCACCGGCAAAACAGCTAAATCATCATAATTTAATCCATAATCTTCTGCATTTACTGAAGTCTGCGAAGGGTCAATATTTTTTGCGCCATTATTTGAGCTAGAATTGCCCTCTCCATTATAAGCATCGTCTAAAGTGTCAGAGTCAACGCCTTGACCACTCCCAATATCTAAACCAATATTTCGCCGCATAGCTTCAAATGTCTCTCTTCCTTTATATCCAAACTCTCGAGCAGCTCTCTCTGCTGGCCCTTTCCCCCCTTGTGGGATTTGTTTTTCAACCCGATCAATGACACAAGCAGCCCCACCCGTACATCCCTTTGCAGGCGTGTTTGCAAGGACATTTTCTCGCTGTTTCTCCGGTGATAGTTTGGCTGCATTAGCTGCTGCGTCCGTTTTTTTCGCAGCTGCAATCGCATCTTTATACTCCATTACCAACTGATGTTGCAAAACGGTTGCTTGATTCAGCGCCCCAGAACTTACTCTAATAGGCCCATTAACAATATTGCCTGTGGAAAGATTAAATCCATCAGGCAATTTTGAAAAAGGTACAAGTTCTGCAGGAATAGGAAGCCCTTTTTTGGTGTAAGCCTCCTTAATAGCTTGAACAGTGGCAACCGGATTACTGGCATAGATTTTTTTAAATGCCGCACACGTTTTTGAATCAACTGTCTTCTTGCCTATTGTGCTAGCCAACTCTTGTGGGGTATAGAAAAACCCTGCATATTCTTTAGGAATATTCTTTCCTTTAAAATGCTCGGCAATAATGGCTTGCGCTAACACAGGATTGGTTGCATAAATCGAAGCAAGTGTTTCTTTAATTTCATCTTTTGTTGCACCCACATTAAAAATCTTCTTACCAATACTTGCAACCGAAGCATCAAATCTTTCAGCTGTTGAATAAACTTTTTCAACTGAATGCTTAAACGTCTTCAATGAGGTCATATATTGCTCATATTTGGCTTGCATCATAGCTTCCATTTCTTGCCTTTTGAGCATTTCAAAATATTCCATCGCATCTTCTGGATTATTTTTGAGCTTATGATGAATCACCTCATCAATTTTTTGCGTCAAATTGGGGGAAATGTTATAAATAGCCTCCAATTTTGAAAACGACTTTTCTAAATCTGGATCCGTGCTATACGCTGAATATTCTTGCGCCAAATACAAAAAACGTTGAAGCTCTTCTGGCTTCAACGTTTTTAAATCAACTGAATCAAAAATGGCAATTTCAGCCAAACAGCGTCTGGCTCTTTTTTCTTTTTCTTCTACCCTCGGCAATGACATGCCTTTATCCCCCTAAAAAAATCTTCTCCCTAACTGATGGCTCTTAAAAAAAACACTTCTCAAAAAGCTTTATTCTTGAGCATAATTTACCCTAACACAAAATTTTTTTTCTTGTCAAGAAAAAATATTTCAAAAATTTTTCTTATCTTTATTTTTTTGATAACTCTTTATTTTTATGTGTAAAAAGCTATCTTCCCTGTGCTTGTTTTTGAATTTTTTTCTCGAGATGGGGCACCTTTTTTTCTCGCATCATCACTTGAGCCACATCCCTTAGTTTGCCCACAAAACCTCTTTGAACACCAGATCTGGCCCCAGCCTCTTTCAACAGCTGTTTCATTTCTTTTAATTCAGCATAAGCGCTTGAAGCTTGATCTGTTAGCTTTAAAACTTCATTTACTTGATCAAGTGGGGTTTTGCCGTCCTTATCTTGAGCGTTCAAATCAGCCCCTTCTGCAATTAATTTTTGAACCATTACCAAGGACCCACTTGCAACAGCTGCATGCAAAGGGGTTTTCCCCTCCTTATCTTTGGCATTTAAGTCAGCTCCATTTACAATCAACTTATCCAAACACAAGCCTCTCTTTTGAGATAAATGTCGATAAGAAACCAAGCTATGCAGAGGCGTTCTGCCCATTTCATCTCGTTGATTGGGGTTGGCGCCTTTTTGAAGCAACGTCATCACAGCGCCCACATTGCCATATTCACACGCTGCATGCAACATCGTGCGTCCTGTTGCGTCAGCGTAATTCACATCTACCCCCGTTTTTAACAAAAAGGATTCAACCGTTGGCCACTCAGCTAAGGCAGCCACTTCCAAAGGGAGGGGCATTTTTTTTGTCCCATGTGTATCAACGTTCAACCCAGCCTCTAAAAAGCCATTCAACCCTTCCTCATTCCAGTTGGTCATCGCCACTTCGTAAGGGGTCAATCCTTGTTCATTAACTCCATGCATATCGGCGCCTAAGGCGACCAGCATTTTAATCATCTCAGGGCTTGCATTTACAGCAGCTGTATGCAAAAAAGAATTCCCATATTCATCTGGAATCAATGAAATCTCTTTATTCACAATCAAATTACGCATGGCTTCAAAATCATCATTTTCCAAAGCATAAGCTGCCACAACTTCTGGCGCAGGCTTTACTTTTTGCCCTTGAAAGTTCATTTCATTTGATGAATAATTTTCTTGCATCATGCCCCCTATTTTTTATTGTTCTAACACAAAAAAAAATAACTGACAAGCTCTTTTGATAAAAAAAAACAGGCTTGCAAACTTTTTTTGCAAGCCTGTTTTCCTCGTGTTCTTGGTTAAATGCCGGCTCTTGAGCCTCCTCCTCTTCTTCTTTTTGAAGCAGCTGGTGCTCCTCTTCCTGTTCCAACAGCTTCAGCCCCTGCATTTTGAAGCCCACGTGTGGCGTCAGAATCTGCGTGTCCACTTAAATTAGCAACCAATGTTTTATCAATCTCATCTTTGTGCTTATCATACACTGCGACCAAGCCTTTTCTAATTTTAAGCTCGCCTGTTGGGCTGATAATACCCCCTTCAGCTTGAGAAAGACGCACAGCATATTCTTGCCATTCTTCTTGCGTTTTCCCCATGAAGCCTCCTTCTTGCATCGCAGCATAAGCAACCATCGCTCTAAACTTCATTTCTTCTGGCGACCCTTTCGTGAAATATTTGCTATCCCTTGGCGCTATTTTCCCAGCAAATTGAGATGGAATTGCATTTTGAAGAGCGACACCATCTGCACCTGCTGATCCCCCAGCTGTGCCTAAATTTACAACATCTGAAACAAAGTTATAAGCAGCCCATGCACCAAAGGCAGCACCCACACCTCTGAGACCCCATTTAAGTGACCCTTTTAAAGGACCCCTCCCAGCTTTTGGTTTTGGCGTTTTAGCATCTGAAGCTACCTTTCTTGCTGCAGCAAGCTTATCTAACTCATCTGCAGCCATGCGTGCTTCATCTGTCAAGCCTTTTCCGTCTGGCGTCATATATTTTTTAAGAAAAGCACGCCCCTCTGGCGTATCTTCAATATTAAATGCTGAATGAATGGCCCCTTCATCATTGACAACAATTTCATTAAACTTTATTTTTTCAGCTTTTGCGAGTTGTTTTAGCTTTTGAATATCCACATGTGAATTTGCGCCTTTCATCCCATCCACATGGATAATACCATACCCTCTCATGGGTGTTCCACCCATTTTTTTCAAAGCAGCATCTGACAACCCACCTAAACCTTCTTTTAAGGCTTTTTGGGCTTCAAGAGTCAAGCCTTTTCCATCTGGCGTCATATATTTTTTAAGAAAAGCTCTGCCTTTGGGCGTATCTTCAATATTAAATGCTGAATGAATGGTTCCTTCATCATTGACAACAACTTGAGTAAAGTTTATGTTTTCAGCTTTTGCAAGTCGTTGTAAATTTGAAACATCCACATGTGAATTTGCGCCTTTCATCCCATCCACATGGATAATACCATACCCTCTCATGGGTGTTCCACCCATTTTTCCTAAAGCATCATCACTTAAAGTAGCTATTTTTTCAGCGCCTCTTTGAGCATGCAAACGAGCTTCTCTTATTTTCTGAACGTCATCTAAAGCTTCATTCGTAAGCCCTCGGCCCCCCTCTAACACATTTCTTTCAAGAAAAGCTCTGGCTTTGGGCGAATCTTCAATCACAAAACCTTGGGTAACAACCCCATCATTATTTTCAAATATCACATGGCACTTCAACCCTTCTTTTTCAGCAAGTTCTTTTAAATAAGGGGTCAAACTATTAGAATTCTGCCCCATTTTTGTGCCATAAAGAAGAATGCTATTTTGCACTTTATAAGCGCCAATCCGCTTTAAAGCAGCCTCTTTTGAAACGGCGCCCCCTCGAATAGCTGCTGTTGCTTTCCATATAGCAGCATTGGCACCTGTTGCCCCTGAAAAAATAAGCCCTGATACAATAGCATCCTTTTCAGCTTTTTGCCGCTTCGCCGCTTCGGCTTGAAGCTCACTTTCTAATTCAGCAAAACCTTCAGCAATATTTTCTCTTTCTGTTACCATGTTGTCCCCCTTAAAAAAGAATTAAACCAATCTATATATAAGTATAGCACAAAAAATAAAAAAAAGTACAGAATTTATTTTAACATTTTGAATTTTAACGATTTTTTTTAATATTTTTATTTTTTTTAAGACTTTTTTTAGCTATTTTAATGAAAATTTTTTCCCCCCTATCTCTCAAACAGCTCAACTGTTTTTAAAGTCGCCTCAATTGTATCATAAAAAGACCCATACGGTTTTAAATCATCAATTTCACATTCCATTTTGTTATGAACATAATTTTCAAATAAATTTTTATCTGTCCAAACGACCAAAAGCACATTTTCCCCAAAAAAACAAGCTTTCACAGATGGCAACGTATTACCCTTCGTTACAGGCTTAAAATATTCTTTTACCTTCGCTATTTTTTGTTTTAATTCAGCATCTTTAAGAGCATTTTCATCCACATATAAGGATTTTTTCAGCTCCATTTGTTTTAAATCAAACCCCTTACCATATGCCTTTTGGATATAAGAAGATTTTGTCAAAATCACATGGGCATATTTGGCTGATTCATCATCCGGTTTGCAACAAACTTCAGCTGCATAAAAAGGGGCAAAGTTCCCTTTCCCTTCAAATTCATCTTCAACAGACGTTCTGCCATAAAATAAAGAGGAGTCTTGGATTAAATCAGCAATTACTTTTTTTGTATCAGGATATAAATCAAACAACCTTAAACAAAATTTAAACAATATCTTTTTTTCATTTTTTAACAGGTCTAACTGAGGTGTTTTGACAAAAGAGGCAACCAAATAAAGCATAACAAACAAACTGAAAAATCCACAAACAGGCCACACACCATTATCCAATATAAAACCCACCACAAAAAGAACCACAGGCACAGCAAAAGCTGCTAACAGTCCCAAAAATAATTTATGCGCTTCTTCTTTTACAATTTGACGGTTCGCCCCATTCTTTTTCAGCTCTGGGATCAAATTATATTCAACTTTTTTTAAAAATTCCTCTTTTGAAATCATAAAAACACCCCCTTTTTTTTCAACATACAAGTGTTATAAAGGAAAATCAATTCTTTTTTTCTTGATTACCCCAAACAAACACCTAAATAATACACATGAAAACGATCCTTATTGTTGAAGACAACGCTTTGAACCAACGTTTTTTTTATGATGTGTTAGGCATCTATGGTGCCAGACCCTTACAGGCCTATGATGCGCAAGAAGCACTTACTATTTTAAAAAAAATCACACCAGACTTGATTTTAATGGACATTCAACTGCCCCGTGTTTCTGGGATTGAATTAACCAAACAAATCCGGTCCATCCCTCATTTAAAACACATTCCAATCGTTGCCACAACAGCCTTTGCCTTTGAAGAAAAAGAAGATGAACTCTTGCAACTTGGCTTTAACAAAGTTCTTTTTAAACCTGTGCACATTAAAGAATTAAAAAAACTGTGCGAATAAATGTTTATCCCGGCTTAAGCTATCAAAAGATTTGACTTTTTTTTTATCTTTATGCTATGATAAAAAAAATATCAAAGGGAGGATTAGATGGCAACAAGCAAATTAAATAAAGCGTTACTTGAGGCAGCTCGTCAAAATAATCTAAAAAGAGTTCAAGAGTTAATCCAACAAGGGGCTGATGTGAATGCAACAACTCCGACCAATTGGACAGCGCTTTTCCTAACAAGCTCCCCTGAAGTTGCAATCTTATTAATCCAACATGGCGCTGATGTAAATCATAAAGATTCCGTTGATGCGACCCCTCTTCATGGGACAAACAACATTGATGTGGCTAGAGTTCTTATTCAAAATGGAGCTGATATAAATCAAAAAACGGTCTTTGGCAAAACACCGGCTGAAACAAATTTACACCCTGAAATTGTTTCCTTAATTCAAGAAGTCAAAAAAAATCCTTCTTTAAGGAAGAAAAAAAGCATTCAAAAACCAAAATCAACGCCACACACCCCCAAAAAAACACCTGCCACACCAATTGAAATACACGAAAATGAATATAGCTATTCAGCCACCCCCGTTTCAGATGAAGAAATCAACCATTTTTTAAACACTTATATTCATTATAATTCAGATAAAACTTCTACAAAAAAAATACTTTTTCAAGGACTTAAAGAGGCATTAAAAACACCCACCGGTCGCATGGCATTTAGAGCCACAAGGGGTGATTTAGAAACCAAACGAAGGGCTCACCAACCCCATAAAATCAATTTAACCCTCTCAAATGATGAGAGTAAAACAAGTTATGGTACAACAAAATCAAAAAGCCATGATATAACTTTATATCTAACAACAATTAAAAATCAATTTCCAATCCAGGAGGAATTTAATTTTCAAATGGGGGCCATACTCTTACATGAAATGCTTCATACAAGAGATACAGATGATAGAAACAAAACAATTTCAGATGCTGTAACAAGCGCTTTTACAAGGCAAATATCTGTTGAATGCCCTTATATAAAAACAAGATTACTTGAAAATATTTCGGATAAGGAACGCAATGATTATTTAAAAAATGTATTGAATGCAGATGGTTCCTTAAACCCTGAAAAGGCCAGAGCCTATTCAGCCAAAATACAGCAACGTTATACACAAGATTTCTTGCTCAGACCTGGGGATAGACCTCTGGTTAATTATGCGCTGATGGAAAGACAATTGGCTTATTCGATGCATGATGTTCACATTCGTTTATTAGGCATGAGGGATAATTCACCCGAACAAAAAACATTTAAGGATATTCAAAATCGTTTTGGCATTCCTATTTCCTATAAAGATCCGATTAATAACCAAATTTTAAAACAGCTCACGCCTTATGCAGAACAAATATATACCTCTTGTAATATAGACGAAGTTCAACATCTTTACGATAGCCTGCGAACGAGGGCTACAAATATCGACAGGAGCTATTTTAGAAATAATCAATCTTATACTGCTGCTTTAAATTATTTCACTGTGGCAAATGATATCCAATCCAATTTAATAGAATTAGCCCTTGTTTCATCTGACATTCACTCCAACCCAACCAATCAAGAACTTATCAACAAAAGCCAACACATTCGCTCATATCTTTTGACCAAATACAAAATTGTTATTCCCATATACAACCAATTTAATGAACGGGTAGCCGATGGGGTTGATATTGTCAGAAAACAACCCGAAAAAAGCGTGGATGTCATCCTGAGAGAAAGCTCAAACCCAAATACCCCTGCTCACAACCCAGCATTAGCACAAAATGCTCAAACGTTAGAGGATAAAAAAAATCCACCCCTAACCCCTAAACAAAAAAATCGAATAGCTTAAAAAAATGTCCCCTTCAAGAGGAATTTGAAATTTATCCTTAAAAAGTTAAATGAATGTTGATATACTTTTTTTGTTGGCAAATGCCTAAGCTCAACTAAGAGTTCAAAACCCGATAATCGAAGAGGACAATGGTTTATTTAATATCAACCAAAGTCAAAATGGCATCCTCTCCAAAAAAATTGTTTTTTTGTCGCAGAGTCCTATTTAGTCGCTAAGCGCCACCCATTTTGTTCTTTATGCCTTGCTCTTAACTTTATACCTCAGCGTGTGGTTTTAGTCCCTCATGCATCACATAAATCAAGGTTGTGTTTCTTCTAATTATCCCCTCTCTGATGGGATTGATGGCTCGCAGGCTTTAATACGGTTGATTTTTGAATAAGAGAAGGCTTTTTTGTCGCTGTTTCAATCACATGGATAAGTTCTTTATTCTCTTGATGTTGCGCCAAATGAAGCGCTGTTGAGCCTGAGAAATCTTGAATATTTAAATCAACTCCATTTTTGATTAAAAATTTTAAGTTTTCAACTTGATTTTTTTCAACAGCTCTGTGGGCTGCTGTTTTCCCCTGAAAATCAATTGCGTTTATGTTTGCTCCAAAATCTATCAAATGTTGCATAACAGGTTTTGCATCAGAACACTGAGATGCAAGAAGAAGAGGTGTTTGTTTTTTGTAATTCAAAATATTTGGATTAAACCCTTGTTGCAAAAGTCTATACACAACTTTGTCTGCTAAAAAATTTGAAGCAAAATGAAGAAGGGTGTGATGTTTTTTCATATATGTTATTAAATGATATTTAACACCTCGTTGATGCAAAAGCTCAATTGGTTTTGAATTGTTCCATCTCACAGCCCTATCAGCCATTGTCAAAGCAACAATAGGCGTAATTTGATTGTTAAATTTATCACGTACAATTTGATTAAACGCTTCAACTTTTCCTTCACTTGAAAGTTCACAAAGTTTTAATGTCGTTTCTTTTAATTCATCAAAAGGCAGTGTTTTTTGCTCTTTTAAAAACTCAAAAATGCGCCTGTCAGAAAGTTGCATTCCAATCTCATATAATCCAAAGTTACCACAACAAAAAGCATTCACATTACACCCTTTTTCAACCAAAAATTTCATGAGATCTAAATCATTTTTTTCAGCTGCAATCATCAAAGGGGGATACTCAGAAAACCAACATAATTCATTCACATCACCAATTTGTTGAATGTGTTTTTCTATTTCCTCCTTATCTGCGAAACGAATAGAACGGTAAAAATCAAAAAGCTCTTTTTGTCTTTCAAGCGCTTTTAAAAATTCTGGATTATCTTGTGCAAGTTCAAATGGACGCTGGAACATAATTCCTCCTTCAAATATACAAATAAGATACACCAAAAACACCTCATTTGTCAAATAAAATAATATTTAATTTTAAAAATTGACAAATCAAAACAATGCATTTGATTTTTAAAAAAAAAAGAGGGGCTATCCCTCTTTTTTCACTGAATTTAATTTTTATTTTCCGGCTTATAATCTGTGGCATTTTGACATTCTTCTTTCAACTCATCAATATAACTTTTTGTCAACGCCTTAATCAGTTCTTCAGCCTTGTTAATCGCCATTGAGTTGTGAATTGAGCCAATATGATGCTCTCTTGCATAATCACTTTCTTGTATCAAATTATGCGAATAGCTATAAATTTGGCGCACCAAAGCGTCAAACTCTTTTTTTGTTGTTTCAGCTGTTGATGCATAATACGTATCCATTAATTTGTGTGCAATTTCAACAGCACAATCAGCTGCATTGTAGGAAGCATTGTTCATATCAGCCGTTGTAGCATCATCCCCATACGCAACTGTACAATTTTGAAAATCCCTTTCCAACTGCTCAATATGAGGGATACAATTGTGGTCAAGCGCCCCTGCCCCAGAACAAAAAAAACAAACACTTAAAAACAAAATCTTTTTCATTTCATTCTCCCTTAAATAAAATAATATTTTCAATAAATTCATCTATATTTTTTGTATTTTTATATAAATAATCTGCTTTAGGTATTAACTCATCCACTTCCCTATATCCTGTTTTTTCAACACTTAAAAATTCATCAAAAATATTATGCAAAATTGTAAAAGTTCCCAATTCTGAAATCAACCATATATCCCAATTCATCAAATAAGGATGCATTAACCTTATTTTCATAAAAAGCTGCGACAATAATACTTCAAATAAAACCACATATGTATGCCGTTTCATATTGTGATTTATAACAAATAAAGAAGGAACAACAATACTTGTGCCATACCAATCAGAAACACCTAAATTATATTGAGATAATAAAATATAGTAATTTGGAATTTTTTTTATTAAAACATCTTCAATTGGTTGTATATAGTTTGTTTCTCGCCAATAAGATTGGCAGGAAATGATATCAGACTCTATCTTCTTCCTGTTCAAATGATAGCGACTTGAAACCTCTTTTTGTAATTTTTCCCTCCACTCAACGAGAGGTTTTTGCTGAATATCCAAAGCCAAATCAAGCAAAAATCCAATTTGATTTGCCCGATTATCAATTCCTAAAGGGTCTTCTTCTTGAAAAAGACGTATTAAATTTAATTCTTCAATATATTGATCATAAAAAAAGTTAAATTGCATAAAAAAAAGGCAGCCCATTATCTGAGCAGCCCCCTCTTTTTTATGAAGCCACTTGTCTATCTTGGCGTTCATATGATTTTTTCAAATAAATGTTTCTTATATCCTTTGTAATTTTTTTTGCCTTTGGAGAATCCCAATGACAAGCTCCGTCGCAAGAACAAGGCAAGGCCGTTGTTTCATTTTCAATAACTTTTTTTGCTACATTTAATTTTTTCATATTAATCTCATTTACCAATATATGTTTTATTTTTAATATATTATTCCATATGAATCAATATGTTTTTTAAAAAACTTAAAATTTTTATACCACTAAAGAAAGCACTCTTGATTTAAGCCTTTTTAGGCTAATAGATATGGTTCATCCCAAACTCGACATGCCCCAACATCTAAGGATTAGCATTAGATGTGTAACCACCAGCCTCAAAGAACAATCTCTTAAAAACGCTCCCCTAAGAGGCAAATAAAAACCCTTAGCGACCCGTAGTGTACACTGCGACAAAAAAACAATAAAAGTAATTATTGTTTTTTTGGTGATAAGCAATGAGACTCCTTGAGAAAGTGTTATTGCCAAATAACACTGAGCGAAAGGTTAGTCGGAATTGAAGTACATGAGAGTTTGGGTTTCGATTTAGATTAACTTTAAAAACCACCATCCTCAAAGAACAGACTCTTGATTTAATCAATTTTAAATAAGCTAATAGG
>JAFTTR010000020.1 GCA_017466695.1 Alphaproteobacteria bacterium | reverse complement strand
GCCTCCTTCGAGTACGCCAGCCAATTTCTGTTTAAGCCCGACCGTCAGTGAGTTAAGAGCTGACGCTCTTTTGGGGCACGACCTCCGGTGAGTTAAAAATCTGCTTTTAAGGGCAACCTAGGGACACTTGCGCCTCCCTCGAGTACGCCAGCCAATTTCTGTTTAAGCCCGACCTCTAGTGAGTTAAGAGCTGGTGCTGTAAGGGGTAACTAAAGCAAAATCAACTCATTCGTGTACCTTATCGCTGACGCTCTTTTGTCCGTACACGTCAATCGCTGATTTTATCTTTATTTCCTCCCTTACAGCTGGCTCTTAACGTATACCTGAGAGCGAGGTTAAAAAAAGAAAACCTTGATTTCAGGTATGCGTTCAAATGAGGATGATAGTTAGGTAGATAAGAGGTACTTGGCAAAGTACCTCGTACCTTGGTGTACTTAAACTTGGCACAAGTGCCCTTAGATACCAACTAGGGCCTCATTTGAACTTACAGGCGCCTGATTATTTTATTTTTATGAAAGGAAAAACAAATGTTATTTGCAAAATTTTATGACAGACTTATCAAAACCAATGAAACAAACCCCACAACCGGCTTGCCCGTTTTTAAGGAGGTTTGTTTTGTTGAAGTTCGGATTAAAAACAACATGACGGATATTGTTGATCAACCGGCAACGGAAGAAAAAATCCGTCAATTTCCCACGGAATATCAGCTTTATCTTGCTTCAAAAGAAAAGCTCAAAGAGGGGACAGATTTAAAAATGTTCGCTCAGTTTTCGCCAAAAGAGGTCGCTACGCTCAACGCTCACGGCATTTTTTCGGTGGAAGATTTTGTTGCGCTGCCTAAACAAAAGGCAATAGATTTGGGCTTGTATGAGGATTTAGAAAAGGCAAAAACCTTTTTATCTTTGTGTAAAAAACAAGTAGATGTGAAAAAATTACAAGCTGAAATTGACCACTTGAAAGAAGAAAATGAGCATTTAAAAGCACAGGTTGAAAGTTTATCTAATACTTTAAAAACCTCTTCTAACAAACCAAAAAGAAAGAGAAAATCAATATCACTTGAGGAAGAAACAAATGACACAACTAAAATCTCAAAATAAAATTTCAAAAACCCTTTTGGACCGGCTCGTTCAACATGAAGGGCTTCGGCTCAAGCCGTATCGGTGCACAAAAGGGTACCTCACCATTGGCGTGGGCAGAAATTTACAAACGAATGGCCTTTCAAAAGAAGAGGCCTTTTTTTTATTGGAAAATGATATTTTAAAGGTGCAACATGACTGTCAAAAAGAATTTAAATTTTTTAATCAACTCTCTCCAACGCGGCAAGAAGTTTTACTCGAAATGGCTTTTAATTTGGGTCTTAAAGGCCTTAAAGGGTTTAAAAAATTTCTTAAAGCATTGAATGAAAAAGATTATTTAACTGCTTCAAAAGAAATGTTAAATAGCTCTTGGGCACTTGAGGTAAAGGGCAGGGCAAAACGCCTTGCCTTATTGATGAAAGAGGGAAAGGATTCAAATGAATGAAACGTTTTTTCTTCGCCCTTTTTTGTGGGAGCGTTTTGTGTTTTTTGTCTTATCAGTTGGGCAAAAGCCACTCTAAAATCAAAATTATTGAAAAGCAAGTTGAGGTGATTAAATATGAAAAACAAATCATTCAAAAAGTTCTTATGCGTCCCAATCCTACACGGGATACTTTGCTTAAGCGCATGCGTCAAAACAAGTTCTGAGCTTGTTTGTCCCGTCCCAGCTTCTTTACCCCCATTTCCCATCGCTGGTCCCAAAGTCGCCCTTGAGCTTGAAAAAGCCGGCGACCTCCCTGCGACATGGGAGTGGTTGGGCAGGCTGTATCTAGTGAAGGAGGTGCTTGATCGTTTAGCGACCAACTGATGATGATTTCAGGGAGAATGCCTAATTGGAATAATCCATTAAAAGAAAGTAATAATTTTCCAAAAAATGTCTTTGACGCAGAAATTAATCAAGGGACAAAAGCAATAAACTATCTTTCTGAAGCTTTTAACAAAATGAATGGCACACAATTTCCAAATCGTGTTACTGTTTCACAAGACTTAGCAGATGCTGTTAATTCATTATCTGATAAAGAAACAACTTTATTAAATGATTTAATTGTTCAGAACAGAATGGAAAGTTATTTTAATCGAGTTGATACTGTTCCACAAAAAAATATTAATAATCTAAGGGGGTGGTATAATCGACTTAAAACTTATTATAGCACTCCTGAGATTTTCGAAAAAATCTATAAACAAAGAGTTGACGAATATTTAAATAAGAAGTATCCTCATTATTACAATGGGAAATAAAGGATAAAATATGATAAAAAAAATTTTGTTTTTGAGTCTGTTAATTCTTACCAGTCCATTAAAAGCAGATGAAATAAAAAACTGTCTGACTGAGGTGGAATTGTTGGAGCAAAAGTTGAAAGAGTGCAAGATTTCCTATGCTAAGAATGCCTCTACAGCTGATATGAACAATGCAACTTATGCTTCAACTGACTGCGCAATCGGTGTTGCACATCAAATTTTTGAGAATTACTACTCAAAGACAAAAGATGAATCAAAAGAAACATTAAATCAATTGGTTAAGGCTATTTATAAGCATGCACATCATCTGCAGCAATCGAGTGATTTTGCACAATTAAATTATACAGGCACAATGTATAATTTAATGGCCATTTCTACAGCAGATGTGATGATTAAAGATGTTGTCAAAAGCTACATTGATGAAATTAAAATGGAATGTAAAGATAAATTTTAGGCTGGCCAAACTTCTTTAACGCTTATGCAAAAAAAGACCATTCTAATATATTAACCTATTTTAACAAAGGGGATTATTTCCCCTTTTTTTTAATTTCTTTTTTCAAATTCTTCTTTATATCTTTTGGTGTAATACCCATGAGGGTCTTCTTCATCTTCTGCATGATAACGAAGCCATTCCTCATAGGTATGGGGCATTTTGGAGCTAAGAGATGAACTTGAAACACCTCGATGATTTGTTTTTGCTTCTTCATATTTTGCTGATGATGAAAAAAAGAATTTTTTGTTAATTGAGGTACACTTACCTGATTTGCAAGTATTTTTATATTCGAAATATGAGTATTCATTGATGTCCTCTTCACAGCGTAAAACAGTTAAATTAGGTTCATCTTTGATAATAACACAATTTTCTCCTAATTTTGATATCCAAGAATTTTCCCAATTATTATCATAAACCGTATTTTTTGTTACAAGAAAATAAGAGCCATAAACATCTCTACTAACCCCAGCTAAAATGTAGTTCAACGCCTCTTGCTTGAACTTAAAAGATAGGTTAATATTGAACTTTTCTTTGAGGGTTTTATAGGCTCTTTCAATGTTGGCTTTGCTTTCAAATTGCTCAACTTCTGGCACATTTTTGTCATAAGGATTCCCTGCCATAGCTTCAAAATTAAAGCCAACAAACACACCACTTAACAGCAAAAGTGTCAAAAATTTCATCACTTACCTCGTTATTTTTTTAACCACTCATTTTTGTTAAACCACACAATATCCAAAAAATCAAGGTCTTTATTGAACCAATTCAACAAGGGGGTGATTTTCTTTTTCTCTCAGTTTGGAGGGCTCGTTTGACCTTGATATTGGATGCCTTGGCTTTTAACTTTGCCCCTAAAAGCGATGGTTTTATTTTTGAGCCAGTGGGGCTCATACAACAGGAAAGGAAAATTTATGAAGCCGATTTCAGATCGTATTTTTATCAAACTAAACCAACAAAATTCAAATTCTTCCAATGGGATAATTCTGCCCAAATTTGGCATAGACAAACAGCGAGCCAATGTGGGGCAGGTTGTGGCTGTTGGGGATTATGTCCACTCAGTCGCCCCTGGTGATGAGGTGATGTTTCATCCCTTTGATGAGCTTGAAACACCCACCAAAGACCTTGTGGTGATTAGAGAAAAAAGCTTACTTGCAATTTTAACAAAAGAAAAGGAAATTTAAAAATGAAAAAAGAAAAACAAAAACAAATTCAATCAGATGTGCTTGATTTTTTAAGTAATGCTAAAGTACCTGAAAAAGAAGAGTCTTGTGTAAAAGAGGGGCAATCAGCCATCTCAAATGAGTTGGTTGGAACAGAAAATTCCCCCTTGCCATCAGCCCTTGAAACACAAGTTTCACTCTTACCAGAAGAGGAATATGAACTCGCCTCTTTATGGGCAAATCGTATTCAAACGGCTCTCAAAATTTATGAGCCATATTATGAGGTGGTCAAAAAAGCGAGAAATGTCTATAAAACTGGTGCAAGCAACGCTTCAACGGGGTTATTCCCGGATATGAATTTTTCTACAGGGTACAACATTTTTTGGTCTGGGATTGAAACGCAAAAACCTTTTTTGTACTTCAAACAGCCAAAGCCATTTGTTGAGCGCCTTTCTTGGAACATTTCACCAGCTGAAAAAGTGGCTGCTACAATTTTAGAAAGAGCTCTTTTGTGGAATTTGAATAAGTTTGATTTTGACAGCGCTTTGAAATATGCGAGGAACGATTATCTTATTTCTGGCTGTGGCATTTTGTGGGAAACGTACGTCCCAACTTTTGAAACGGTTTCTTTCATGGACCAAGAAATTCAACTGAAAACAGATGAAAAGGTTGTCTCAACGTACGTGGATCCGTTGAATTTTTTAATGGATACAACGCATTTAGGCATTTTTGAAGATGTTACATGGATTGCAAGGCGAATTTCGATGCAACCAAAGGATATTTATACCTCTTTTGGCTTAAAAGCTTATGAAATGCTCATGCTTGAGACCTCTCATTCAAGCCTAGAAAGTGACCTAATCACTATAGATGTTTATGAAATTTGGGATAAAGAGACAAAAAGAGTCTATTATTTTGCACCAGCCTATCCGAGTGCTTTTTTAAAAATTCAAAACGACCCGTTGCATTTGGAAGGATTTTTCCCTATTGCGAAACCTATTTTTTCCTCTTTAACAAATGATAGCTTGCTTCCAAAACCAGATTATCAAATGGTTGAAACGATTTTAGACGAGCTCAAAGGGGTTACAGATAGAATGCGCCTTGTCATGCAAGCTATTAAAATCAGTGGGGTGTATGATACGTCTTTTTCAAGGTTGAAAGACATTTTTGACAAAGATGTAACTCTGGTGGGCGTGCATGATTTCGACCGGTTAAAAGAATCAGGTGGCCTTAAAGGGGTGATTGATTTTATCCCTATTTCTCAATATATTACAGCTTTGGAAGTTCTGATTAAGCGCAGGGATGAGCTTAAAAATGAGCTGTTTGAAATCACAGGTGTATCGGACATTATGCGTGGTTCTTCGAACAAGGTTGAAACAGCCACAGCTGTTGAAAAAAAGACAGGTTTTGGCACACTTCGCACGCAAGATAGGCAAAACGATATGCAACGCTTTATTCAAAATGCTTATCGAATCAAGGCTGAAATCATTTGTGAACATTTTGATGACCTCTTGCTCAAAAGCTTTATTTCCCCTGAAGAAGAAATTGCTCCTCAAGTGTTAGAGGAAGCTGTTTTAATTTTAAAAACAGGCAAGCTCAGAAATATGGTCTTATCCATTGAAACAGAAGCCTTTTTTAATCCAGACGGGGAGGCGCTTAAAACAATTCAAGCCGTTGAGACGATTTCAAAACTGCTCAATCAAGGGATTTTAAATGTCTCAAAAGAGCCGAACTTACTCCCACTTTATAAAGAGATGATTACGCAAGTTGCCACCTCTTTGCCACATGCACGCCAATTTGAAAATGTGATTGAACAAAGTTTTTCAACCATTCAAAAGGTGTTGGATGAAAGCTTAAAAAAAGAAAACTTAACGCCTCCTTCCATGTTTTTTAACCCTCAAAAAATCGCTGAGCAACAGGCTCTTGAAAAGTTAAAAACAGCCATTTCTCAATCTGAATTGAGCTTAAAACAAAAGGAACTTGCCTTTAAGGAGAGGGAGCTTTTTTACAAATCGAAGAAAGCCGAGCTTGATTTTTTTGAAACAGTGATGAAAAGTCAGGTCGAGGGGGAAAAATCAAGGTTAAGATATGCAAAACCTGCCCCTGAAACAAAAGCGTCTATGCTTCAAAAACAAATCACGGCGCCGTTTTTAAAAAAGAGGGGTAGTGCGCCTTTGGGTGGACAGCCTGCTTTTCCCCATAACCTAAAACCTTGTTCAACCGTTCAGCAAACACAGGTTGAAAAAACAGCTTCAATCCCCCTAAAAGAAAAGGATTTAAAAAAAATCCCCCCAAAAAAAGAGGGGTCAAATGACCTATTTTAACTCTGATTTTAAGGAGCCAATCCCTTTACCGGATGGCTCTGTTGCAAGCAATTCAAAAGAATTGGACGCATATTTTGAACGAACTGGTACGACAAAAAGCTCTGATTACTCAAAGACTTATTTTAAAAACAAACAGTTTCAAAATAACTTAGAGTTTTCTCAAGAGCTTTTTGAGGAATTTTTAATCAATTACAAAAGGATGATATTCAAATGACAGAAAACTTAGACACATTAAACAACCAAGATACCCTTTCTTCTTCAAAAACACAGGAGGACGCCTTATCCACACGAGAATTTATGGAAAAAAACTGGGATAAATTGGTCTTGGATTCGGCTGCATCCCCTTCTTCTGAGGCGCCTTTAACGGACAAAATGCCCACTCAAGAGAAGGAAGAGCCGGCTTTCAACGCTGCTCAGCATTTGGACGAAGCCTATGCTTCTTTAAAAGAAACGCTCGCACAAAAAGGCATTTCTTCTCAAGAAGATTGGATTAAATCGTTGATTGAGATGGAAACACTGTATCACCAAAATCCAGAACGCTTTTTTCAACTGATGCAAGGTAAAAAAGCCGAAACAAGCCTTCAAAAACAAGGGGTTAATTTGGATTTGCTTAAAGACGCTATTATCAAACAAGGGATAAAAAACATTTTTACCCCTTCTGGGGCAGGGGCTCTTTCACCGACCTATCAAGGCCAAATGCCTCAATCTCATTTATCCCAACACATGGGTTTTGGGTCCGGGCAATCCTCCTTTACGCCTCAAATGGCACAGATGGCTTCTCCTTATATGAATGGGGCGTCCTTTCCTGTGGGACAAGGGTTTTCCCCTCAACCTGCTTTAGACCCATTAGCGCCCTTTAAAACCCCTGTGACGCAAGAAATGAGCTCTTATTTAAAAGAGTTGGTTCAAAAAGAATTTGCCTCAATGGTTCAAAAAAATCAAGCCTCTTTAGAAAAAGCCAAACAGGCTTCCTTTACGCCAAAATCCACGACGATCCCTCCTTCCACTTCGGCGACACATACGCCTTCTGGCCGTCTTAAAACCACCCGAGAAATCTTGGAAGAGGGGTGTAAGTTGTTTGGAATTTAAAAAGCCCATTAAAAAGCCCCACCTCCTGTGCGTTCAAATGAGGTTTTAAACGGCACCTATGGCTGATTTTCATCTCTCAAGTACCCAAGCGATTGTACTCGTCGAGATGTAAATCAGCTCATATCTGCTCGCCTAAAACCTCATTTTAACCCATACCACAG
>JAFTTR010000019.1 GCA_017466695.1 Alphaproteobacteria bacterium | reverse complement strand
ATTTGTTGGAGCTGGATCTGCAGCTGGCGCTGGAGTTACCCCATCATTTGTTGGAGCTGGATCTGCAGCTGGCGCTGGAGTTACCCCATCATTTGTTGGAGCTGGATCTGCAGCTGGCGCTGGAGTCACCCCATCATTTGTTGGAGCTGGCTCTGGAGCTGGCGCTGGAGTTACCCCATCTTGAGCTGCTGCTACACCCTCACTAGCTATGTCACCAAACACTTGAGCTCTGTCACCTAATTGGTCTTTTACTTCTGGGCTCAACTCTTTTGTTCTTTTAACTCCTTTTTCAGCCAAAACTTTTGCAGTAGCGAGAAGTTGATCTCTTTCTTCTGGTCTTAAATCTTTATCTGAATTCAATTTATTAACAACCACATCAAGTGCTGTATTGCCATTTCTGCTAACAGCGTTCAAATCTGGGCCATTTGGTTGTTCAGCCAACCAACGAACTGTATCAACATGTCCATTGCTTGCAGCCATATGCAAAAGTGTACCTCCAGTTTGTTCATCAACAACGGCTAAATTACCTCCTGCTGATTGGCAGCGGCTCAATGTTTCCCTATCCCCATTGAAAGCGGCAGTTTCAAGCATTGTGTTCCCATCTTTATCAGGTGTTGTCATCAATGCTGGGTATTCTTTCAAAGCTGCAATCTCTGCTTCTTGAGAAGCTTTACCCCCTCTTTCTTTCAAATAAAGTGCTGTTTGAATCAATTGATCATTCTCTGTGCCTTCAAACTCGCCACTTGTCAAACTTTGATAAGCAGCAGCCAACGCTGTCACACCATAATCATTTGTTGCATTGATATCAGCACCATTATTCAACAGCACTTCAACATTATCTAAGCGACCCATTCCTGCAGCAGCATATAAAGGCGTATAACCTGAATGGTCATCTTCAGTTTCAGCACCCTCATTCACATTTGCTCCAGCTTTAATCATCGCTTCAACAACTTCAGGAGGACAATTTTCAGCAGCACTTTGCAACATTGGTGGGTCAAGACGAGCTCCTGCTGCTGCCAAAACCTCAACACCTTCAGCAGTAAGTGGATCATAACCTTCTGATTCACTTAGATGCTTTTCCAATTGCCTTGTTGCCTCATCCGCACAAATTTTTTCAACACGTGCAAGGTCATTCCCGCTATAAAAAGAGTTTGTAGCCCCTCTAGCTTTAAGTTCCCCAACAAGGGGAACGTATCTTTCAACCAACATAGAGTTACCACCTTCTCGTGCGCACCGTTCAATGTTTCGATACAAATCATCTAAAACGGTGTTTCCTTCTCTATAAGGTTCGGTCAAATTGAGATTACCTTCTTCAAGCAACTGGTCAAACCGTTCTGTTGGACCACCATCTCGATAAATTTCAAAGCACAGCTCATCTGTCCTTGACTCTACGATTTTTTCTTCAGAAACTTCCTCTTCCTCTTCCACTTCCTCTTCTTCCTCCTCTTCAACCCCCTCTGAACCAAGAGTTGACCTTGTTCCTGCTCCAACCCCTGGATTTTCTGGAGCTGCAGCTGACGTTTCAGTTGTTTCCCCTGACGTTTCAGTTGTTTCCCCTGACGTTCTTCCCTCATTCATCCGGCGAACATTGTCACCTAAAGCCTGTGCAAATCTTACACCTTCCGGTAAAACTGCCCCTGCATCTTCCAGAGTTTTGAAAGTGTCAACATGTATATTTTTCAAAGCCAAATGTATAGGTGTCTTGCCCTTATTATTTTTGGCATTCATATCAGCCTTTGCATCAATTAAAGCTTTAACCGTTTTGTTATCTCCATTGCTAGCAGCATAATGCATAGGGGTATTGCCCTCATCATCTTTTGCATTCAAGTTAATTGTACCTGGATGCTCCATCGCAAGAAGTTCATTAATTCGGTTTTGCTCAGCATCTGTTCTTTCTTGTGCTTTTTTAGCCAATAATTCAGCCAATTCTTGCCCCAATTTATCAGCAGCCGTTGCAGTTGAATTAGTCGTATTTTCAGTCATCTCTTAGTCCCCCTTAAACTTTTTTTTAATCCACATAAATCTATTTTATCACATATTTAAATGTTTGACAAAGACTTTTTGCCATTTTCCCAAAAAAAATTCATTTTTTCTCCTTTTTTTTTGAAAAAACGTGTTAAAAAGCCCATTAAAAGGCCCGACTGCCAGTAAGTTAAAAGCTGACGGCCTAAAGGCAACCTAGGGGCGCTTATATCGACTTCAAGTACCCTCGCGCTGACGCGCTTTTACCTGTACTATACAGTCGCTAAGCGCCTCCTATCTTGCTCTTTATTCCTTGCTCTTAACGTATACCACAGGGCGAGGTTATATTTTTTTAACCCATCACTTGAGACCGAGGTTAAAATATGTACAGACAAAGAAGCGCAAGCGATAATGTACACGAATGAGTTGATTTTACTTTAGTTACCCTTAGAGCGCCAGCTCTTAACTCACAGCTCGTTGGGCTCAAAAGTCCTGTGGTATGCGTTAAAAAAAGGTCAAAAGGGAAAGACTAGCCCCCTCATCGCAAGGCGCAGTGTACGGATAAAAAGGGCGTTAGCCCAAGGTACATAAGTCTTGCGATAGGGAGCTAGAATGTTCCTTTTCACCTTTTTTTAACACACTGTATTTATCTTTTATAAATATTTGTTGACGAAAAATTAAATCTATGATAAAATGGGTCGGTTTTTTATGAGGAGTTTTAAATTGTTAAGTGATAAAAAAACGTTTTTAAACTATCAACTAACTGGGGTGTTAGATGATTTGTCAGATATGGTTAAGGACCCTTTCATCTCGTATGAAAAGTATTATCAACCCTTGCGTCAAGTGGTTGATTTATTGTCCCAAGGGGCCTCGATTAACACACAAAACAAACGAGGGGAAACGCTTTTACACCTCGCTTGTTATTCAGCTGACCCTCTTTATGGGGTGGAACCCTACTCTTTGAAACAAAAACTCTCAGATGTTAAATGTTTTTTCAACGACATGGTCAAAACAGCTAAACTTTCTGGCTTAGTGGTACTCAAATCATTTTTAGCTCCTTTTTCAAAAAAAGTTAGACAAGACCTTGCCTCTTTGGCATGCAAAATCCCTCACATTGCAACAAGATATCAACGCCGTGGGGCGAAAGAGGTTTTTTTACCCCTTGAAAAGATTGTTTCAGCCTATCATCCCAACCCTTTTTTAGTTGACAAGCGTCTCAATACGCCGGCCATGGCTTTAACAGCTAAATTACGCCAACCTCTTAAAATTGAAAAAGATAAAATCAAACTTTCTGAAGAACAGCTGGATTATAAATATGAAGAGTTGAACATTTTGGACGCTTATGCCCAAGCTTTTCAAGCGCAACAAACAGCCAGAGCGCTCAAGTCCCTCATGGTTCTTGCCTCTTTGACAGATGAAGAAAAAGTTTCAACCAACATGCCAAAGGTTTCACGAGATGTAATCCATATGACAGAATACCAAGATACACGTGTCTCCCCTGCGACAACGGAACAAGCTGAACGCTTGATTAAAACCATCATCAAAGCAACAAACAACCTATCTGGTGTTTCAGATAAAACCAATCAAAACGAAGGGTAAAAAAAATGGATAAAAATTCATACGATTTAGGTGTTTTACTTTTAAAAGAACTTGCAAATAACGTTGTCGACCAAACAAAAGCGAAAAAGCTGATTTTAGAAGGGGCTGATTTATCCCTTATTCACAACAAGACCACCCTTCCCAACCAAGGGTCAACAGCGTTAATTTATGCTTCAAAAAAGGGGTTGCGTGAGCTTGTGGATTTGATGATTCAAAATGGTGCTAACGTAAACAAAAAAAATCAAAAAAACAATCTTGCCCCTTTACAATATGCCTTGACTTACGCTCGCTCAAGCGTAGCTGAATTGTTGATTAAATCAGGGGCTGATGTGACCGTAACAGATGTTCAAGGCAACACCTTGTTAAGTATCGCTATTTTGAGCAATAACACTTATATTGCAAAGTTATTAATCGAACACGGGGCTGATGTAAATGCTCCAAGTGGTACAAACAAAACACCTGTTCTTGACACTGCCATTTCTCATTTGGATAAAGAGAGGGTTGAATTTTTGCTTAAAAATGGGGCTGATGTGACAAAGGGCGACCCTGTGTCAAAAGCGATTTTAACGCAACAAGTTGATATTTTAAAACTGCTTTTGGCTGACCCACGTTTAATTGTGACACAAAAGATGGTGGACGAGGCCATTTCAAGACAAAAATTTATCACGATTGATACCCCCACTTGGGATAAAAAACGGATTAAATCGGATCTTATTGTTCGATTGTTAAAAGAACGACTTGAAACACAGAATAAAGAGGGAAAAGAAAATCCCATCTCTGTCATTGAAAACAATGGGGAAGAAAAAGCAACTGCCAACGTTTCAAAAGAAAAGGCGATAAAAGAAGCTGAACAAATCGCAAAAGAAATGCACCAATCAGCTTTGGTTAAAAAATATGAATCTGCCATCATGCGCTTGCATCATTTCACAAAAAGAGAAAAAATTGAAGAATATGCCCTTAAAATTCAAAACCTTTTAGAACAAGGGATGGATATTGACCACCCTGTTAAGGATTTGGACAATTCCACTTTGTTGCACGTTTTGTGTTTGAAAATTGATGAAATTAAATTTGACAAAAATGGAACTTCTTGTGATTTAACACTCCCAACAGTGATGCGAAAATATAAACCCAACCCTTTTGTTGAAAATAAACAAGGCTATACCCCTATGATGCTTCTTTCCATTTTGGTTGAAAATTCAAACTATTATGGAAGCGACATCAAACGCGCCAAAAAGCTCAATTTACACCTCCTTTCTTCTTATGAAAGAAGCTATCAATCCAAAACCATTGGCAAAACGCTTGAACCTTTGGCCGTTTTAGCAACCCTTTATCAAGAAAAGAATAACAAAGCGATTAAAGAAATTGTCAACAAAGCTGGGGATAATTTATTAAAACTTGCCTTTGTTTTACAAGGCAAACATGCGCATCAAAAAGAAGATTAACTCTTATCAAAAAAAGGAAGTCCATGCAGTTAGCATTTTATAAAATAACAACTCCAGATGAAAAAAAAGGCCTTCAACTTATCGCCTTGCTTTCGAAAGAAGACCTTTCTTCGAAAGACCATGAAGAGATTCAAGAATTATTATCCTTGCGTCATGGATCTGGCATCAATCTGAATATGAGAAATAGGAACAGAGACAATCGCCCTCATCAAACAGCGTTGCATATGGCTGTCATGAATAATCACAGTCAATATGTTAAAGCCTTGATTGAAAAAGGCGCAAATGTGAATGTACAAGATGTGTATGGCAAAACACCTTTACACTTTGCTCTTATGTATTTTTATGAAGACAGTATTAAGGCTTTATTAAATGCTGGGGCTGATCCAATGATTAAAGATATACATGGATACTCTCCTTACGATCTTGCCAAAATATTTGCCGTTTCAGATGACAAGATGATTTCCTCTCAAACAGATGAACCCAAGGAAGATAAAATCACATTTGAAGATGAAATCACCCCCAACATAGAAGAAGAAGCTCTTTCAACCCCTTCTCAAAAAAACCTAGGGGAAAGTACGTTTCTCTCAATTAAAGAGGAAATTCAACTTGTCCCTCAAAAAGGGCAAAAAGCAGCTTTAAAAGAAGTGCACAACTTAAGCCAAATGCTCTATCATGAAACAATATCAACAGCCATGCGACACTTAGGACATATGGCAAAAGAATTGGCCTCTTTGGCGCATTCAACACAAGTTTATAATCCAAATGATGTGAAGAAAAATCTCATACAACAATCTAAAAACATCCAAAAAGCCGTTGCTCGTTTAAAGAGGGACTTTATCAATCAACGGAACGCTTAACCCCCTTCCCCAACCAAAAAAGGATTTATCAAAATGACAGAACAAACTTTTCCAACGCCTTCAGAAAAAAACATTTTCCCAAATGCCATTACTTTATTAGGGCAAGCTCCTATCTTTAATGCCATTGAAAAAGGAGATTTAGAAATGGTTCAATTCTATGTTTCCAAAGGCTTTAATGTGAACGAAGACATGGGAATGGCCACGCCTTTAACCCTTGCTATCGCACAGAACAAACCAGCCATTATGGATTATCTTATCAAAAAAGGGGCTGATGTGAATAAAGCTGATAAATCAGGGCTCAAACCCATTGAAATTGCTATTCATTATGGATATTTGGACACCGTACAAACCTTGCTTGATCATGACGTAGATGTCAACACTCCGAATGAAGAGGGCAACCTTCCTTTACATCTGGCTAGCCAAAATGCTAAAATTAAAATCATCGATCGCATCGCTCCTTATACAGAAGATTTGAACCTTTTAAACAAGGAAGATAAAACCCCTTTAATGATTACAGCTGAAAATGGCTATCCCACAACAACAGCAACGCTTATTCAAGCTGGCGCTGATGTGAACAAAAAAAATTCAAAAGGGCAAACAGCTTTGATGTTCGCAGCCAAAGGGGATAATGCTTATACCTTAAGACTGCTTGTCAAACAAACGCTTGAAATTGACACAGCCGATAACAAAGGCTTAACGCCTTTACATTATGCGGCTGAAAATAACAACACAAGCGCTGCTCAAGTGTTGCTCACACAAGGGGCAAACCCTAACAAACACGCTCAAAGAGATGGCGCAACTCCTTTAATTTTAGCCATTAAAAAAGGGCATTATGATGTGGTTGAAACACTTTTGAACAATAATGCTCATGTGAATGAACCTTCCAAATATGGTACACCACTTGATTATATTCAAGGCATTCTCATGCGCCCTGAATTGGCTCCAGAGTTTGAAAGAAACACGCTTCACACACAAAAATTATTGAAAAAAGCTGGGGCAAAAACATTAGAAACGCTTGAAAAAGAGATGAAAGAAACGCTCGCAACACCTCCTTGCTTTGCAATGCCAACGCCTGTTGCTTTTCAAAAGCCTGTAGCTCCTTTTATAACAACGCAAAACACACTTGAAAAAGAATAAAAAAAGGATAAAAAATGACCAATATTTTGCATCAAGAATATAAAAAAATATTAGATAAACAAGGTTTCATTTCAAATGAGGATTTAAAACCCTTAGAAGAAATCCTTGATAACCACCCTAAGTTGATTGATTCAAAAGATACAAAGGGTGCAACACTTTTACACAAATGTGCTATTTCATGTCACACACCTTGGAGAAAACGACTTTTAGAAAACCTTATCACGCGTCAAGCCAATCCTTTTGTGGAAGATAATGAGGGCTTCACACCTAAGATGGAAGCTGCTAGATGTGGAAATAACACAGCCTATCAACTCTTAAGTGCATATGAAGACAAGGTGCGCACAAAAGAACTTGCAAAAGCACTCAGCGCTCTATCTGTTTTAGGCTCTTTGTTACACACAACTTCCACTGTTGATATGAAAAGAAAGATTGGGGCGAACATTTTTCTTTCAGATGTTGCTGCCAGATTGATGGGTTCTCGTCAAATGGGTGATTAATCCTAATTTAAAAAGGAGTATTTTATGACCAACATTTTACATCAAGAAATTCAAAAAGCGATTGATAAAGCCATCTGCGACCCAGATGACAACAGCGTTTTATATGATTTTTCAAATGTGAAAAAAGTGCTCCAAGAAAATCCAGATTTAATCAATTCAAAAGATTCAAGGGGTAATACCCTCCTCAACATTTTTGCACAACTCGGGTTAAGAGGGTTCACCCTTTCTCGTGATTACGCTGTTGAAAATATGACGTTGACGGATATTTTAGCCTACAATCCAGACCCATTTATTAAAAACAACACGGACAAATTACCCCTTGATTATGTTGATAAAAATCTTTATTCCTATGCTGAATTATCCAATTATCAAACAAGTTTTACAGCCCATTCAAAAGATTTGCTCAATCACTTTATCGCTCTTTATGGCGCTAAACAATCAGAGGAAGAGATAAAAACACGTCAATCCCTTTCAGCTCAAGATATTTTTCATCTTGAGATTCAAAATGTACTGAAAAATAAAGCGTATAATCAAAGGACTTGCCGTTCAACATATGATTTTTCGTATATCAAAATGATGTTAGAGGATAACCCCTCGCTTATTGATACTCAAAATGAAGAAGGCGACACCCTTTTGCACATTTTTTTCAAGCTCCAGGATAAGGAAATCAAAGGCTTAACCTTAGATGATATTTTAAAACATAAACCCAATCCAGCCTTGTTGAATAACCGTTATTTACTGCCGATTAATTTGGTTTTAAAAGAATCATCTGATTATCAAAAATTATCCACTTATCAAAATAATTTTATCAAATTAGCTTTTCAAAAAAGGCTTCAACAACAGCATCAATACTAAAAAAAAGAAAGGACATCCCCATGTTATTAGAAGATAAAGAAAACGCTTACAAACTCAAAATTCAAGAACTTGGCTCTTGCGCCACAAAAGAAGAAATTGCTCAAAAAAACTTGATTGCTGAAATTAAAGACCTTTTATCTCAAGGCGTTTCAGTAGATACAAAAGACCTCACAGGCTACACATTGTTGCATTATCTTGCTTTTTCAAAACCAATCAAAGAGCTGGCTGAAGAAGGCAGAAGCCAAAACAACTTTGACAATGTTCTGGACATTCCAAGCGTTGTTTCTTGGTACAAACCAAACCCATTCATCAAAGATTCATTTGGCTACACAGCTTCCTTTTTAGCTGCTTATGCTGAAGATACAAAAGCACATCAAATGCTTTTATCCTATGAATCTGGCTATGCCACAGCCAGAACATCGAGAGCCATTGAATCCTTGGTAGAAATGAAAATTGAATCTTCTTACGTTGATGGCAGAGGGAATATTATTTCACTTGGCTCTCATCAGTCAAAAGAATTTTTTCAAGCAAGAGCTCGCATTTCAAGATTTGCAAAACAATTGCGAGGCGACCATATCAAAGATTAACTCTTTATTGAAAGATTAAAAAATGAATAAAACAACTTTTGCTTCAAAATTTTTAGATATTATTGAAAGAAATCTTTGTTGCCAAAGAAACTTCTTTTTTGAAGAGATTTTGGCAGAACTTAAAAAAGATCCAACCCTCGTTGACGCCCAAGACAAATACGGCAACACCCTTTTGCATTATATAGCAAAATTTCCAACAAGAATAAAAATCCGTAAAAAATCAACGTACTACGAAAATCAGCATATTATTACTGACTTTGATTTAAAAGCAATTTTGCCATTCAACCCCAACCCTTTTGTTAAAAATAACAATGGCTTTACCCCTCGGATGGAGGCAGAAGAAAACCCCAATTCTCAATTAGCACGTCAATTATCAGCTTATGAATCAAGCTATCAAGCTGATTGTTTAGCAAGCGCCATTGAGGCACAAAGTGCTATTTTACAGCATCAAGTGATGGAACATCAAACCTATCAACCCAAAACGGCCAAAGGCGTGTTGCTTTCTGAACGCACCACACACAGCCCTTATTATCGCCAACCACAAGAGGTGCTAAAAGCAAGAAATCAACTCCAAGTTATTGTGAAAAAATTGCGTGGACAGGGAAACGAAAAAGAATCTTAATCAAAAAAAAGGAAAAACCATGGCACAAGATTTTAAAATAAAAGAACCATACCAAGACAACCCCGTCTTGTTCGAAACGCTTCAAGCCCTTTTAAAAGGCAGATATTATCGCGCAACAAACCAAACGGAATACGACTTTTCAAAAGTGACAAAAGCGTTACAAGAAAATCCACATCTTATTGATTCACAAGCTGAAAATGGTGACACGGTTATGCACATTTTGGCCAAAAATCAAGATAAAGTGTTCAAAGACATCTCTTTTAATGAGTTGTTCAAACTGGGGGCAAATCCTTTTGTTCAAAACAACGCAGGCTTCACCCCAAGAGGGCTTGTATCTTTACGCTCTTTCCCAGATGCTCATGGTCAATTATCAGCTTATGAATCAAGCTATCAAGCCATGCAACTTGGCAAAGCACTTGTTGCACTCAAAGATCTTTTTTCTTATCAAACATATCAAAAAACGCCAAGAGGCAACTCCATTGAACCAGACATCAACTGCTTGCAACCCTCTCCTGTTCAAAAAGCAAAAAGAGTCATTGACATTGTGGCACAAAAATTAAGTGGGAATATCAACCAAAACTCTTAATTTGTGGCATCAAACAACCCTCCTCTTAATAAAAAGCACCCCTGCTCTCACGGGGTGTTTTTTTATTTCCCTTGCTTTTTTGATTATCCTGTGGTTTAACTAAAATAGATTAATTCAAACAGGAGCTTCT
>JAFTTR010000018.1 GCA_017466695.1 Alphaproteobacteria bacterium | reverse complement strand
TTGATGTTAATGATACCAGTTCCAGCGTTGTAAATAGCTGAGCTTGGATTCGTTGTTGTATTGTTTTTATTCCCAGAAAATGAGCTATTATAAGCATTGTTTAATGTGAACGTACCAGCGTTATAAATAGCACCACCATAACTATGGGCTGTGTTATTTATGAACTTATCACCATTTGAAGTATATGTTGCGCCTTCAGCATTGAAGATAGCGCCTCCAGAACCTTGGTTAGCTTCGGCACTTCCAGCAGTGTTGCCACTATATGTTGTGCCAGTGGATGTATATGTTCCAGTGTTATAAACAGCACCACCATGATATTCAGCTACGTTACCGGTGAACGTATCACCGTTTGTTGAGGTGTATGACCCTAAGTTATAAATAGCTCCACCAGAAGTTGTTGCTGTATTGCTGGTGTATGTTACGCCGGCTGATTTTACTGTTCCTGTGTTTGAAACAGCGCCACCACCCATTGCTTTGTTGTTTGTGAACTGAACATTTGATTTGTTTGTAAATCCTTTGGTTGTATCTGTTAAATTAAGGGTCCCACCAAAGTTGTGAATAGCACCCCCTGCATCACTTGATTCGTTTTTGTCAAACGTTGTTGCGCCATAAACAGTTGCTGTTCCCTCATTATAGATAGCGCCACCAGCTTCGGTTGCTTTGTTACTTGAGAAGGTGCTGTTATTAACGTTTATCGTCCCAGCAGGGAATTGTTTGGTTGTTGTTACTCCATCTGATATTTCTTGATATGTATAGGCAGCATTAGCAATAGCCCCACCAGATTGGGCAGATGTATTCAACTTAAATATATCTCCTGTTGAGTTGAAAGTTCCACTATTTTGAACAGCGCCCCCATTCTTCGCTGTCGCTTTGTTTGAATCATATACGTTTGATGTGGAGGTTGCTGTTGAATTATCATGAACAAAAACAGCACCACCAGTTAAAGCTGAGTTATTGTAGAATATGTTTGCAAGTTTATTCCCACTTGAATCAGTTTTTGTACCGTCAATGGTAAGTTGCCCTGCAATATCAATAGCACCCCCATGATTGGCAGCTGTATTTTGAATAAACATTGTACTGTTAGAAATACTCACGTTTGCAGAATCTGCATTAATAGCAGCACCATTGTCATTACTTTTGTTAAAAGCAAACAAGGTATCTTTAATCACAGCTTGTGGTGTTGTGCTCGCTAGTTCTTTTCTAATATGAATGGCAGCCCCTTGTTCGCCTAAGTTGGAAGCAGCGCTTGTGTCTGAAAAAGCAAAAATGGAGCTGTTCACTGCTAAATCAGCATCAACCATGTGAACAGCAGCAGCGTCACTGGCTTTTATGGTTGCGCCGTTAGATGTTACATTGTTGGCACTTAAGTATTTTGTAAGATTTTCAATATGGCCTGCAATTTTATCAGATGTTAATTTTGTGTAATCATTTACTTTTTCCGTGAATGAACCGACATTATTGATGGTTAATTTTCCACTGCCTTTATATTCTTGTTCAGTCGCAGAACCATCTTTTAATGGATTGGAAAAAGTGAGCGTTCCTTGAATAACTTGATTGTAATCGTTGTCCCCATTAATTGTTAATTGGTTTGGATTGCGAACAAGGGTCATAGAAGCTTCGTTTGTGATAAGCCCATTTGCATAGATTGTTTGTGTTGTGTCAGAAGAAGGTAGCGTGTATGTATAGGAATCGGTTGTTCCTGCTTTTGTATTTGTTTGAATTTGGGCAATACCTTGAACGAGTGTTTTTGTTCCATCGGTATTTAATTCCGTTGCACCTGCTGAAAAGGCTACAACACTACATATACAAAAAATGGTTGTCCCAAGTAAAATACTTTTGAAATTCTTATTCATCATTAGCGCCTCCTATGCCTCCTGGCAATATTCATAATTGAATCTAATTTGATTGTAACATGATTTTAAAAAAAAATCCATAAAAAAATATGTTTTTTTAATATGTTACAATCTAAAGTATCTGTTTCGCTTAAGAAAAAAACAAGGGTAGTTGTTTTTTTTTAAACAAAACAGATGATTAATTGGGGTTTATTCTATCATATTTTTTAAAGATTGTCCACTGAAAAATGGCTTATCAGTTCTTAAAAATTATAATATAATGAAATTATTGACAAAAACAAAAAATAAAAATAATATTTTGACATATATTTTGTCTATCAAATGTTTAAAAATTAGAAATTTCGTATATTTTTTTGAGGTGGGTCCCAATTTTGAACAAAGTTTGTTAGATTTTTATCTTCTTTTTCGGGTAAGATAATAGTTGGCTTGACAAGTAAGTCGCCTTTATCTTTAACCCCTTTTCCTTTAACGCGCATAACATTTAATGTATTGGGATAGGGTGGAATTTTAAGCATGATATCCCCATAGGGTGTTGGTATTTTTATTTTTGATCCTAAAACAGCTTCTTTTAATGATATAGGGAGTGTTAATAAAACGTTATTATCTTCTCTTTCATATAGAGGTGATTTTTGAATTTTTATTTTGATAAGGGCATCGCCATTTTTTCTTCCCATTCCAAGTTCGCCTTGTCCTTTGAGTCTCAGAATGGCGCCATCAGTTACGCCGGCCGGAACTTTAAGTTTAAATTTTTTTCCATTTGAAAGTGTGACAGTTGTTTCGCCACCTGTAATGGATAAATCAAAATCAATTGTTAAGTTGTAGGATGTATCTTGACCGGCTGTTTGTTGTGAATGATTTGGGTGTGAATTTTTAAATGCACTTGAAAACCCTCCAAATAAGTCGGAAAAGTCAAATCCTCCTCTGCCACCAAACATGGACGCTAAATCTTCAGGGTTGATGTGGTGGGTTTTATTGTTAAAACCACTAAATCCACTGTTGTCATATGAGTCATAACCAAAAGGGGTTGGATTCCCATTGGCGTCAATTTCTCCATTGTCAAATCTTTTTCTTTTTTCTGGATCAGATAATAATTCGTACGCGGCAGTGATTGTTTTAAATTTTTCAGCTGCTGATTTGTCTGGGTTAACATCTGGATGATAGGCTCTTGCAAGTTTGTGGTATGCTTTTTTTATCTCATTTGCTGTCGCAGATTTGGATACGCCAAGTAAATCGTAGGGGTTGTTCATCTTAATACCTCGTTTTTTGTGTGATTATTATTTTATATAATGTCAATTTTTTAAAAAATCTATGGAAAAAATAAAAAAAATGTTATATTCTAGGCGTAATGAGAGAAAAAAAGAAATTAAATCGATTAATGAAGATGGCATCCGTTGCCTCAATTGTAACAGCGATAACGTTGGTTGTTGTTAAATTTTTCGCTTATTTGATTACAGGATCGGTTTCAATATTATCAAGTCTTTTTGATTCTGTGCAGGATTTTATGACCTCTGCAGTTAATTACGAAGCTGTGAGGCATTCGATTGCTCCAGCAGATAGAGAACATCGCTTTGGACATGGAAAAGCGCAAGCGATTGGAAGCTTAATACAAGGCGTGATTATATTTGCAGCAGCAGCTTTTTTGTTAAAAGAAGCTGGTAATCGATTTTTCCATATTGAACCAATTCGAGAAATAGGACTTGGCACTCTTGTAACTGTTTTTGCAATTATAGTGACAATTATATTGGTTCAGTTTCAAACATATGTTATTAAAAAAACAAACTCTCTTTCACTTAAAACAGATAGAGCGCATTATACTGGGGATATTTTAATGAATGTGGGGGTTGTAACCTCGATGGTTGCTTCGTACTATTTTAATTTATATGTCATTGATGCGTTGTTTGGTATTGGTGTTGCTTTTTATTTGTTTATAACAGTTTTTGGTGTTGCAAAAGAGGCAATTGCTATGTTAATGGATACGGAAATGCCAGAAGATGTGCGTGAAAAAATCAAACAAGTTGCCTTTTCTTATGAAGATGTTCTCGAGGTGGTTGATTTGAAAACAAGGTTGTCAGGGAGTTGTATATTTATTCAATTTTGTGTACGAATGAATGCTGAGTTAACGCTTAAAAGAGCACATGATATTACAGAGTTTATTGAGGATGATATTAAAAAAGAGTATCCAGATTCTCAAATTATTATTCATTTTGAGCCATCATTTAAAAGGGTATAACAATGATTATATATAATCAAAAAGATATCGTTGAAGCACTACTTAATCCAAAGTTGTATCCAGCAAAATGGAATGTGAAAGAAGTTAGAATTCATCAGTCCCATATTGCTATTTTATTTTTAGCTGGTGATTATGTTTTTAAGTTAAAAAGAGCAGTTCTAATGCCTGATATTGATTTTTCAACTCCTGCCAAAAGGCGTCTTGCTTGTGTTCAAGAAATGAAACGCAGTACAGTCTATGCCCCAAATTTGGTGTTAGGTGTTCGTTCGGTTCGGCGATTACCTAATGGCCGTATTTGTATTGGGGGACAAGCCGGTCAAGAAATTGATACACTTTTGGTTATGAAAAGAATTCCAGAGGCAAATATTTTAGGAAACATACTTCCGAATGAAAATTTTGGTCGGTTTGAAGCGATGGATTTGGGTGAGCAATTGGCTGAACTTCATTCTAAGGCAAAACCATTTAGAACCAAATGGGGGGTGTCTGTTGTTCAAAAAATTATTTTAGAGACAGAAAGAGTTCTTTCTTGTTTTTCACCAATGTTATTTGATCGTGAAAAATTGGATACATTAATGCAAGGAATGCTTAAAAGTGTGGGTGAAAATTCAAGACTTTTAGCGTTGCGTTCGAAAAGTGGTCATGTGAAAAAATGCCATGGAGATTTGTTGTTGAGTAATATTGCAAAAGAAGGGAGTAAATATCTTTTCTTTAGCCCTGTTGAATATGACGACCATGCTGAATGTATTGATACATTGTATGATTTATCTTATTTGTTAATGGATTTTGAAATAAGAGGAATGCGAAAACTTTCTAATATCTTATTTAATCATTATTTAGCCTATATGAATGATGTTGAGGGGTATCCGTTATTGCACTTGTATCAATCAATGCGTGCAGCAGAACGTGCAGCAGTATGTGCAAAAAGGTCTGTTATGTTGGAAGGGCAAGAAAAAAAAGAGGCTGCTCAAAAGGCAAAAACATATTTTAAAATGGCATGTCATTTTATGACATCGTATCCCCCTGTTTTAATTGCTTGTGGTGGTTTATCAGGAAGTGGAAAATCAAGAGTTGCTCGTGAAATTGGAGGGTGCTTGAATCCGGCTCCTGGGGCTGTTATTTTAAGAGATGACATTGTTAAAAAACAGATTAATGGTTGCCCAATTGATCAACATTTTGATAAAGCATTTGATACGCCGATTGTTGAGAAAGTGGTTTATGATGTTTTAAGGCAAGAAGCGAAAATAGCGCTTTCAAGTGGATGTGCTGTTATTGTGGATGCTTTGTTTTATGATGAAAATGAAAGACGCTTGATTGAAGAATTGGCTCGTGAGCTAGGTGTGGCTTTTGTTCCTCTTTGGATGGATGCACCATTTGATGTGAGGTTGGAGCGTGTTAAAAGCCGTAAACGTAATCCTTCAGATGTTCGAACACAAGAAGATTTGGAAAAGCAGTTAACTTTGGAAACAGGGGTTGTAACTTGGCCAAAAATAATAACAGATAAAACAAGGGAAGAAACTTTGCAAAATGCTTTGGAAATTTTGAATAAAACCTGTCCAATGCCAATTTTAAAAATTGAATAAAATCAATCTGTTGTAGATATTTTGAACTTTTTTATTAAAAAAAATAAAAAAAAGCTTGAAATTTATTTTTTTTTAGTGTATAAATACTCCTATTGAAGATGCACCCGTAGCTCAATTGGATAGAGCATCTGACTACGGATCAGAAGGTTGTAAGTTCGAATCCTGCCGGGTGCGCCATCTAACCCTCACTTAAGTGAGGGTTTTTTATTGCTTATATAAAAAACCTTCGAACCAGATGATAGTGATTCGAAGGTTTATATATTAAAAATAATATTATTGGGCTTTTTTTGTAAATTTAAAAGTAGAACTTCTGGTTTTTAATTCTGAAGTTAATGTGCTTAATTTTCCACCATTTTGGTGTAAAAAGGATCTATATTCGTTGCGATAACTTGCAATCATACTTACGCCTTCGATAACAATATCTGTTATTTTGTATGTTGCTCCAACTTTTTTCACACGCCACAAAACTTCAACTGGTGGATTATTTTGTACTTCGCTGATGACAAAAAACTGATTGGATTTTGCAGGTCTAATCCCTGTGAAATTAATTTTTTGTCCTGTGTATAAATTGAATTTATCAGCCCAAGATTTTGTTGTGAAGTCTAAAAATGCTTCTAAAAATGCGTCCTGATCTTCTTTTGATGCTTTTTTCCAATAATCACTAGCAACTTGTCTTCCAATTGTTTTGGTGTCCAAATCTTTTTTGAACCTATCTTGGAAAATTTTAAGTTTTTCATCTTCGGAAATGTTCGCTGTTAAAACATTATCAATGATGTTATTGGCTAATTCTTGAACGAATTTTATCCCACCTTCATCAGCTTTTGCTGGAAAGGCTAAGAGGAAAATGGATAATATAATTGTTGTTATTTTTTTCATGGTTGATACCCTTATTCTTCATCAAAATCAAAATCATATGCTGAAGTGCTTGCTTCAGTGTTGTTTGTGTTTATAACAGAATTTATTTTTTTCTCCCTGTTTTGACGATACATACTTCTAACTGTGGCATAAAAATCAGTGGAGGAATTTTTCAAACTCTCAAGGAACTCAATGTTTTCTTCTCTAGATTGAATAGCGTCAAGTGCGACAATCCCATAACGAACGGATGGTTCATGAATAACAGAAAGTTCAGCGCTTGTTAAAGCTGTGCTAAATGCTGTTCCAATCGTATCACGAGGATTTGATGGACCTAGGATTGGCCAAACAATGTAAGGTTCACTTGTGTGCCAGCCCCAAGCGGCCAGTGTTTGTCCAAAATCATTTGTGTGAACGGGAATATTCATATCGGATGCGACATCAAAAAGGCCACCTAATCCTAAGAATGTATTGGCTAAAAATCTTTGTGAAATGTGCCAAGCTTGTTCCCCTTCACCTTGTAATAGGGAGTTCAACAAATAACCAGGTTGTTTGATGTTGTCGAATACATTAGATATCCCTGTTCGAATAGGGCTTGGTGTAATAGCTCTATAACCTTTGGCGAGAGGTTTGAGAATGGCTGTATCTAAAAGCATATTTGTTGCAAACATAGCTCTGTTAAAGGGTTCGATAGGATCATTTGCTTCTTCATATGCTCTTATTTCTTCGGGTGTGACGGGCTTTGTTGCACAACCGGTTAAAAGAAAAGAAACACAAGTTAAAGCAAATAATGTATTTTTAAACACCGAATCCTCCTGTTATTTTTTTTCTTGTTGCGCCATCATTAATTGGTGCTCAATCTCAGGTATTACCTCATCAACAGAGCGCACGAATGTGATTAATTTGATTTGATGAGGTTTAACAAAGCCTTCACCCACCATTTCAAATAAAAATTGTTGAAGAGTATTATAAAACCCGTCAATATTTACAACAATAATAGGTGATTTGATAATGCCTAATTGGCGTAATGTTAAAACCTCGAACAATTCATCCATTGTTCCAAAACCACCTGGTAAAATAGCAATAGCATCAGCCTGATCAACCATTGACACTTTTCGTTGGGCCATTTGGTCCCAAACTTCAAATTTATCAGCTTTTTTTGCAATTTCAGCTGGTTTTTCAATGTCGTATAATTCACGAATGGTGGCGCCAATAACATAACCATTTTCAGAAAAGGCCCCATCTGAAACGGCTCCCATTAACCCTGTTGTACCTGCGCCATAGATAAGTTTTATTTCCTTTCTAGCCAAAATTTCGCCCAAACGATGGGCTTCTTGAATATAAATAGCTTTTCTTCCAGAGCTTCCCCCACAAAAAACAGCTACAGAATTAAGTGTACTCATGTTTTTCCTTGATTTTAAAAATAATTTATTGTTAGTATAGAGAATATAGGTATAATACGAAAAGGTCAAGTTAAATCTTAAGGGGACGATAATGAAAAATGTATTTTTTTTCTTGAGTGTGTTTGTAGCTTCAATGCCTTTAATGGCTCAAGAAGCAATACCTTTATTTGATGAAATACCAGCCTTTGTTGAAACAAAACCTGAAGAAAAAACACAGGAAGAGAAAAAAACTGTTGCTCCTCCAAAGCTTATTAGTGTAAAAAGCGATAAATTAAAATCAAATAAACCAAATTTAGGGCGAGATGCAACACCAGTTACCTCTATTAGATTAGCGCCTTTTCCAGATTTTTCTGTTGATTTAGATTCTTCTGCAACGCCTCCTGTACAAGAAAAGAAATTTGAAGAAAAAGTCATTGATGAATCTGAAATTTTAAAACGTTCGGATCCTTTAACCATGACGGAAAAAGCAGAAACCGGGGATGAATATTTACAACGTTTGATTAACGAAAGACGGTTAAGAATAGCTGCTGGTGGTTCAAAATATAATAACCCTCTGGGTTTAAGACATAATGCTGATGGATTTTTAATTTCAAGTGTTGGTTTAGGTATGATGCCAGATGAAGTTGTAGATGTTCTAGAAGAGCAAGGATATATATTAACAAAGACAAATAAAGCACTTCCTCCAGCCTTATCCGTTCAATATGAAAGAGATTGTCGTTTGACAAGAAAACTTTATATCCCTGCTGACATTAGAGCTTGTGTTAATGATAAAGCTGATGAAGATGAAACAACTTATATTAAACAAACGATTTTTGAAAAAGATGTAACAAGAGAAACAATGATTGTTGATTATACGTCACCTGCAACGGAAAATCTTTCCTATCGAATTTCTTATAAGAATAAAGGAGACGCCTCATTGAATAGTAGTTACAAAAATATGTTAATTAAAGAAAATAGAAAAAAAGAATTTTGGAATCTTGTTTTTGGTACATACGGGTTGCCAGATAATAATGATGAAATTTTATGGGGGAATGAAAACACATCATTTTTAATTGCTCGAATGATGGGATCAGGATATGACGGCTATTTAATGTTGGAAAGCACGTTGTTACAAAGTGAAGATTATGAAAGATGGAATGAAACCCAAAGCGATGAACGGGTCCCTTCCTCATTTAGCTTTGTTTCAAAAGAAGATATTGTGGAAGAATAAGAGGGATATTTTATATGCAAAAGAACATAGAAAACTACCTAATAAACTACACACAAAAAGTTTTAGCAGGCGAAATAGGTCATTTAGTTGGACGTGAACAAGAGCTTGAAAGACTTATCCATATTTTGCTTCGAAGTACAAAAAACAATCCTGTTGTCATTGGTGTAAATGGAATTGGTAAAACAGCTTTGTTAGAAGGATTAATTGCTTTTATTGGATCGCAAGATGCTCCAGAATATTTGCAATCAAAAGAAGTTGTGGGTATTGATATTGCCAAAATCATGTTGGATACAACAAATGAAGATGAATATGCTGAACTTGTGAAACGTGTTATGCAGCATGTTGTTGATTCAGATGGGGATAAGATTTTATATATTAAAGATATTTCTCTTTTGGTAAATATGGATACGGCTCCCGAAAATAAGGAACCAGCAAAATTTTTAAAACTTTGTTTAAGCAATGGACAAATCAGGTGTTTAATTGAAGCTGAAACACAGTCTTTTGTGAGCTATATGGAAAAAGACAATACGGTGATGGGACAAGTTCAACGTGTCTTGTTGGAAGAGCCTACACTACAAGAAAGTATAGAAATTGTTTCTTCATTAAAAGAAAAATTTGAAGTACACTATAATGTTGTTATTCCAAATGAAACGGTGGTTGCAGCCTGTCAATTAACCCATCGTTATATTAAACAAAGAGCTTTTCCAGCAAAAGCACTTGATTTATTAGATGATGCAGCTTCTTTGTTAATGATTGATATTGCAAAAGGAGAGATTGAAAGCGACCAAAATCAAGTAACGGTAGATTTTTGTAACCGAACAATTGCTGCTTGGACAGGTATTCCTGTTGAAAAAGTGGATGCAGAAGATAAGCAGCGCCTTGCTAATGCTGAACATTATTTAAAACAACGTGTCGTTGGACAAGATGGGGCTGTTGTTGTGGTTGCTAATGCATTAAGACGAGCCAGATCTGGTTTGCAAGATCCAAACAGACCAATTGGGTCATTTTTATTCATTGGTACAACTGGTGTTGGTAAAACTGAGTTAGCAAAATCATTGGCTGATTTTATGTTTAATGATGAAACAGCTTTACTTCGCTTGGATATGAGTGAATATATGGAAAGAACATCAGTTGCCAGAATGATAGGGCCCCCTCCTGGTACGCCTGGATTTGAAGCTGGTGGTTTGTTGACAGAGTCTGTTCGTTTGCGCCCATTCCAAGTGGTTTTGTTTGACGAAATTGAAAAAGCCCACTTAGATATTTTAAACTTAATGTTGCAGTTGTTGGATGAAGGGCGTTTGACAGATAGTAAAGGGATTACTGTCGACTTTAGAAATACCATTATTATTTTGACATCAAACGTTGGGGCAAATTTACCAAGTTATCAACGTGTTGAGAAGTTGAGTGAATATTTCCGACCTGAATTTTTAAACCGTTTAGATGATATCGTCTCTTTCCACCAATTGAATGAAGAGCATTTAAGAATGATTGTCGATATTCATTTGAATAAACTTTTAAAACGAGCCAAAGCTTTGGGATATAATGTTGTTGTTGCAGATTCTGCAAAAGATTGGTTTGTGGATGAAGTGTTCACATCTAAGTTTGGTGTTCGTGCATTAAAGAGATTGATTCAAAACCAAGTAGAAAATCCTCTATCGTTTTTGATTATGCAAGAAAAAATTAAACCAGGGCAAGATGTCTTTTTAAATGTGGATAAAACAGGAAGAAAATTGCAAATTTATTCCAAATCAGCTCAAAAGAAAACAGTTGAGGCAAAAAAGGAAGAAAAAGAAGAAAATCAAGAGACGAATGAGTAAAGAAAAAGAGCTATCGGATAAACTGGTTGAGTGGTATTATAAAAATGCACGAACAATGCCTTGGCGTGTTATTGGTGGTGCTCATCCCAATCCGTATGAAGTTTGGATTTCTGAAATTATGTTACAACAAACAACTGTGAAAACAGTTGAATCTTATTTTCCAAAATGGATAAATCGTTTTCCAACAGTTCAGTCTTTAGCAAAGGCAGATATTGAAGAAGTTCTTCTTTATTGGCAAGGATTAGGGTATTATACAAGAGCAAGAAAAATACATGAGTGTGCCAAAGTGTTGGTTGAAAAATACAATGGACAAATGCCTTCTGATAGAAATGAATTATTGAAATTACCAGGTATTGGCCCTTATAGTGCGTCTAGTATTTTGGCGTTTTCATTTAATAAACGAGAAACGGTTGTAGATGGAAATGTTATTCGTGTTATTGCACGTTTATATGGAATTGAAAAACCTGTTACAAAGGAAGAAATTTATAAACTTGCTGAACCATTAACACATCCACTTCATTCAGCAGATTATTCGTCTGCAATTATGGATTTAGGAGCAACAATTTGTACGCCTCAAAGTGCGAAGTGTCTTTTATGTCCTTGGAATAATCAGTGTGTTGCATTTAAAAAAGGACTTGTGGATAAAATCCCTTTAATCAAAAAAACGGAAAAGAAAAATTTTGATGGATATGTTCATATTATCCAGAATGAAAAAGGGGAATATTTTATTCAAAAACGGCAGGAAAAAGGTCTTTTAAATGGGTTGTATGAGTTCCCTTGGACGAAAGAAAGAACACCTATTTTTGAAGGAAAGTGGAAACAAAAAAACAAGGTTGTTTCGCACACATTTACTCATTTTCATTTAACCTTAACTCCCCTTGTTATTATAAAAAATGACTTTTCAAATGAAGATGGCTTTTATTCAAAAATAGAAGATTTTAAAAAGTATCCTTTTTCAACCTTAATGAAAAAAGTAATCAAAGTATTGCAAGATTAACAAAGGATGTATATACTTACTTTTTACTTTTATTTAAAGGCGTTTTATGTTTTTGATTAAGACTTCGGAATTTATAATTAGAGAATTTAATTCATCAGATTTTGATAAACTGTTTTTTATAGCGCAAGAAATTAACAAACAAGCGAATGAAAAAGAAGGATTTAAACCTTTTTATGCTTTTCAAGTGGATGTGAATAGGAAAGATTATTTAAATATATTGGCTGAAAAAACAAAAGCATTTTTAAAAAAAGCATATTTAGAACGAATGCAAGAAAATAGAAAAACCTATCGCTTAGCTTTATGTGATTCAAAGGGTGATTTAGTTGGAAATATAACAATTGATGATATTCCGAGTATTGATGAAAATGGGAAAAAAATTCAAGGTGATTTAGGCTATTTTATTAATCCAAAAGATGGAAGAAAAGGGTTGATGAGTAAAGCTCTTTTTGAGGTTTTAAGCCTTTATTTTAAAACACATGATGAACTTGATGTAACCTTACATCCCAATAATTTATATTCAATAAAAATGATGCAGCGTTTTAATGCAAAAGTTGTTTCATTTAAATCCTCTTCTGTTTATCAAAATGAGCCGAGAATAGTTTTAAAAATTTTAAAAAGAGATTTTTTAAATTTAAGAAAATCTCAATTTATTGGAAGAAAAAAAATAACCCTTATTTCAAGAGAAAAAGAAAGGATTCGAGATGTTTAGTGATGCAAATTTACCAGAGCCAAATTATATTACTGAAATTGAAAATCCACCCAAACTTGTTTTGATTAGTGAAAAAGAAGATATCTTTTTTTGTGATAAATTTACAAAAGAAAAAAGAATCAGAAGATACATTTATCAAATGCTTATTGAGGCAAAAAAACACCTTCCAGAAAATTATTTTTTCAAAATTTATGAAGCTTATCGTCCATTAGAAGCTCAAAAAAAATTGTGGGATGAAGTTGTTCAAAAACAACAAAAAATGTATCCCGATTTATCTATTCAATCAGAAAAATTTATTGCTCTTTGTGATGTATTTTGTGCGAACCCTTATCGGCAAGGAAGTGGGCATCAAAGTGGCGCTGCAATAGATGTTTCTTTATGTGATAAAAATGGAATAGACTATGATATGGGTGGAGAGGTTAGAGGGTTTTATGAAGAATCTGATTTTGATTATCCTGTTTCTTTTTTAGCAAGAAAAAATAGAAATATTTTAAAAAATGCACTGGAAAAAGTTGGATTTATCAATTATCCTGCAGAATGGTGGCATTATTCTTTTGGGGATAGATTGTGGGCGAAACTAACAGGAGCAAAAATAGCAATTTTTGGGAAAATAGATGATTAACAAATTTGTAAGTATTAAAAATTTTGTGAATGAGAATTTTATTTCTGGTCTGAAAAGTAAAAATAAAATGACCAGAAATGTTTCACTTCTATATTTATATAGCTTTTTTATCCGGATGAATTTTGCTCTTCCAATTGAGCTTTTATTTTTTGCTTCCCTTTCAAATTCATATTCTGATGCTATGAAAATATTTTTTATTGCGCACATGACTGGGACAATATTAGGAGTTCCACTTGGGTTACTCTCTGATAAAGTGGGTCGTAAAAAAGTGGCAATTCTTTGTTCGTTTTGCCGTTTGTTGGCTGCTGTTTTGTATGCATCGGCAGGATCATATTCAGCTCTGATTGTGGCTGCGCTTTTTTCAGGATTTTATCGATTTTCAGCTCCAAATGCAGATACATTTTTATTTGAAAGTTTAGCTTCAAATAATCAAGTAGATAAGTATCATGATTGCCTTTCTAAAATGAAATCTGTTTCCTCTTTTTCATTGAGTGTTGGTGCATTGTTATGTGGTGTTTTTTATTACTTTTTATCTTTGCGAGGGGTGATGGTTATGAAAGTTATCCCCATGTTTTTAGCTTTTATAATTTCCTTATTATTAAAAGAAGGTACGGTTAAAAAAGAGGCAATGACCAATCCATTTAAGCATTTAATAAAAGCTTTTTCATATTTTAAACGGAACAAAAAATTATTTTGTTTTGCAATTGCAGATTCAACACATTATGGTTTAAATGAGGCCTCTTATACAATTAATGCTGCTTTTTTTAAAACAATTATGCCTGTTGAATTGTTGGGAGTGCTCAGATTTTTTGGACATCTTGTTTCTTCTGTAACGAGTTATTTATCATCAAAAGTTGGAAAAATAATTGGTGTTGAAAAAACAATTTTGCTGGGGGCTATGAGTGACAATTTGGTTAATGTCTTTTCTGTTTTGTGTGCGAATTGGCTCAGTCCTATTTTTAAAACAATAGGTTCTGGATGTTTTGGAATTTATTCTCCTGCAACTGGATCATTTATTCAAAAGGAAATTTCAAATGATGAACGGGCAACACTTGTTTCATTTACAACATTGTTAAATACTGGATTTTATTCTATCGGAACGCTGTTAATTGGCTGGCTTGCAGATTTATATTCTCCCCATACAGCGATGTTAATTGGGTATTCTTCAGCGCTTGTTTTAAATTCTCTTTTTGTTATCGCATTTAAACAAAAAAGTATCAAAACAGTTAGTTAAACATTTTTTTAATTCTGTTTTCAAACTTTTTGATAGGCCAGTTTTTCAAGATAGATATAATTTCTTCTCGAATGCTTTTTTCAGGAAGCTCTGTTACAATATCGAGAATTGGGAATCCATCTCCACCTTTTGCTAAAAATGAAGGCATAACAATTAAATACTCTTTTTCGTCTTCAAGCGTTTTGTTTTGAATATCTATTTTTTTAACAACTTTATCAGTCCCAGAAAATAAATATCCTAATCCAGCTGTTTGAATGAATGGATTTGTTCTATCATCTGTAACGTATTCTTTTAAGCCGTGATTTAAATATGAAATAAGATCTTTTCCTTTTATTTTAACAATGACAGCTTTTGAATCAAAAGGATATGTTTGAGCAATATTTTTGAAAGTAATTTCTCCTTGTTGGAAACCAGCTCTAATCCCACCGGAATTTAAAAAGGCAAAATCGGTTTTTGGTTCAATTTTTTGAGCAGCTTTTAAAAGCGAATCGGTTAAAACTTCTCCAATATAACAAGATTCAGAACAAAATAAACCGTCATGTGTTAAAGGGATTTTTTGTGAGGTTGAAAATATTTTTTGATTTAAAATTGTATCAATTTCTGATTGAATGGTTTCCAATATTTTTAACATTTGAGGATCTGGAGTAATTGAATTATCCATCGGGATTGTGTCGCCTTGATAGGAAAGGATTTCACCTTTTTCATCAAATTCAACAGATAATTTTCCTACATGATGTCCTCCAATTCCAGACGAAACAATTAAAACATTTTTATTATCCTTGTTTTTAATCACAACAGGATATCCTCCTTTTGCCTCTTTTTCATTTGGATTATTTGAAAGTAAAGTGTGGGTGTGAGCGCTTACGATAATGTCAATATCTGAAAGTTGTTGGGCAAGTTCAATATCTTTATCAATTCCAATATGATTGAGTAAAATAATAATATCAACCTGTTGATTTTTTAATTTTTGAATTAAAGGTTGAATAGTTTCTATGGGTTGTTTTAATTCAATTTCCTTTGCGTTAGAGCTGGTTGTTTTTGTGGTTGGCGTTAATGTGCTTATAATCCCAATTTGTCGCCCCATTTTGTGCAAAACAATTGCAGGTAAAATATTTTTATTTAAATCGCTTTTTTCAGGAAAAATAACATTTGAACTTAAAAGTGGGGCGTTTATTTTCTTTTGAAATTTTTCAAGTTCAGGAAGCCCATCATCAAAATCATGATTACCAAGGCACATAGCATCATATTTCATTTCATTTAACAAAAGAGGCATATCTTGACTTTTACGCAGAGTGTAAAATACAGTTCCAGAAAAACGATCCCCAGCATCTAAAAGGATAAGATTAGGATTATTTTTTCTTTCTTTATCTATAAAAGATTTTATTTTTGCCCATCCTCCTCGGCAAGTGTCGTATGTACAACTACTTCCATCGCTTTTGAAAGGAAGAAAATGAGCGTGTAAGTCGTTTGTATGAAGTAAATCTAATTTAAATGATGACATTGCCAATGCATGTGAAGAAATTAAGCTCGCAGATGCAAGTAAAAAGAGAGATAGTTTGCGCATTTTTTTATCCTTTCAATACTGATGAATACATCATAAATTTTCATAGAAGAAATGTCAAAAAAATAAATAAATGACAGATTCTTTTTTTTGTGCTATAATAAATAAAACATGAGCTTATAAAATAAAGGGGATTGAATATGGCAAGAGGTATTTTTAATTACGGATGGGCACCACAAAAATTTGGTGCTGCAAGGGGTAAAAGACGTAGGCATGCCGGTATTGATTTAGGAACAGCTGGCAAAAAAGGAATTCCAGTAGGGTGTCCTTTGAGTGGTTTTAAAGTTGCCTCGGTTAGAAAACGAGGTGGATATGGAAACACGGTTGATCTTGTCAGTCTTGATGGAACAAAAATGATGAGATTTGCCCATCTTGCAAATCCATTGCCAAAGCATTTGAAAGTAGGTGCTGTTATCAATCAAGGAGATTGGCTTGGTGATGTTGGAAATACCGGTGGACGATATGCTATTCACTTGCATTTTGAGTATCGGGTCAAAAAAGGAGGAAATTTTGTTCCAGTAAATCCTTTTGGTAATAAGTATCATACATTTTGCCAGGATGATTTCGAGCGTTCAACACAAATGGCTTATGCTTCAAGAAAAGCCGTGCGTTCAGGGAAGGGCTTGGTAAGTGTTGCAGCGCCAGTAGAAGCACAACAAACAGATGCTTATTCTGATACAACACCACAACCGACACAAACACCTTCGGTTGCAACAACAAGACCGGTGAAAAAATCTAAAAAAGGTAAAAATCAACCTCGAAAAGCTGAGATGCCTCAAGAAGTTGTAAGGAGACCTGAGTCTGTTACACCTACAACTTCTTATCAGCCTGTGTGGACTCTTAATAGGGGCTTTGATCAACCTTCTTGGTGGGAACGACATGCGCCAGAATTTTTAGGTGGTTGGTCTAAAGAGGAGTTGAAAGAGGCTGAGGAAAGAAGAAAACTGGATGAGGAGGTTTTTAAAGGTGTTCGCAGGGGTGAATTATTAAATATCGGTTTAACAAATGATGATATTTCAAAACTTCAAACACATGTGAATGCAAAAATGGCTGAAAGAAATGTAAGTGACACATTGCATCAAAGAGGTGTTGTTGTTAATTTTAATCAATTCTATGCAGATAAAGATAAAGCAGCAGCTGCTACCGAATTCTTCTTAAAGAAAAATTCTGAAACTACTCGAGGTGGAATGGCATAAGGTTTAACGATTTAATCGTTAAACCTTTTTTGTGTTTTGATATTAAAGAATTCATCCGTAAAGATTGTTTTTAATTTTTCAAAAAATTCTTCTTTATAATTTGGTTTTATTTTTGAAGTTTTTAAAGAGTCAACTTTATTGATAATATTTTCTAAATTTTCAAGCGAATCGAGATGATAAAAATTATTTAAATTTAAATGATTATAACGATTTGATTGTCTACATCCAATATCAATAACGGGTATATTATAGTAAGGTGCTTCTTTAATACCACAAGAACTATTTCCAATTAAAAAGTCAGCGTGTTGAAGAAGATAATTAAACGCGCTGAATGAAAAAGACTTTATAAAGTGAAACTTTTTGTGATTTTTAAATTGTTGATATGTTTTTAAAATTGTTTCACTGCCAAGATCATTATTTGGGGAAATAATGATAATTTCTTTATTGCTTTTTTGAAGTTTTTTGAGCAAGTTTGTAAGTTCGTTTTCAATAAATTGCGAAGTTAAAGTTGTAACGGGGTGATAAATTAAAATAGCATAATTTTTAAATTTGTTAAGATAGTCTAATTCTCTTTGTGAAGGAGATGTTACTTGAAATGCAAGAGAACTATTTCCCACAATATGAATATGTTTTTCATCTTCACCCATTTTAAGTAAGATATTTTTTGCTTTTTCATCTGCAACCAAAAACTGTTGTGAAAGTTTGCTTGTTGCGTGTCGAATAGATTCATCAACACTCCCACTTAAATCACCTGCTTCAATATGACAAACAGGAATATTGTTTAAAATGGCAGCACTTGCTGCAGCCAAAACTTCTGGTCTGTCCCCATGAACAAAAACAAAATCTATTTTTTCTTTTTTAAGATAAGAATCGTAAGATTTTATAATTTGAGCTACTTCTAAAGCAGTATTTTTTTCTTTAAATTTCTTATCAATAAAAATTTTACATATTCCATTTAAATCTTTTTTTATGAATTTATATGTCAAGCCATGTTTTTTCAACATGTTCATACCGGTAACGAAAACAGAGACTTTTTTATTTTGTTGTTTGACTAAAAAATCAATATAAGGTTTGATTTTTCCATAATCGGCACGTGTTCCTGATATAAAAGAAATATTCGTCATTAGTCTAAATCGCTCCAGTCAATATGTGTTCCACTTTGAATGTTGTGAGTTGTCTTTTTCCCCAAAGCTTTATCCAAATCAGCAGCTAAGATTCCTTTTAAAGAAGGTCGTTGTGTCTTGACCATTTCACGTGTTAAAACGGTTCCTGCCGGTATATCAATTGCAGCGACAAGCGTATTAAAAGCAAATTCAATTGTGATTTTTTCTTCTTGAGCGGCTTCTTTTGTTCCACCACGCATTTTTTGAATTTCGGCACTAGCTTGAATAAGTTCTCTACATTCTTGAATATCCATTGAACAGATAATATCCTCCCCTTTTCTTTCTTTTGTATCGGTAAAGTGGCGTTCTAAAACAGAAGCACCAAGAGCCGTTGCTGAAAGACAGGCTAAATTATTTAAGCTATGATCTGATAAGCCAATAATCGCATTTGGAAACTCTTTTTTGATTTCTTCCAATGCTCCCAAACGAATCAAATGAGATGGGGTTGGATACAAATTTGTTGTATGTAAAATAACAAAATCATTATGATATTCTTGAATGACAGAAACAGCTTTTTTCACACTTTCCATGTCATTCATCCCTGTGGATAAAATAATTGGTTTTTTTAGTTTTGCAATTGTGCGAACAAAATCATAGTTATTCATTTCACCAGAACCAATTTTGTAAGCAGGAATATTCATTTTTTTAAGGCGTTCAATTGCGTCAAAAGAAAAAGGTGTTGAAATGAATATCATACCCAATTCTTCGGTATAACGTTGCATTTCGATTTCATCTTCTTCACTAAGAGCGCATCTTTCCATAATATCCCAAATTGAAAAAGGGGAATTCCCAGGAATTGCTTTTTTCGCAAGAGCACTCATTTCAGCTGATGGAATATGGGTTTGATGTTTGACAATTTCTGCCCCAGCTTCTTTTGCAGCTCGAACAAGTTTTTTTGCCTCTTCTAATGATCCATTATGGTTAATACCGATTTCAGCAATTACAAGTGGTGGATAGTCAAGGCCAATTTTACGTCCTTGGATTTCAATATATGGATTCATGGTGTTCCTCTAAATAAATGTTACTCAATAAGAGTATTAAATAACAAAAAAAATAAAAAAGATATTATTTTTTTGAAAAAAAATAAATTTTATGGTATAATGATATATACAAGGGACAAAAAACGGAGGGGATTATGACAGATAATTCAAATGATACAGGTGTTCAACAAGCTCAAGGTGCAGCTGATAGAGGTGCTAACGCTCCTCAAGAACAAGCTGGTGGAACATCTTCCATAGGTGGAATTTCAGGTTTTTTTGCCGGAACGAGAAGTTTTTTCCAAGGTACTTTAAAAGGAGGTATCGGAGAAGTTTCTGATTATGGTGATTCGGTAATGAATGGTGTTGAAACAGCTCGCAGTCTAGCTATCAGTCAACCATTACAAATGGCTGAGAATTTTGTGTTTGGTTTATTTAGTTGGGATTGGGGAAAAGATTTTAGTTTTAGCAAGAATTATGATAACCAAGTTGCAAAGGCAACCGGCGCAATAAATGATATGTCCACAGGGTGGAAAAACGTTGGTTCTGAGCTTAATCCATTAAAACTTCTTGATATTTTAGGGTTGAATGGACAACGAATTACGACCCCTGAACAAGAAGCTGCTGTTAATGGGAATGATGGAGCTGGTATGGTTCCTGATTCAAATTCTGGGCAAGAAAGATAAGTATTTTATGAAGCTGTATCATTATGCTCCAAAGGGAAATAATGTACTTCAAAAGGGAATTCTTTCTTTTTCTAAAAATTTAAAAGCTGACATTAATTATTATCAAAAACGTTCTGGATTTGTAACACATTCTGAAATTGTTCTTTGGCTGGAAAGATGTTTTGAGGGTCGTTCACGAGGTATCAGATGTTTGGTTGAACCGTTGAAACATACGAAAAGAACAAAAAGTATCAAAGTTTTTATTGAAAATTCTGAGTTGTTTGAAATTGATGTTCTGGCATTAAAAAAAGATGGGTTGCTAGAGGCTGTATATGTGAGTCCTTCTGTGTTAGAAAAAGAACCAGAAAATAAAAATGATGAACTTTTGTGTCAACTTTCGGATTTGTCTGAAATTGATTTTTCACCAAATGACTATGATGTTTTGGATGATGAAAAGGGATGGCGTTTTGCCTTTATCCGGTATTATTTATTAGTAATAAAAGAAGGTGTTATTCCTCCTAAGTATATTAAATTAGTGAAAAAATATTGATTTGATTTTTTTTGTTGCGAGGATGAGATTAGTAATTCTCAAAATGAATTTTGGGACCCTTTCGGCTCGCAACCATTCGCTTGGAATAAAATTCCAGCTCATGGGCTATCGCCTGAACCATCACGACCTCTATGTCGGTCGTAAGCTCAATGCCACACCTCCTTAACACAATAAAAAAAGCACCCAAACGGGTGCTCTTTTCATTGGCCAAAGGGGGTGGGATTAGTAATTCCCAAAATGAATTTTGGGACCCTTTCGGCTCGCAACCATTCGCTTGGAATAAAATTCCAGCTCATGGGCTATCGCCTGAACCATCACGACCTCTATGTCGGTCGTAAGCTCAATGCCACACC
>JAFTTR010000017.1 GCA_017466695.1 Alphaproteobacteria bacterium | reverse complement strand
TGATTCACCAACTGTTACACCAACAATATTGACGACAACTGGTGTGGCACCAACTATTACGCCAACGATTGTGACGACAACTGCCACGACACCAATGCCAACGGTGACACCAAGTGGGACAACGTCATTCACAACAACGGCGACACCATATGGAACACCAACAGGAACGAGTACACCAACGGTGTTGACAACGACAGCTACAACATATGATTCACCAACGGTGACACCAACAATATTGACGACAACTGGTGTGGCACCAACTATTACGCCAACGATTGTGACGACAACTGCCACGACCCCAATGCCAACGGTGACACCAAGTGGTACAACGTCGTTCACAACAACGGCGACACCATATGGAACACCAACAGGAACGAGTACACCAACGATTGTGACAACAACTGCTACAACGTATGACTCGCCAACTGAAACACCAACCGTGTTGACAACGACTGCTACAACGTATGATTCACCAACGGTGACACCAAGTGGCACAACGTCGTTCACAACAACGGCAACACCAAATGGCACTCCAACAATAATAACATCAACTTCTTCTCCTGAGACGAGTACTCCTGTTCCACCTATAACCTCGTCAGTTTGTGAACCATCGGATGAAATCTTAAAAAAGATTGGTGAAGCATGTTGGACTGCATCAGGGGATGCAGGGGGAGGTTTTTCTTTAAATGGAATATATCGTTGGGATAAAACGAACTGTGAGTTAACTTGTTGTGGTCCTTGGGATAGTGGAAGAGAAGCTTGTAAGGACGAGCCTACAACAACTACTACACCTGTAACATCAACAACTACAACAACTACACCTGAAACAACAACTTCAGAGTGTCCTGAAGGAGAATATCTTGCATATCATCAAAATGATAATCCAAATTGTTATCCTCTAGAAGGGGCTGGTTTATCCAATAACGTATTTTGTTGTAAAGAACCATCCACAGAAACAACAACTTCAGAGTGTCCTGAAGGAGAATATCTGGCATATCATCAAAATGATAATCCAAACTGTTATCCACTCCCAGGGGCAGGTCTATCCAACAACGTATTTTGTTGTAAAGATCCATCCACTACAACGACAAGTACCTCTACAAGTACTTCAACATCTACTTCTACTTCTACAAGTACTTCAACTTGGAGCACAACAAATAAATGTCCTAGCTCTTGCCCAGGAAATTTGGTTGAATGGAGTGGTGGATTAGGGGTTTGTGATAAGTACAATTATTCACAAGACCCAGAAGATTTGGCTGGCGTCCCTTCAAATTGTACGGTTTACTGCTGTGGAGGAGTCACAGTTTGTTGTGAACCAACAACGGAGACTACAGAGGTTTGTCCAAATGGGTATATTGAAGGTCAGGCTGATGCCTCTTGTCTCTATCCTAAACAGGTTGGTAACAAGACATGTTGTCCAATTTGTAGTGCTGCACCAAATTCACTGGTGCAAGCCCTTCAAAGTGAATTAGTGCAAATTCCTGGAGCAGATTCAAATAATCCACCATTTGGTTGTGCTCACCATTCGGATGATTTGTTCTGTTGCCAGAAACCTATAACAACAACTCCTGTTACGACGAAAAAATGTGAATGTAAAACAGGATATTGGGAATATATGAGAAGTGAACAAGTGGGTTATTGTGGCCCTGAGGATGTTCGTATTCACATCTTCCCAGATGTGGGTTGTTATTCAGAATGTTGTGACGATGGAACGGAGACTGGTATTATCTGTTGTACGACACCTCCAGACGAAACAACAACAATAACAACGTCATCGCCAAAGATAACCTCGACGGGACCTGTTACTGAAGAATGTTGTATCGAGTATATCGATTAACAGCAACCAAAAGAAAAGCCACCGAAAGGTGGTTTTTCTTTTATCTCTTTACGTTATCCTAAAATTTTTTGGCCTGTCTCAGAAGTTTTGATAGATGCTGTATCAAGTACGGCATGACGAAAAATGTTTCCCACGTCCTCGCACGCCTCACGCCCTCGCACCCTCCACACCCTCGCACGCTCCACACCCTCGCACGCTCCACGCCCTCGCACGCCTCACGCCAAGAGACTTTGAATTAACCCCTCAAAACAATGGCTGAACAGTCGTGGGTTGTAGGGTGTTTTGGTATTTTTTTGATAATTATTTTAAACAATAAAAAAACGCTCCAAAAAGGGCGTTTACTTTTTCTGATATATTTTAAGCAACAAAAAAGAGAGGGAAAGGAATTAAAACTTGATATTCCTTTCACCCCTCTTTCGTATCCGCTTATTACCCCATATTAATGTGTTGGATATGCATACCTTTCATATCAACCATTTGATGGCGTGAAATTCTGCCTTCAAAAGTTGGTGGTAATGTGTTTGCAAGACCTCTATATTCAGGGGTAGGTGGTAATGAATTTGCAATGCCTTTATATTCTGGAGTAGGTGGCAATGAATTTGCAATACCTTTATATTCTGGGGTTGGTGGCAATGAATTTGCCAATTTCTTTTCGTTGTTTGTTTTTTCAGCCACGAAAGCAATGCCTTCTTTTTTACCTTCAAAGGAAGGTGGCAATGTGTTTGCGAAAACAGTGTTAACTGACATAAATGCCGTTAATGTTAAAACCGTTTTACTAATTGTTGTTTTCATTTTCGTTCCTTATAAAAAATTGAACACAGAATGCGAATATTATAAAAAAATGAAATAAAAGTCAAGTATAAAAAATAATTTATTATAACTTTATGTTTTTTATATACTTTTTTATGTATTTTTAAAGTATAAAAACAATCTTTTCGCTTTAAAAAGAGCGAATCTATAGTATTTTTATGCGAATCGTGTTTTTATGGTGTGAAAACTTGCCCACCTGTAACGGCTTCATACGCTCCTGTGGTGGATGGATAACTAATGGGTAGTCCCATAACACATCTGGCTGCTAAAAAAGCATAGGCACTTGCATTTAAAGTATCATTTTGCCAGTTCAAATCTAAGGCTGTTTTAATAGGTTCTTTAAAAAGTGATTTAATCATTTGTACCAATGTTGGATTGTATATCCCCCCACCAATCAAAATCCATTGTTTGGGTTTCTCATTTAAATAATTTGTGCTATTTTTAAGAGCGTGAGCAATAAATGCTGTAAGTGTTGCTGCCCCATCTTCCAAACTGGACCCTTCGACATGTTTATACAATTCCATAAAGTTGTCCCGTTTAACAGTTTTAGGAGGTGTTTTTAAAATGTATTTGTCTTTTAGCAGTCTGTTTAATAATGCTGTGTCAATTGTTCCCATTTTAGCATATTTACCGTTAAAATCCATTTCGGCTCCAATTTTTTTGAATATCCAATGGTCTAATAAAACGGTGCCAATCGAACAATCAAATGCTTGTAATTCCCCAAAAGGACCAATAGAGGTCATTGTTAAAATACCTCCTAATGATAAAATACCAAGAGGTTTTTCTTCCCTTCTTGTTAAGGCATCATAAAATGATCCAAAAATAGGCCCCCCACGTCCACCAGCTCGTATATCGGAATGTAAAAATTTCCCCACAACAGGGATATTAAATGTTCTTGCAATCGTCTCAAAATCGCCCAACGTAATATTGATTTTTTCATCAGGATTTTGATAAATGGTGTGGCCAGAATAGCTGATATAATCAATTTTGGGATGTTTTCGTTTGTTTAAATCAATAAATTCTTTTATCAGTTCTGAGTGAAATTTTGTTATCTCTTGCGATAAGGGGATTAATGCGCTTGTTTCGGAAAAATCCCCTTTGAGCATGAGTTTATAAATACCTTCTTTTATTTTAGGATCATATGGTCTTGTAAGGCTGATAGGTTCTTGATACAAATCAACCCCATCTGTGTGAATAAGACTCAGTTCAACATTGTTTAAACTTGAATCAGAATAAACACCTAAAATAATTTTTTCACTAATCATTTAGCTTCTCTTTGTTTTAAAAGTTCAGTTGGGTGAACAAGTTTGTCTTGTTCGGTTTCAATAGCATCATAAAGGTCTTTCATAAAAATTCGTTTGTTAAGCCCTGGCATGATTGGGGGTAAGAATGAAATTGTAACAATCCCAGGGGTTTTAAGTTTTTGATTTCTGCCCCAGCAATAACCTGTGTTAAGTGCAACCGGCACAATGGGGGCATTGCATTGTTCATATAAAAAGGCCACGCCAGGGGCATATGGATCTTTGCTCCCTGGGGCTTTTCTCGTCCCTTCTGGGAAGATGGTTAAATTCATCCCTCGTGCTAAATTCTTTTTAACGCCCGTAACCATTTTGCGCATGGTTTTTGTGCCACCTTTTCGATCAATGGCAATACATCCTGTTTTTAAAAAATATAATCCGGCTAGAGGTAAAAATAATAATTCTCTTTTTAATACATAAAAAAGATTTGGAATAATTCCATGGAAAAGAACGGTCTCCATTGCTGATTGGTGTTTTGCTGCAACGATATATCCTGCTTCTTTTGGTAGGTTTTCAAGTCCTTTGACTTCAATTTCAATATTACAAATAACTTTTAATGCTTTACGCATAATTTTGGACCAAATGCGTGGAAAACAACCAGATCCTTTTGTTGTCATAAACATAGTGGGTAAAAATAAAATACACAAAATAAAGGTGCCTAAATATAAGAAGATATTAAAACAAGTTGATCTTAATTTAGAGGGTTGATAGGCGTTTTGCATAATTAGTCCTTTCTTATTAAATGTTTTAACTGTACAAAAAGATATTTGTGATATTCTATGAATAAAAGCCAAGCATACCTTGTCTTAATCCATTCAACAGAATGGTTGAATGATTTTGGAAAAACAGTCCACGGTCTGATTTGAATATCTTTATTGATTTTTTTGATTTCAAAAATACTGCGAGGCATGTGATAAAAACTGGTAACAAGCAAAATAGTTTTGATGTTTTTCCCTTTAATCCAAGATTTAATTTCTTGTGCATTCCCAACAGTGTCTAATGCCTCATATCCGAGAGTGATTTTGCTTAAATCTTCATTTTTTATGTTAGGGAATAACTCGTTTTGTGATACTTCCTTGTTCACACCAGAAATGAGCATATATTCAGCATTTGTTTTTTGCATCAAGTCAAGCCCGGTTTTAATTCGGTTTGTTCCTCCGGTTAAAACAACAACAGCGTCACTGTGCTTTTCAGGGGCATATTTAAAAGATAATGCGTATAAACAAAAAATAACCAACCCAATCATCCATAGCATAAATGCTAAAGATGAAAAATAAATGGCTAAGTTTAATAATTTTTTTGTCATTATAATATTTGTTTCAGCGCTTTTGATACCGTTTTATAAGCTGTTAAAAATGATAAAATGGCTGTTAAAAATGGTACGCTTGCCAAAAGTACCCATTGTAAAATACCGAGTTGACTTTCAAGTACAAAACTCCCATTCATTTGAGATAAAAAATAATTAAATAAGGCCATAATAGGAAGAGCGAGAATAAAACCAACTAAGCTCCCTATCAATGTTAATTTAAAACTACGCATTGCAAATTGAATGGTAATATAAAAATCACTTGCCCCCATCATGTGGATAAGTTCAATAACTTTTTCATGCACAGATAAACTCGATTTTGTAACATAAATAACAGAAATTGCTGTTGTGATGAGAATTAAAATCAAAATAAAGGCAATAAGGTTAACCATGTTTTCAAAAAATAAAACAAGTTCATCTAACGCTGCACGGTGACTGTCTAAAACAGCTTCGGGAACTTGTTCATAAAGATCGGCTTTTAACTGTGTAATATTGGGGAAATTTTTTGAATCAACATTTACATCAATAATTTTTGGAAGAGGTAATTCCATCATAGAATCACTTTGTCCAATCCAAGGTTCCATTAAGGCACTGACTTGTTCGTCTGTGAGCAAACTAGCGCCGGTAATACCATCACTTGAGCGTAAAAGGGTTAGTGCCATTTCAATATCTGTGGCGATTTTTTCTTCCCTGCTTTCGCCTTTTTCCGTGTAGGTTGGAATTTGAACAGTTAATGAGCCTGAAATATTATCTGTCCATGATTGAACAGATGAATACACAACAATTGCAACAGATAAAATAAGTGTTGCTATAAAGACCATAAACATACTCAACCAAGGAATAAAAAACTTTGATGAGTCAGAAGAAAATGGAATATCAGCTCTTTTTTTCATATTTCTACCTTATTAACCTTTATTTGATGTGTTTTTTTCAACCGGTTCAATTTTACCATGGGATAAATGAAGTCTTGGGAACCCAAAATGCTTGATTAAATTGTGGTTGTGTGTGGCAATAACGGTTGTTGTCCCAAGTTTGTTTAATTCTAAAAACAAATAAATTAATCGTTTCGCCATGGCGTCATCAACGTTCCCCGTTGGTTCATCTGCAAGCAATAAACGAGGTCTGTTAATCACAGCCCTTGCAATGGCAACACGTTGTTTTTCACCCCCAGAAAGTTCGTGTGGAAATTTTGTGAGTTGTTTTTCAAGGCCAACCCAAGCAAGAAGTTCACGAACGTGTTTTTTAATATCTTGTTCCCTTGTCCCTGCAATACGTAAAGGAAGGGCAACATTATCAAATGCATTTAAATGGTCTAAAAGGCGATAATCTTGAAAAACAACGCCGATTTGTCTCCTTATTTGTGCTTTTGCTTCTCGATTAAGCGTATCAAGTGCATAGCCAAACAAACGAATGCGCCCTCTTGTTGGCATGTTATTTAAATATAAAAGGCTTAAAAGAGAGGTTTTCCCTGCGCCACTTTCCCCTGTCATAAAATAGAATGACCCAGGGTTTAAAGTGAGCTGAATGTCTTTTAAAACTTCTGGTCCTGTCGCATATTTAAATGACACGCCGTTAAACTCTGCAATTGGTGTAGATAACTTATTTGATGTAAACACGAAATATCCCTCAGAAAAACAGTTGTAAGTTTTTTGAAAATCATTTATATTATGTTTACACTATTTTTTTTAAAAGGAAAAGCTAAATGTTTATTGTTTGCCCAAAATGTTTTACAAAGTATCTTATTTCTGATGAAATTCAAGTCCTTGAAACACAAAAATGTCATTGTTCGGCGTGTGGTCATTATTTTGAGCAAAAGGCAATGAAAGAGGTTGAGGTGAAAAAGGAGCCCTCTTTAATTACCGAACAAAAACAAGATATTTCAAAAGAGAGTGCTGAAAATGAAGCATTAACAAAGTTGAATGAAAGTTTGCCTACAGCGTTGTTTACTGAGCCATTGAACAGAGATGAAAAGAGCGAAAAAAAAGAAGATGATTTGCTTTCAGTCGTTCCTGAAGAGTTTAAACCAGTTGAAAATAAAAAATCTTCTTTGTTTGGAACATTGGTGTGGCTTTCAATAGGGGCTGGAATTTGTTTTTTTGCTTATCTTCAAAAAGATTATTTAATCGATTCGATTGATACAGTTATTTTAAGTCAGTTGGATAAAACAAAAGTAAAAAAAGAGGTGAAAAAAGATCCTTTTTGGGTTGAAAAAAAAGTAGAAGTTCCTGTTAAAATGCCTGAAGAAAAATTTTTACCCATTGAAACACAAGAAGTTGTTTTAACACCAGCTGAGCAATTACCTGTTGTTGATGTGGTTGAGCCAGTGGTTGGTGAAAATGAAGTTCAAGATGTTAAAACTTGTCTTTCATCATTGGTGGTTCAAAACGTAGGATATGAAATTGGATTAAATGAAGTTGGAGTGGAGCGATTGTTGATTCGAGGAGCTGTTGTTAATACTTCATTGAAAGCCTGTCCTTTACTTGAAACAAAAGCTGTTATTTATGATGACGAAGATAACATCGTTGCTCGCAAGCGTGTGGTGTTTAATGAAAAAACAGTAGAAGGAAATGCTGAAATTTTATTTGAAACAGCTGTTGTGCCATCTCCAAAATCAGTTTCAAAAATAGAGGTTGTTTTTGATGAATAGATTTTTAATTTTTTCTTTTTTGTTTTTAATGTCATCTAAAGTTTTTGCTATCTGTGAAGCCGGTGATAGTGTTTATCAAAAAAGTGTAAAAGCGTCTATCCCTGCGTATCAAAATTGTGCCATTATTGAAAATGATGATGAGGCTCAATTAAAGTTAGCTCATATTTATTATGAGGGGGCGAAAAATGTTGAAAAGGATGTTGTTAAAACACTTTTATATTTGCATTTAGCTGCAGATAATGGAAATGCTGTTGCTCAAACGAAATTGGCAAAATTGTTGCTTGAGTTAGATGAGACTTCTCAAGGAAGAGAAAAGGTTCTTTCTTATATGAAGCAAATAAAGTTGGCGCTTGGGAATGCTTCTTCTTTAGAGTTTCAAGGAGAAATTTTACATCCGTTTGTTTTGTTATCGTTGGCAGCAGAACCGGCATCTCAAAAATGGTATTATCCAACAAATACAAAATCTTCAAGTGAAGCTGCTGCATTATTAAAGTCATATCAAGTGGATGAGAAAAGAAAAAAAGATTTAATAAAACAGGGAGCTCGTTGGAAACAACGAAAGTTGATGGAAACAGCAAAAGAGGTTTTGTCTTTTGATGAATATGAAAAATTTAAAAATGTTCTTTATCCGACAAAAGGAAAAGCAGATCCATTTTTGCGCAAACAAGAGTTGTCTAATTTAAGAGAAAAAATACAAACGTATTTAAGATAGTATGGAGTTTAGTTTGAAAAAAATTTATATAAAAACATTTGGGTGCCAAATGAATGCATATGATTCAGCACGTATGCGAGATGCTATGGCTGTTCATGGATATCAAGAAACAGAAAATCCAAGTGAGGCTGATATTTTATTATTAAATACGTGTCACATACGTGAAAAAGCATCTGAAAAGTTGTTTTCTGAAATTGGTCGCTTAAATGAATTTAAAAAAGCACGTAAACAAGAAGGAAAAGATACTTTGATTGTTGTGTGTGGTTGTGTTGTTCAGGCAGAGGGGGCTGAAATCTTAAAACGCTCTCATCCGGTTGATATTGCTTTGGGCCCACAAAATTATCACCGTTTGCCTGAGCTTGTGGCTGCGTATAATCGTAAAAATGGACGGGTTTTATTAGCAGATTTTCCATCTGATTCAAAGTTTGATTATTTACCAAAAACAAAAGCAACTTCTGCAAGTAGTTTTTTAGCTGTTCAAGAAGGGTGTGATAATTTTTGTACCTATTGTGTTGTTCCTTATACACGAGGATGTGAATATTCAAGACCGGCAAGTGATATTTTAAAAGAGGCGCAAGAGCTTGTTTCAACAGGGGCAAAAGAAATTATGCTTCTGGGGCAAAATGTGAATTGTTGGCATGGAGATGGGGCTTCAGATTTGGGTGATTTAATTAATCAATTAGCTCAAATTGAAGGATTGGAACGCATTCGTTATACCACATCTTATCCATCAAAAATAACTCAAAATTTAATTGATGCACATGCGAAGTTGGATAAATTGATGCCTTACATTCATTTACCAATCCAGTCGGGAAGTGATGTAATTTTAAAAGCAATGAATAGGCAATACACAGCTAAAAGTTATGAAGAAATTGTTGCAATGTTTAGAAAAGCAAGACCAGATATTGCAGTTTCTTCGGATTTTATTGTGGGTTTCCCTGGTGAGACAGATGATGATTTTGCGCAAACAATGGAAGTTGTAAAACGTGTTCGTTATGCAAGTTCGTTTTCATTTAAATATAGTCCTCGTCCAGGAACGCCGGCTGCATTGATGAAAAATCAAGTGCCTGAAGATATAAAAACAAAACGGTTAATGATTTTGCAGGCTGAATTGTTGAAACAACAACAAGAATTTAATTCTCAAACAGTTGGGAAAATTTTGCCTGTTCTATTAACAGAACGTGGGAAAAAAGAAGGACAGTTAGTCGGGTATACACCTTATTTACAAGGAACGCATGTTTCATTGCCAGATACGTTTTTAAATCAAATTGTTATGCTTGAAATTACGGATGCTTCTGCAACCTCTTTAACAGGTGTTAAAGTTGACTAGATAATTCTTGTAAAAAGTTTTTTATCGTGGTATAAGATAAGTTACTGTTAGATAAATGAAAGGATTTTTTTCAATGCAGATGGAACAAGATGTTTACGCAGCTTCAGATTTGACATTAAAAACAAAAAAAAGACATATTAACCCAAGAACGGAAACTCAAGGTGCTTTTATTGAGGCAATGAATAAGTATGAAATGGTTTTTGGTTTAGGGCCTGCTGGTACAGGGAAGACTTTTTTGGCTGTTGCAAAAGCTGTATCCTCTATGCTTGAAGGGAAAGTTGATCGAATTATTTTGACACGTCCGGCTGTTGAGGCTGGTGAAAATCTTGGATTTTTGCCAGGTAATTTAAAAGAAAAGATTGATCCATATTTAAGACCTCTTTATGATGCTTTATACGAAATGTTGCCAGCAGATATGGTGGATAAAAAGCTTGAAAATGGTGAAATTGAAGTGGCTCCTTTAGCATATATGAGGGGTAGAACGCTTAGCCATTCTGTTGTGATTTTGGATGAAGCTCAAAATACAACGCCTATGCAAATGAAAATGTTTTTAACGCGTTTGGGTGAAGGTTCTCGAATGATTATCAATGGGGATTTAACTCAAACAGATCTTCCACGTGGAACGGTATCTGGTTTGTTAGATGCTGTTAAGATTTTGAAGAAGGTTTCTGGAATAGGTTTTGTTGAATTTTCAGAAAAAGATGTTGTGCGTCATGGGCTTGTTTCAAAAATTGTTAAAGCTTATGATAAAGCAAATTCAGAAAGCAAATAAATAATGCCAGATATTTGCATTCAACAAATGGATAAAAGATATTCAAGACGTGTGAAAAAATTGCATGCGTTTTGTAGAAAGGTTATTCAAACAGCGTGGCATAGTCATCGACCTGCAGAGGTGTCATTGGTTTTGGCTGATGACCCTTTTGTTCATCGGTTAAACTTTAAATACCGTGGGAAGGATATGCCAACAAATGTGTTGTCATTTGAAACAGGGAATATTCCACCAAAAGGTTTTTTATGGTTAGCTGGGGATATTATTATAGCCTATGAAACTGTTTTGAAAGAAGCGAAAAATCAAAATAAAACATTTGAAGCGCATTTGGCACATTTACTTATTCATGGAGCTTTGCACTTGCAAGGATATGATCATTTGGAAGAAAAAGAAGCTCAAAAAATGGAAAAATTGGAAACAAAACTTATGTATCTGCTTGGATATGAAAACCCTTATAAGGATGTAGAATAATGACACTATTTTCAAAAATTAAATCAATATTTGTTAGACCATCTGAAGAAGAAAAGGTTTTAGAAACAATTGAAGAAATTATGGATGAGCGTGTAGAACGGGGTGATAAAGTTTTAGTTGATCCAGATGAAATTGGACTTTTAAAGAATCTTTTTAGATTAAGAGATGTTCGTGCTGGTGAAATTCGAATTCCTACAATTGATATTACAGGAATTAGTGTTGATGCCTCATACGAGGAATTGAAACGATTGATGATAGAAGAAAAATTCACGAGGTTGCCTGTTTTTGAACATACGTTGGATAATATTATCGGGGTTATTCATGTAAAAGATATTTTGTGTGCCATGATGGAAGAGGAAGAAATTTCTGTAAAAAAACTTATGACGGGAAGCATTTTGTTTGTTCCACCATCAGTGCGTGCTTTAGATTTGTTGAGGGAGATGCAAGCTAAAAAAGCGCAGATGGCAATTATTATCGATGAATACGGTGGAACAGATGGTCTTATCACTCTTGAGGATTTGCTTGAAGAAATTGTGGGTGAAATTGAAGATGAACATGACGCTTTAGATGAAGCTCCTGTTTTGCATAGAATTGGCAACAGTGTTATTCAAGCAGATGCTCGCATTTTACTTAAAGATTTGGAAAAAATGATTGGCCCCTTTATGACCAAGGAAGAAAGAGAAGAGTTTGTTGATTCTGTTGGGGGACTTGTTTTTCATTTGGCAGGTAGGTTGCCACGTGTAGGTGAAAAAGTAGAACACTCTTCAGGAATTGTATTCCAAGTTTTAGATGTTGATGCGCGCCACATTAAAAAAGTTAAAATTACAAAATTTAATAAACGCAAAAAACAAGAAAAAGAAAAACGATCTTTTTTGAGAAAGAAAAAGAAAAAATAAAATGAAGATACTTTCTTTTGGTTGCAGGTTGAATACATTTGAGTCAACAGTTATTCAAAAACTGTTGGCAGATAGAGATGATATTTTTGTTGTTAATACCTGTGCTGTCACGCATGAAGCTGAGCGTCAATGCCAACAAGCAATTAGACGAGCTGCTCGAGAAAATCCGGATATGAAGATTATTGTAACAGGTTGTGCAGCCCAGTTAAATCCTCAAAAATATGCGAATATGCCGGAAGTTTTTAAAGTTGTGGGTAATATTGAAAAACTATCTAGAAAATGTTTGTTAGAAGGGGATAGAATCCAAGTTCAAAATATTTTAGATACAGATTTTGAAGTTCCAGTTATTACAGATTTTGAATCAAGAACAAGAGCTTTTTTGCAAATACAGCAAGGGTGCTCACATGCGTGTACTTTTTGTATTGTGCGAAAGGCGAGGGGAAAAAACAAAGGATTGCCTGTTGATCAAGTTATAAATGAGGCAAATAGTTTTGTTTCTAATGGATTTTCAGAACTTGTACTAACAGGGGTAGATATTACTTCATATCCTTATGGTTTTAATTTTCTTTTAAAAGAAATTTTAAAAAAAGTTACTGGTTTAAAAAGGCTGCGTTTAGGGTCAATTGATCCTGCTTGTATGGATGATGAATTTGTGGATATTGTCGCTTCAAATCCAGTATTCATGCCTCATTTGCATTTATCAATGCAGTCAGGTGATAATATGATTTTAAAACGTATGGGAAGAAGGCATTCGTTTGAACAAGTTTTAAAAATGTGTCAAAAGTTGAAAGAACAAAGGCCGAATTTTGTTTTTGGAGCAGATTTTATTACTGGATTTCCAACAGAAACGGAAGAGATGTTTTTAAATACAGTTCGATTTGTTCAAGAAGCTGGAATAACACATTTACACGTTTTCCCATATTCTGTTCGTCCAGAAACGCCAGCTGCAAAAATGCCAATGGTAGAAATGTGTGAGCGAAAAAGACGTGCTGCTTTATTGCGTGAGGTTGGGCAAGAGTTGTTGACAAGTTGTTTAGATAAACAAATTGGGAAGACTCTATCTGTTTTGGTTGAAACGCAAGGAGTGGGTTATACGGAAAATTATTTAAAAGTGAAAACAAATTGTGAAAAAACAGGGGAAATAATCCCTGTTTTAATTACAGGAAGAGAGAAAAATGAGTTGGTTGGAGAAGCTTAAACTTGGTATGAAGAAAACAGCTCGTCTGTTTTCTTTTTCAAAAATAGATTTTGAATCATTAGAAGAGTTAGAAGATGCTCTTTTAATGGCTGATGTTGGTGTGTTAAGTGTGGATGAAATCATAAATGAGATTAAAACACAAAAACCAAAAGATGCTGAAGAGATGAAGCTAATTTTAAAAAATGAAATTATCAATCGGTTGAAACCCTATGCAGTTCCACTTGAAATTGAAAACGATAAAAAGCCTTTTGTTGTTTTAATGGTTGGTGTAAATGGAGCAGGGAAAACAACAACAATTGGTAAATTGGGCTCGTATTATAAAAGTAAGGGCTATCAAGTTTCTTTTGCTGCTGGAGATACATTTAGAGCTGGTGCTGTTGATCAATTAAAAGAATGGGGGATTCGAAACAAATCTCATGTTTATACGACAACTCCTGGAGGAGATGCTGCTGCTTTGGTGTATGACGCCATTCACTTGGCAAAGAAAAATAAAGATGATGTTTTATTTATTGATACAGCTGGTCGCTTACAAAACAGAGCAGATTTGATGGAAGAGCTGAAAAAAATCAATCGTGTTATTAAAAAGGCTGATCCAACAGCGCCACACGCAACTTTACTTGTTTTAGATGCAACTGTGGGTCAAAATGCACTGGTTCAAGTAGAAGCTTTTTCAAAAATAACTGAAATAACAGGGTTGATTATGACAAAGTTAGATGGAACTGCAAAAGGTGGTATTTTGCTTGCTCTTTCGAAAAAATTTAAATTACCAATTCATGCGATTGGTGTTGGGGAACAGATAGAAGACTTGTCTTCTTTTACAGCTGAGGAATATGCTAATTCATTACTAGGATAACAAATGACATTTCTTAAAAAAGCATTTATTACACTCTCAACAATTCCTGGATTTCATTTTGGGATGTTGTTGTGTTTAATGTTTTTATCTTTTTTTGTTGGAATAGGGCTTTCTTGTTTCGATGCCGCAACAGTTCGTTTGTTTGTTGAAAATTCAAAACTTTTTTTGTTGGGATATGATTTACTTTTCGTTTCTTTTTTGCTGTTCTTTTTGGGGTATATCCATCGAGGATTGGCTAAAAGAAAAGGGTATGGAAGCATTGCTGCGCTCAGTGTTCTTTTTGTTTTAACAACGCCAATTATTTGGGGTGTTGGAACGCAAGCAGGTGAAATTTATATGCATCTTCTTTTTATGGGAAAATATGCATTATTTTCCTTGTTTGTAGCTGCGTTATTTTTAATTGTTTCAAGATTTGTGCCCCTCAGATTAGGTAGTTTAAAACGTGTTTGTATAACTGGATCTTTATTTTTAGGTTTTGCTTTTGGTCCTTTTTTGGTGTATGCCCTATCTTTAGGAGCCTATAGTACTCTTTATATTTCTTTTGTTTTGTTGTTGGGATGTTATTTTTCATTATACGTTTTAACAAAATTTGTCCCTGTTGAAAAAGATGTTTTTGTTGCAAAAACAGGAGAGGTTAAAGATTTATCAGAATTAAAATTGGTTCGAAGTGTTTGTTTATTCTGTTTTTCTTTTTTTGCAATTAAGTGTATTTGTGATTTTGTTTTTTATCAATATTTGGGAAGTAATTTTAACACATTAGAAGTCTGGCAATTTATGCTTTATTGGTGGATGACTTTGGGTTGTTTTGGTTTTTTAAGTGGAATTCTTTTATTTAGAACCAGATATTTTTATATGATTTCTGGTGGAATAGTACTGTTCTTGATTGGTGTTGTTTGTGTGTTATTGGGTCTGAAAACAGGTCTATTTGTTCCAATTTTTATTGGAACTATTCTCGCAACTTTATCAATGCTGTTGTATTTTGAAAATTTTGTAAACGCCCTTCTTCGCTTGTTAAATCAAGGATTAGGACAAAGTATTAATAAAAAAAGATGGGTTGTTATTGAACCATTAGGTTTTTTAACAGGTGCTTTGTGTTGTATTTATTTTGAAAACTTAACACTGGTATTACTCTTTTTCATAATAGCGTTGCTTGTTGCTGGAATATTATCTTTGACGTTTTATAGCTCTTTGTTGATTAAGTTATTTAAAATTCGCGCTTGGCGAGGAGGTCCTTTACTTTTAATTGATAAAAAAGTTATTAGCTATATTCAAAAACATATTGGTGTGGAACATAAAAATGATGTTATTTATTTTTTGAGGGTTTTAGAAGTATCGAATAAATGGTTGTATCTAAAATGGCTTTTAAAATCTTTGAAACACAAAAATGAAAGTATTCGTTTGTACGTTCTTGAAAAAATGGCATCTTTATATACGTTGGCTCGACATGAAAAAACAATCGAACTTGTTTTTTTGAAAGATGCCTCAATTAAAGTTAGATGTCGAGCCTTAAGTTTGTTAATACAAATTGCATATGAGGAAAAAGAATTTAATGGTATAAATGCTTTTTTACCTTATCTGGATGATAAAAAGTTGAGAATAGGGGCTATGTGTGGTTTTTTAAAAACCGGTGGAGCGCCGGCTCTTTTAGCTGCTGAAGGGTTGCAAAAGTTAGTTGATTCAAAACGGATTAAAGATAATTTATTGGCATTATCAATTATAGAGTGGGCTCCATCAGTTGGACTTGTTCGTTTATTAATGCGATTATTAAAAAGTACAACGCCTGTGGTAGCATCTAAGGCTTTGTTGGTAGCATCTAAAATTATGCATCCGGAATGTTTACCTATAATTATAACTTCATTAGATGATGTACAGTTAAGAGAAAATGCTTTAGTGGCACTCAAAAGTTATGGTATAAACGCTTTCCCACTTATAGAAAGAACAATAAATAATCCAGAAATTCCAGTTGTTCGCTTAAAAACGCTTATTTTGTTTTTGACCATGTTACCAAGTGGTGAAGGGAAACAAATTTTATTAAGAGCTTTACAAATAGGGAATCAAAAACTTAGAAAGATAATTATTCAAGGAATGATTGATAGAGGTATTTTTTGGGTTCACAAAAACAAATACAATCTCCTTTTTAGTGGTATTCAAAAAGATGTGAATAGAATTTTGTGGTTAACGCATTTATTGCATAAGTATAGGCAAGTTTCATTTCCTCAAACGAGTGAAGTTTACGCCTTTTTAATGCGAGCTATTATGGAGGATATTGAAGAAACAAGGGAAACAATTTTATATCAATTGCTTTTGTTAAAAGATAATGCATTGTATGAAAAAGCTGTTCGTCTTCTTCTTTTAAAAAAAGAAGAGTCTAAAGCATTAGCCTTAAGCTCTTTACAAGATATGCTCCCTAAAAAATTATTTAGACTTGTTAAAATGGCATTGGAAGATATTAAAATGGATGAGCGAGCTGTTACACAAATGGATATCACTGTTGATTTAGCAGCTCGAGATGTTTGTGCCTTATTAAAAGATGCGCCATTTACTTTGCCAAATTGGATAAAAACAACGGCACTTTATTGTTTAAGGATGTTGGATTGTCAAGAATCGTTACCTGTTGTAAAAAGTTATTTAAAATCTAAAAATCCACTTGTTTTAGAAGCTGCGATTTGGGCTTTTTGTAAGTTGGAGAGAAATGAAGAAGAGCGACATCGCATCTTATTAACATTGCCAACAAGTCAACTTGTTTTGCAATCGTTGGACACTATTTTGGAAAACTAGGAGCTGGGTATGTCTATTACGTTTGAAAAAGTTTTAATTTTAAAAAATATACCAATGTTTGAAAATGCTTCAGAAATGGCATTGTCTGATTTAATATCATCAGCAGAAGAAAAAACATATAAAGTTGGAGATATATTGTTAGATAATCAGAAAGAAAATACGGCATTATTTATTGTTTTAAGTGGAAAGGCGCAAGCCTGTTTGGGGGATGAACAGATTATAGAGTTTGGACCACGACAATTTTTTGGTGAAACAACAGTGTTATCGCCTGCAACTTTACCCTATCAAGTTAAAGCAGTTGAAAATACATGTGTCTTAAAAATAAATGGTCACCGACTATATCAAGTTATGTCTTTACACCCTTCAATTGCAAAAGGTTTTATAGGTGAATTGTCTAGACGTTTAAGATGATTTACTTGTTTTTTCTTTTTTTGGATTTATCTTAAAAATAAGGTTTGATTTTTTGTAAAAAAAAATTTATAAAAAAAATATTGAAAGATATTAAAAAAAGGAGAAAAAAATGGTTCAAAAATCAAAAAAAGTTACAGAAGAAGCCGTTGTTGAAAAGGCAGAGAACGCAACATGTGAATGTTGTGCAAAATCAAAATTAAAAAAAGGCACGGTTTTAGTTTCTGCTTTAGCAGCCAGTGCAATTGCTATTTGGGTTGTTGCAGCTAATAATTGGATCCGTTTACCAGGTTTATCAGCAACAGATGAGAGTAAGGTTATTGCAACTGTTGATGGTGATCCTGTCTATTTATCAGAAGTTGAAGGATTGGTATCACAAGTTCCTCAATTGGCAGAACTTCCATTTGAAGATATTTATCCACAACTTGTTAAAGATGTGGTTGCAGAAAAGGTTTTGAAAAAAGCTGTTGAATCTTCAGATGTTGAAAACAATCCTGCAGTTCAACAACGTATTAATGCAATTTTGTTTGAAGCATATTTGGTCGACAAGTTTACAAAAACAGTTTCAGATGATGATTTGAAATCAATTTACTTGGAACAAATTAAAAATTTCCCAAGACAAGATGAAATTCGTGCACGCCATATTTTGGTTAAAACAGAAAAAGAGGCAAAAGATATTTTGGTTCAATTAAAAGCTGGTGCTGATTTTAAAATGCTTGCGAATACAAAATCATTAGATGCTGGAAGTAATAATGGTGGAGATTTGGGTTATTTTAGAAAAGACATGATGATTCCTGCATTTACAGAACCAGTGTTTGCTTTAAAAACAGGGCAATTATCAGCTCCAATTAAAACATCATTTGGATGGCATGTTGTGTTAGTTGAAGATCGCAGATTAGCTGCTCCTCCTGCATTTGAAGAAATGAAAGAATTTTTACGTAAACAAGTTTTCCAACAAAAAGTACCAGAGTTGATTGCTGATGAACATACTCGTTTTGCGGCAAAAGTTTTGGTTCCAAGTTTACAAGAAAATAAAGATGAACCTGTTACAGCAGAAGAATCTTCTGATATGGCTTTAGAAGAAGCTCCAGAAGTTGTTGCAGAGCCAGAAACAGTTGAAGATGTTCAAGAAGCTGTTAAGGCTGTTGTTGCTGATGTAGAAGATGCTGCAAAGAAAGCTGAAGCTGTAAAAGAGGTTGCTCAAGAAGAAGTAAAAACTCAAACAGAACAAGCTGCTGAACCTCAAAAGGTAGAAGAAAAACCAGCTCAATAAAAGTTCATTACTTTACAACAAAACCCTCCATTTAGGAGGGTTTTGTTGTAATTAGAAAACCACCGATAGCTAATCGGTGGTTTCTCTTTACGTCGATAGAATGATTAGGTCACGACGGTTGGTGCGTCTTTCCCTGTGAACTCTTTTATCTGTAAAATTTCATTAGCTGCTTTAATGAAATCATCTAAAGCGACAACAGGATCTAATGAAAATAATTCTTTTCTATTTGTTCTACAAGAATAATACATGCGTAATGTTGCTCCAGAGCTGCCTGTTCCAGACAATCTACAGAAGATTCGACCATCTTCAAAATCGATAATATATCCTTGATTTTTCGCTTCATCTCCAGTGATAGGATCTGTATAGTTAAATATACTTGTTTGAACGATTTTGTGATTGTAAAATGTCTGACCTTCGAGAGATTCCAATTTATCCTTAAGCGCATCTAACATCATGTTTGTTGGTTCAATTTCTAAACCTTCATAACTTTGTGTTGATGTGAATGTACGGCCATATTCATTCCAGAGATCATAAGTTAATTCTTGTACAGATTTATTTGTTATTGCAATAATGTTTAACCAAAATAAAATAGCCCAAATTCCATCTTTTTCGCACAAGTGGAAAGAACCTGTTCCAAAACTTTCTTCTCCACAAAGAGAGATTTTTTTTGCGTTTAAAAGTGAGCTAAAAAATTTCCATCCAGTTGGTGTTGCATAGATAGGTAAAGATTTGCTTTTTGCAACACTATCTACTGCAGGGGCTGTTGGCATAGATCGAGCGATGCCATAAAATCTGCCTTTGTAAAAAGGTATTTCTTCCATATATTTTGCAATAATAGAAAGGCTATCTGATGGTGTAACAAAAAATTTCTTACCCAAAATCATATATCTGTCACCATCACCATCAGAAGCAGCTCCAAAATCAGGGGCGTCATCTTGATACATCATATCGGCGAAGTGTTTCGCATATGTTAAGTTTGGTTCTGGGTGTAAACCACCAAAATCTGGTAACGGTGTTTTGTTTAAAACAGTTCCTTCCTCAGCACCAAGTAATGTTTCAAAAATATAAGAAGCATAAGGTCCTGTTACGGCATTTAATGCATCATAGTGCATTTTGAATCCGGATTTAAATAAATTGCGAATAGCATCAAAATCAAAAATTTCTTGCATATACTCTGCGTAATCTTTGACAGAATCCACAATTTCAATAACTGTATTGCCAATCGTTTCTTCCCCAATTTCTGAAAGTTTAACATCTTTGATTGCAACAGACCAATAGTGATCAATCGTTTTGGCGTGTTCTGTTATTTTGTCGGTTAAACTTTGAGGGGCAGGTGCGCCATCAGCTGTGTCATATTTAATTCCAAAGTCATAATTGGGGCCTCCAGGATTGTGACTAGCTGATAAAATAATGCCACCAAAGGCTTCTCTTTTTGTAATTAAGTGAGAAGCTGCTGGTGTGGATAAGATTCCATTTTGTCCAATGATTAATCGACCAAATTGATTGGCAATTGCTAATTTAATAATGGATTGAATGGCTTGATTGTTAAAATAACGACCATCTCCACCAATAATAAGTGTTTTCCCTTCAAATCCATCGAGTGAATTAAAAAGTGATTGAACAAAATTTTCTAAGTAATTTGGTTGCTTAAAAACGCTGACTTTTTTTCTTAAGCCAGAGGTACCACATATTTGATCAAAATAAGGCTCTGTTTTGATGACTTGAATATCCATTTTTCCTCCTGCAAGGTATAAAAGCTAATATTAAGCTTTTATATCATCTGCAGGGGCACTTTGCAAGTCTCTTTGAAAAATATTTTGAAGAACACTGATAATTTCTTGTCGACCACTGAGGGCTGATGGTGAAGTGTGCATATTCAATCCATTTTCTTTTAAATCCATCATTGTGAGGCCTTTTAAGAATAACTCTCTATAAATAACACGATCAGAAACGCCAGAAGCAAGTGTGTAATGAATACGTCTTGAAAGGGCGTTTAAAAGTGTTGTCATTAATTGAGAGTTTTTGCTCTTTGTATATGTCAAACGGTTACGAACAATTAACCAGTGTAAAGGTGGCTTGCGTTCAATCATACGTTGTTGACGCGTTGACCAAACTTTTTGTGAAAAGTGACTTGGTCCTTTAATTTTAAAACTATTTGTATCTACTTGAGCTAACACATCTAAGTCAATTAAACTATCATTTAATGGGGTAATTAAAGTGTCAGCTAACACCATTGCTTCTTGCGAATATTGACTGTTGCTTCCTGGGGTGTCAACAATAACAAAATCAGCAACTTCTTTTGCTTTTTCAATTTGACCTCGAATGGTATAAATTTTTGCCATTTCATCTGTCCAATGTGTGTGTGAAGGCATTGGAATAGGGGTTCCCATACTTTTTAAGAAGCTTTCTCTGTTTTCGATATAGTGAGTTAAAGACCCTTGAGGATAATCTAAGTCGAAAGAAACAACCTTTTTACCAAGGCGTAACAATGCAACAATAATATGCATTGCAAGAGTTGATTTTCCTGTGCCACCTTTTTCGTTGGCAAAAACAATTACATGAGCAGTCATTTTTATTTTCCTTAAAACAGATAGTTTATTTAACAGCTTGTTTTTTAAGATAAAAAAATTTGTTTTCCATCATAAAGAAAACAAGCGTTGTAACAATTTTCTTCAATCTTTTGTTATAACTATCATATTTTTTATTAAAAGTCAACAAGGATATTGAAAAAATAGATAACATATGTTACTAGCAAATAGATAATTTGTTTTGTCTCTTGTAATTTAATAAAAAAAGATTATATCAGTATGTATCAAGATGAAAGGAAAACGAAGTAATGGAAGAAAAAATAGAGTTTAAAGCTGAGGTTAGCAAGGTTTTAGATATTGTGATTCATTCACTGTATTCAAATAAAGAAATTTTTTTAAGAGAACTTATTTCAAACGCATCAGATGCTTCTGATAAATTGCGTTATGCTTTATTGTTGCATCCAGAACTTGCCAAACAAACGGGGTCGTTTAAGATTCTTTTGGAACCCAATGAAAAAGAAAATACCTTAACAATCACAGATAATGGGATTGGGATGAATAAAGATGATTTAATCAATCATTTGGGAACAATTGCACGATCTGGCTCGGCTGAATTTATCAAATCTTTAACAGGTGATAAACAAAAAGATATGGCCTTGATTGGTCAATTCGGGGTTGGTTTTTATTCTGCTTTTATGGTGGCTGATAAAGTGATTGTTAAAACAAAAAAAGCAGGTGACGAAAAAGGCTATATTTGGGAATCAACAGGCGCCGATGCTTTCACAATTACACAAGATAATTCTTTGCCAATTGGAACAAGTATTGTTCTTTATTTAAAAGATGATGCCAAAGAGTTTTTAGAACCTATTCGTTTGCGTCATTTGGTGCGTCAATATTCTGACCACATTTCTATTCCAATTATTTTAAAAGAAGGTGCAAAGGAAGAAACAATTAACTCAGCAAGTGCGTTGTGGACTCGTCCCAAAACTGAAATTACAACAGAACAATATAAAGATTTTTATCAATCTGTTTCTCATGCATTTGATGACCCATGGATGACAATGCATTATAAAGCTGAAGGAACAATAGATTATACAGCTTTATTATTTGTTCCAACAAAGCCTCCTTTTAACTTGTTCCAACCGGATAGAAAATCAAATTTGCAACTTTATGTGAATCGTGTGTTTATTTCAGATGATTTGCCAGAATTGATGCCTTTTTATTTGCGTTTTGTAACAGGTGTTATTGATACAAATGATTTGCCACTCAATGTATCACGCGAAATGTTACAAAAAACACCCGTGATGCAAAAAATCAAAAAAGGAATTGTAAAACGCATTTTAACGGAACTCAAAAAACGCTCTGAAGATAAAGCAGATTATCAAAAATTTTGGGAAAGCTTTGGTATTGTCTTTAAAGAAGGTTTGTACGAACCTGTAGAAGAAAGAGATGAAATCGCTGCGTTGTGTCGTTTTAATCAAACAAAAGAGGATGCATTAACCAGTTTTGATGAATATATTGCTTCAATGAAACCAGAGCAAGAAAATATCTATTATTTAACGGGTACAGATTTGCAAGCACTCAAAAATAATCCACAGTTAGAAGGGTTTGCAGCTAGAGGAATTAATGTTCTATTGTTAACAGATCCGATTGATGAATTTTGGATTCAAACATATCAAGAACATAAAGGTAAAAAGATTCTTTCAGTGATGCATCCAGGCTCTGATATTGAAAAAATTAAACTTGAAAATGAGCCGCAAGAAGCTGGTTTAGAAAAAGAGGTGGAGGATAAACTTTTAAAACGAATCAAAGATGTTTTAAAAGACACTGTTAAAGATGTTAAAACAACGGATAGGTTAACAAAAAGCCCCTTTGCTTTGATTACACCTTCAGGCATGATGAGTTTGAATTTAGAAAGAATGATGAAGGCACATGGTCAACAAATTGCAATGAATAGTGATCGTGTTTTAGAAGTTAATCCAAGGCATCAAGTTATTCATCGTTTAGCTCATCTTATTGATAAAAAAGAATCTGAAACAATGGTTGATGATGCAATTCAAGTTTTGTTTGATCAAACCTTGATTGCAGAAGGTGAACCTTTAAAAGATCCAGCAGCATTTTCAAAACGATTAACAAATTTTGTTTTATGTGGATTGGATTAAGTTAAATAAAAAAAACGCCCTGAAAATGGGCGTTTTTTTATGCGAGAAGAAAAAGACAAATTGCCATGATAAAAAAGCCTGTGAATAACCCATTAATACTGAGTTTGCTGTCTGTTGTTTGTTGGGCAAGGGGATAAAGACTTGCAAAGGAGATATAAATCATTATTCCAGCGATAAAAGCAAAAACAGATCCCATAAATTGATAACTGATAAGTGGAAATAAAACAAAGTAGCCGAAAATAGCACCAACTGGTTCAATTAATCCGGATAAAAATGAATAAGTGAAGGCATTTTTTCGACTACCTGTTGCATAAAAAATAGGAATTGAAACGGCAATCCCTTCTGGTATGTTATGAAGTGCCATGGCAAGAGCTACAGAATATCCAATAGATGTTTGTGTAAGAGCTGAAATAAAGGTTGATAATCCTTCTGGAAAATTATGAATAGCTAAAATAATGGCAACAAACACGCCTGTTTTTAAAAGTTTTGTATTTTCAATTGATGTCTTTTTTAAAGAAGAATTTTTTGAAATTTCATGTGGTTCTGGAACAAGTTTATCAATAATTGTTGCAAGAATAATTCCAAGGAAAAAGGCGATATTTGAAATCAGAATTGTTTGTTTTGAGGTGAAAGATTTTAACAAAAGTGTTTCAGCCTCTGGTAACAAAGTTGTAAATGAAACGTAAATCATAACGCCTGCTGAAAATCCCAGCATAAAAGAGAGGAATTTAAAATTATCTTTTTTTAAAAAGAAGGCAACAAGCGATCCAATCCCTGTTGAAAGACCTGTTAATAAAGTTAAGCTAAATGCAAACAAAAAACTGTTTTCAAACATGGGTTATTCCCCTTTGATAGTTATGAGTGTAATTTCGTTGAATGTGCCAATTCTTGCAGGAAAACCTCCCCACAAGCCTGTTCCATTTGAAACATAAAGATAAGAGTTGTTGTTTTGATATAATCCTCTTAAAAAACCTTTGTTTGAGAGTTTGACAATCATATCAACAGGAAACGTCATCCCACCATGGGTATGGCCTGAAAGTTGCAAAAAGATGTTGTAATTTTTTGTCTTTTTAAACACATGAGGATAGTGTGCTAATAAAAGGCGTAATTGATTTTTATCACTGTTTTTAAATGTTTCTTGTAACAAAGACTCAGCTCTTTTTTCTTGATATTGAGCTCCAAAATCGATACCTGCTAAAGTAAGTTTTTGTCCTTGGTGTGAAAGAGTGATATTTTCGTTATATAAAACAGGGATGTTTATTTTTTTGAAAAAGTTTTTCCATTCATTTGGATGGTGATAATATTCATGATTTCCAAAAACGACATAGACGCCTAAAGGAGCTTTTAGTTGTTTTAGTTTTTCAATGTCTTTTCCTAAAATAGAAGGGCTGTTATCGATTAAATCTCCTGTAATAACAATTAAATCAGGGTTTAATGTGTTGACTTTTTCAATTGTTTTTTCGAGCCACTTGCCGTCAAATCCCTGTCCAATGTGAAAGTCAGACAGTTGAGCAATTTTAAGCGCTGGTTTTTCATTTGAGAGAAGATTTGTTTTGAGTTCAACTTCTTTAACTTTTGGGACAAGTGTTGCATTAAAAGAAGCATAAATACTTGCTAAAATACAACAAATAACCACAACATTGGGGATAAAGTTATACACAGGGTGGATGAGGCGATACAAATCTAAAAAGAAAGTGGCAGCAAATAAATAAACTAACAAAACTTGTGAGGTTGAAAAAATTTTTGAAACCCAAGTAGGAATCGAATCACCAAAAAATAAAATAAGCCATAAGTTTAATAGAGCAGGGAGCAAAATAATTGAAAGTGCAATTTTGACCCAAAAAGGTGTGGTAAGTAAGCTAATTAGTCGCCATTCAACATAGCCATAAAGCACACTCATGAATAAAAAAGAATAAACTAAAAACATCAACACTCCTTTTAAGCTGCCATTTTTTTATAATATATATAAAATTTACCCTCTCAACAAGGCTTTTTTTGAAAAGATTGTTCCAATTTTTGGGAATTTGTGATAATATTATACAATAATTTAATAATGAGAGTTGCAAAATGGCAGATTTTTCAGCACCGATTTTTTCACTTAAAAATATATCATTACACTTTGGATTGAATCCTTTGTTTGATGATTTGACACTTCATATTAAGTATGGGGATAAAATTTGTTTGATTGGTAGAAATGGATCTGGAAAGTCAACACTGTTAAAAGTTATTTCTGGACAAATGGACGTTGATTCGGGTGAGGTTTTTTCGCAACCAGCAATTAAAGTTGTCTATATGGATCAAGAATCTAATTTATCAGGTTTTAAAACCTTGAAAGAGTATATCTGTTCAGGTCTTTCAAAAGAAGATGCACATGCTGAATATAAAGCTGATATTTTGATTGATAAGCTTGATATTAATGCTTTGCAAGAGGTTGAAACGGCTTCTGGGGGTGAAAAGAAAAAGGCTTCTCTTGCGCATGCGCTTATTCAAGAGCCAGATATTTTGCTTTTAGATGAACCAACAAACCATTTAGATATTGTTACGATTGAAATGCTTGAAGATATAATACAAAACTTTTCAGGTGCTGTTATTGTGATTAGTCACGATAGACGTTTTTTAACCAATATTTCGACCTCTACAATTTGGTTGGATAGGGGCTCTTTACATGTAAATGATAAAGGGTATGCCTTTTTTAACGAATGGCAGGAAGAAATTATCAATCAAGAAATTATTGAACAAAAGAATTTAAATAAACGCATTCAAGAAGAAACAGAATGGCTTCATAAAGGAGTCACTGCCAGACGAAAAAGAAACATGGGTCGATTACGTCGTTTGCAACAATTAAGATTAGAACGTAAAAATCAAATTAAACAAACGGGCTCTGTTAAATTGGAAGTTGATAAGGGTGCCATTCAATCAAAGTTAATTTCTGAAGCCAAGCATGTTTCAAAATCATTTGGTGAGCGTTGTTTGGTGAAGGATTTTTCCATTCGGATTTTAAGGGGAAATAAAATAGGCATTGTTGGACCAAATGGGGCCGGTAAATCCACATTGATTAAATTGTTAACAAAACGGTTAGAGCCAGATTCAGGATTTGTTCGAATTGCTAAAAATTTAGAAGAAGGCTATTTTGATCAAAATAGGATTGAGCTTGATCCTAAAAAAACGCTGTGGAAAACTTTGTGTCCTGAAGGAGATCACATTTTTGTGCGTGGGCATTATCGTCACGTTGTTTCTTATTTGAAAGATTTTTTATTTACCTCAGCACAAGCAAATTCACCGGTTGGTATTCTCTCTGGTGGAGAAAAGAATCGTTTGATGTTGGCTCTTATATTATCGAAACCCTCTAATTTTTTAGTTTTAGATGAGCCGACAAATGATTTGGATATTGATACGCTTGATTTGTTACAAGAAGTTTTGGATGAATATGATGGAACAGTTTTGATTGTGAGTCATGATAGAGATTTCTTAGATAAGGTTGCTGTTTCTTTGCTTTATATGAAAGGAGATGGCTCTATTTTAGAACATGTGGGGACATATTCTGATTTGTTAGGTATTTTAAAACAAAAAGAACATAAAAAAATACCTGTTAAAGAAAAAGTCAAAGATGAAGGGATAGTAAAATCTGTTCAATTGCAACCAAAAGTAAAAAAAATTACCTTCACACAAAAGCATCAACTTGAAAAGTTACCATCACAAATTGAGGCTATGGAAAAAGAAGCAAAGTTACTTGAAAATAAGTTGAATGACCCGGTTTTATATCAAGAAGATCCAAAAAAATTTAATGAATATGCCCTTAAATTAACAGATTTGAAAAACAAAATAGAAGAAGCTGAAAATTTGTGGTTGGAATTACAACTTCTTTTGGAAGAAAATTAGTGTATTTTTTTGTCGTTCCTATTGATTTTTTGTTGTTTTTGTAATAAAAAAATAAGAAAAAATCAATTTACATTTGGGGGAGACAAATAATGCACGGATTACCACCGTTGATTACGGATTTAACACTTATATCTATTTATGCTGGTTTAATTACTTTGTTGTTTAAAAAATTGAAACAACCAGTTGTTTTGGGGTATGTGTTAGCTGGTATTATTGCTGGTCCTTATTTAACCCTTTTTCCCTCTGTTACAGATAAAGAAAATATCACAATTTGGGCTGATATTGGGGTTATCTTTTTGTTGTTTAGTTTGGGGTTAGAATTTAGTTTTAGAAAAATTGTAAATGTTGGAAAAACAGCAGTGATTACAGGTATGATGAACCTTGTATTTTTGTTGTTTATCGGATATTCAACTGGTCTTTTGCTTGGTTGGACCCCTATGAATAGTTTATTTTTAGGTGGGATGATTTCAATGTCTTCAACAACGATTATTATCAAAGCGTTTGAAGAGTTGAATTTGAAAAAAATGAAATTTACAGATCTTGTTTTTGGGGTCTTAATTATTGAAGATATTGTGGGTATTCTCCTTTTGGTTTTGTTGCCTACGGTTGCGCTCAGTCAAAGTGTGAATGGAACGGAATTGCTTATTAGCACAATGAAGTTGACTTTCTTCCTCGTCCTTTGTTTTGTGATTGGAATTTATCTTGTTCCAACCTTTATGAAAAAAGTATCTAGATTTTTAAATGATGAAACGCTTTTAATTATTGCAATCGCTTTATGCTTGGGGATGGTTTTACTTGCAACCTCATCAGGGTTCTCTTCAGCTTTGGGCGCATTTATTATGGGTGCTATTTTAGCTGGTTCAGATGTTGCCAGTCGAATTGAACATACACTTAAACCGGTTAAAGACTTCTTTGGTGCAGTCTTTTTCGTTTCAGTTGGGATGATGGTTAACCCAGCCATGTTTATTCAATATGCTCAGCCCATTTTTTACATTTCATTGATTGTTATTATTGGAAAAGTTGCATTTTCATGCCTTGGATTTATTATCTCCGGTCAAACACCAAGAACAGCAATTTTGTGTGGTTTTTCGTTAGCTCAAGTTGGTGAGTTTGCTTTTATTATTGCATCTTTAGGATTAAGTTTGGGTGTGTTAAGCCCAGAAGTATATCCAATTATTGTGGCTGTTTCTGTTTTAACAACATTTACAACGCCATTAATGATTAAATCAGCTGTACCATTTTATAACAAATTAAGAGATGAAATGCCTTTGAATATGAAGATGTTTATTAAAAAAACATTGATGCAATATCGTTCTGATAAAAATGAAGATATTAGTGTTTGGAATGCTCTTTTTAAAGCATACTTTTTAAGAATACTATTATTCTCCATCATTTTAATTGGAATTATGAATTTGTCATTTCACTTATTGCAGCCAGTATTTGCTGAATTATTGCCAGGAGTTTTTGGCCGTGTTTTAGTCGCATTTACAACGTTAGTTATGATGGCTCCATTCTTAAATGCTTTATTAGTTGTTAAAGGTAAATTTTCAAAATTATATATTGATTTGTGGATTGAAAAAAAAGCAAATCGTTTGCCCTTGCTAATGTTAACAGCTTTTAAGGTTTTGATTGTTGCTTTGTTTGTTATGGTTGTGATTCACCAGTTATTAACTATTAACCCATATGTAACGTTTATGTTGGTTGTGTTTACAATCTACTTGTTGTTCAAATCTCAATGGATTGCTGAACAATATATGAAGATTGAAACACATTTTTTAATCAATTTGAACAGAGAGCAAATTGAAAGTCAAATTAAAGAAACGGATAATGCTGTTGATTTAGAAAAAGAGTGGCTCGATTCTTCTTTAGAAGTTTTGGTTGGCAAATTAACAGCTGAAAGTGATTTGGTTGGAAAATTTTTAAAAGATACTTCTTTGCGTGAAAAATATGCAATGAATATTTTTAAAATTATTCGTGGGGACCAAGTAATTAATATCCCAAGATCAAGTGAAAAACTTTATGAGGGAGATGAGCTTACCTTTGTTGGGACAGGAAAACAATTGTCTCGATTTAAATCATCAGCGAAAAAGAAAGGTGTTGAATTTGTTGATTTTGAAAAGCCATTGAGTTTACATGAATATATTTTAAATCAAGAAGAAATGGCCCTGAACTCAAAAGATAAAACTGTTTTGTTAAGTTGTGCCTTTTTGGTTACACCCAATTCAGGTCTCATTAATCACAATATTGTGGATTCTGAAATTCGCAATAAAACAAAATGTTTGGTTATTGGTGTTGAAAGAAAATCTTCTTTATTTATTAACCCAGAATCGGCATTTACATTTGAGGAAGGTGATTTGATTTGGTTGTTGGGGGATGTTAAATCTATGACTCAAGAAGTTTTACATCAAGTTGAGTTGAACCAAGAGCCAGTTGTGTCAACAGATTCTGTTGTTTTAAATAATGTTACGCAAGAAGAGGCACTTTAATATTTTAAATATCTTTTGTTGTTGCCCTTGAAAAAAAAGCATAAGTACCTATGTATAAGATTGAGAGGTGCATTATGAATCATGAAAAATTAACAGACAGGTCTAAAGGATTTATTCAATCAGCTGAATCTTTAGCTGTTCGAAATAACCATCAATTTTTAAAACCAATTCATCTTTTTAAGGTGATGCTTGATGATAAAGAAGGATTAGCTTCCTCCCTTTTGTTAAAATCTGGGGTGGATATGGGAGAGCTTTATCAAAAAGTTTCAGATGAATTTGAAAATCTCCCCAAAGTTCAAGGTCAATCTGTTCAACTCTCTGTTTCTCAAGAGTTTTTAAAAGTTTTAGATTTAGCTGAACAAATGGCTGAAAAAGCAAAAGACTCATATGTTACTGTTGAGCGTTTGTTGCAAGCTCTTTGTTTAGATTCAAAATATAAAGTTAATGCACAAAAATTAAATGAAGTTATCAATCAAATTCGGCAAGGAAGAACGGCGCAATCAGCAACAGCTGAAGATAATTTTGAGGCACTTAAAAAATACGCTGTTGACTTTATTGAACGAGCAGAACAAGGGAAATTAGACCCAGTTATTGGACGTGATGAAGAAATACGGCACACCATACAAGTTTTATCCCGAAGGACAAAAAATAATCCGATTTTAATTGGAGAACCCGGGGTTGGAAAAACGGCTATCGTTGAAGGATTAGCTCTTCGAATTGTACATAAAGATGTCCCAGAATCATTAGCTCATAAACGTTTGATGGGTTTAGATATGGGGGCTTTAATTGCTGGTGCAAAATATCGGGGGGAATTTGAAGAGCGTTTAAAAGCCGTTCTTGATGAAGTGAAAGCTTCAAATGGGGCTATTATTTTGTTTATTGATGAAATGCACACAGTGGTTGGAGCTGGGGCAAATACTGGCTCAATGGATGCGTCTAATTTATTAAAGCCTGCTTTGGCCCGAGGCGAACTTCACTGTATTGGTGCAACAACGTTGAAAGAGTATCAAAAATATATTGAAAAAGACCAAGCTTTTGCTCGTAGATTTCAACCCGTTTATGTGGGTGAGCCAAAAGTGGAAGAAACGATTTCTATTTTAAGAGGGTTGAAAGAAAAATATGAATTGCACCATGGTGTTCGAATTTCGGATGCGGCTTTGGTAACAGCTGCTGTTATGGCAAATCGATATATTTCAGATCGTTTTTTACCAGATAAAGCTATTGATTTAATGGATGAAGCAGCAAGTAAATTGCGAATCAGTATGGATTCTAAACCTGAGTTTTTAGATGAATTAGATCGTCGGTTAATTCAGCTTAAAATTGAAAAAGAAGCGTTGAAAAAAGAGTCGGATTCAGCGTCAAAAGAACGTTTGAAAAAAATAGAAGAGGAAGTTTCAACTTTAGAAAAACAATCTTTAGAGGAAAATGCTTTGTGGAACAAACATAAACATAATCTTCAAGAAGCCTCTTTGTTGCGTGAAAAATTAGATAAAGCAAAGACGGATATTGATAAAGCATTGCGAGATGGGTTGTATGAAAAAGTAGGAGAGTTGCAATATAAAGAAATTCCTGAACTTGAAAAAAGATTATCTCTTTTAGAAGAAGAAAATCAAAAACAATCAACGATGGAAGTTGTAACGCCGGATTTAATTGCAAATATTGTTTCAAAATGGACAGGGATTCCAATAGACAAACTTCTTGAAAGTGAAAAAGAAAAACTTATTCACATGGAGGAAGAGCTTGTTAAAAAAGTTGTAGGGCAAGAAGAAGCTGTAACGGCTGTTTCAAATGCTGTTCGCAGATCTAGGTCTGGGTTAAGTGATCCTAATCGTCCCATTGGTTCATTTTTGTTTTTAGGGCCAACCGGGGTTGGTAAAACAGAGTTAGCAAAAGCTTTAGCCTCGTTTTTATTTGATGAAGAAAAAGCTTTTATTCGAATTGATATGTCCGAATATATGGAAAAACATGCCGTTTCTCGTTTGATAGGGGCGCCTCCAGGGTATGTGGGGTATGATGAGGGGGGTGTTTTAACCGAAGCTGTCAGACGTAGACCTTATCAAGTTATTTTATTTGATGAAGTCGAAAAGGCACATCCTGACGTGTTTAATGTTCTTTTGCAAGTGTTAGATGAAGGACATTTAACAGATGGGCAAGGCAGAACAGTGGATTTTAAAAATACGTTTTTGATTTTAACATCTAATTTGGTTACTTCAAACAATCAAAAAGAATTGATGAGTGTTTTGAAAAACTTTTTTAAACCAGAATTTATTAACCGTTTGGATGAAATTATTCTCTTTAATCCACTTAAAAAAGAAGATATTCGCAAAATTGTGGATATTCAGCTTGCTAAACTTGAAAAGAGATTGAAGGAAAGAGGCCTTTTTGTTGTTTTAGATGAGAGCGCAAAAGAGTGGTTATCTGAACGTGGGTACGATGAAGAGTTTGGGGCACGTCCATTGAAACGTCTTTTTCAACAAGAAGTGGAAAATCCTTTGGCGCTTCAATTGTTGGATGGTGTGTATAAAGAAGGCGATACTATCCATGTTAAAGCGATGGGGGAAAGTTTAAGTTTTTATAAATAGATTATTCTTTATTTGCGAGGAATAAAATAGCTTCATGTGCGCAAGTTAGCCCAAAGATTCCTGTCATTGTAACAAGTGAACCCATGGCTCTTCGACCAGATTTAGAATCTTTTTGAGGAGCCAGAGCTTTTTTATCTGACACACATTCATCTGAAAAAACAACTGGAAATTTTAAAGAAACACCTCGTCTTCTTAATCGTTGACGGACAAATGCGGCCAGTGGACATTCAATTGTTTTATGAAATGATGAAACTTTAACACGAGATAAATCTGTTTTAAGTGCAGCGCCCATCGCTGAGATAAAAGGAATTTTTCTTTTGATTAACTCTTCTAAAAAAAGACTTTTAGCATTCACAGAATCAATAGCGTCAATAACATAATCTGGTATTAAAGAAAAAACTTCTTCCATTGTTTCTGATGATATTTTAACGGGTTTTTGAGTGATTTTAATTTCAGGATTGATTAAAATTAATCGTTCAGCAACGCTGTTTGTTTTTAATTTGCCAATGGTATTTGTTGTCGCAAAAAGTTGCCTATTTAAATTTGTTTCATCAAATGTGTCAAAATCAATAACGATTAAATGACCTACGCCAGCTCTTGCTAATGCCTCTAATGCAAATCCACCAACAGCACCACATCCGGCAACTAATACGGTTGATTTTTTTAGATTTTCAATTCCTTTTTCGCCAAGTAATAAAGTTGTTCTGTTGTCTTTTTCTGCTGTCATTTTATTTTTCTTTCATTGGAATAATTTGATTAAAAGGGGTAACAAATTTTTGAAAATTTTGGTTAAGTTGTTTTTCGTTTAATGCGTTTATTTTAACAAAGTTTATCATATCAAGTGGCGATTTGTTATGCGACGGGGAATCCGTTTCAACCAATAATCTTTCAATAGGAATTTTATCAATTTTTTGAGTAGATGAAATAGAAAAAAAAGAGTCAAATTTTTTTAATTTTTGAATAATGTCATCTGAAGCATTAAATTGATGGAAAAGAAATTTTTCATCAGGGAAATTTTTAAGTATTTTTAAAACATCATGCCAAGCTTTTAGAACATGTATGTTCACGGGTCTATGATATTTTTGCGCAAGTTTTAGACAGGTTTTAAAAACATATAATTGAATATCTTTATCAGCTTTTAGATAATCAAGCCCAACTTCTCCCACCATAACAAATGGATATTTTTTTAATAGTTTTTCCATTTGTTGCTCCCAATTTGGTTCTAAATTTTTTACAAACCAAGGATGAATTCCTATACAAGGATACAAATTATCAATTTGATATGAAAGGGAGATGATTTGTTCCCATTCACTTGGTGTGGTTGCGTTCATAATGAAAGAGTGCACACCTTTTTGTTGTGCTTCAATTAAAAAATCTTTATTCATTAAATGAATGTGGGCATCATAATACATTAATATCATCCTCTTTCAGAGTTATTTTACACTTTTTTATTGATTTTGAAAAGAAATAAAATTAAACTATTAAAAACTAAAGGATGACAAGTATGAGATGGCAGTCAATTTTTTCAATTATTGGGTTTATGTTAGTTTTATGTGGCTTTACAATGACTTTGCCGGCTGCATTGGATTGGTTTTATAACAATAAATTTTCAGCAAGAAGTTTTTTAACTAGTGCAGCTTTAACCGTTTCATTTGGGAGTATTTTGTTGTTAATGACTGAGCAAAAACAAGCCCCATTGAAAACAAAGGAAATGTTTATAACAACAACTTTTGTCTGGGTGTTTTTTTCTCTTTTTTGTTCATTGCCTTATTTGTTTTCTTTGTCACATATTAGCTTTGTGAAGGCTTTTTTTGAATCAGTTTCTGGATTAACAACAACAGGAGCAACAATTTTTCAAAATCTAGAAGTTTTACCAAAAGGTATTTTATTTTGGCGTTCTTTAACGCATTGGATGGGTGGTTTGGGAATACTCGTTGTTGCTATTTTAATTTTGCCAACTTTACGTATTGGGGGTATGCAATTATTTAATATTGAGGTGTCTGGTGAAACAAACAGAGATGCGCCCTCAACATTTCAAAACGTATCTGGTATTTTGATTTATTTCTTTTTTCTTACAGTTCTTGCTTCTGTTTGTTTGAGATTGGCTGGAATGAGCATGTTTGATGCAATTAATCATGCAATGAGTGTTGTTGCAACAGGTGGGTTCTCAACACACAATGAATCAATTGCTTATTTTAATAGTCCACTTATTGAATGGCTTATTATTTTATTTATGTTTTTAGGTGGATTCCCTTTGATGGTGGGTATTTATTTGTTTCACAACCATTATGAAGGAATTCGTAATAACGAGCAAATAAAATTGTACATTTTTTTGCTTGTAGCTTGTATAAGTGTCTTTAGTTTTTTAAGGTGGATGTCTGTTTCATTTGATAATGGAGAACTTTCAACTATTTTAAGAACAACATCTTTTGCGATTACTGCCATTTTAACAACAACAGGATTTACACTTGATAACTATCAGTTGTGGGGTTCTTGGGCTGTGGCTTCTTTTGTTTTTTTAATGCTTCCAGGAGGGTGTACTGGGTCGACAACGGGAGGCATTAAATTGTTTAGAATTTCAATTATGATGAAAATTATTCATGCAAAATTGAAAAGTACAGCAAGACCACATGGCGTGTTTATTCCAAGGTATGGCCCTTCTCCTGTGGCAGAAGATGTTGTTTTTGGTGTTTTGACATTTGTTGGATTGTATTTGGTCAGTCTTATTGTTGGAACGGTTGTTTTGTCTTTTTGTGATCTTGATTTTGTTACGTGTTTTTCAGGTGCGATAAGCGCTTTATCAAATATTGGACCTGCACTTGGTAATGATATTGGTCCTGATAAAACTTTTGCCTTGCTCCCTTCGAGTGCGCTAGGGATTTTAACCTTTATGATGCTTTTAGGTCGGTTAGAATTTGTTGCCGTTCTGATTTTATTTTTCCCATTTTTTTGGAAGAAAAATATTTAAAAAATATATTGAAACTTCAAAAAGATATGCTATAGTAAAAATAGTATTAAAAAGATGCTGGGGATACTTCTTTTTAAAAAATCTGGAGACAATATGAAAAAATTTCTATTAACTGTTTTATTTCTTTTGTGTGTTATTGTGGGTGGCCTTGGTTTTTTTATAATTAGGTCGTTCAATGCAGATAATTTTCAAAAACAAATTGTTAAAACTGTTTCTGAAATAACAGGGCGTGAATTTAATGTAATGGGAGCTACATACGTCTCATGGGTTCCTTCTCCAGAAATTATTTTAAATGATGTCACATTGGCAAATGTTAAAGGAAGCACACGAGGTGTTATGCTGAGTATTCCTCGTGTTTCAATTCAGTTGACTTGGAAATCTTTGCTTAAAAATCCGTTGGTTATTGACAAAATTAAGGTTGAAAATCCCGTTCTTTATTTGGAAAGAATGGCGTCTGATAAAGTAAATTGGAATTTTTCTTTTATGGAAAAAAATGCAATTGAAAATTCTATGTTGGGTCTTAACAATAGCTTTGTTCAAACACGGATTAATAATTTACAAGTGAAAAACGGTGTTTTGAATTATTCAAATGCAGTGACAAATTCAAATTTAGAATTGCTTAATATTAATGGGCGTATCACTTTGGATTCATTACAAGGACCTTATGTGTTTGATGGGTCTGTTCAAAATGGAGAGAGTTCTTATTTAACAAAGCTTTCGGTTAAACAATTAACAACCGATATTCCAGTTCCTTTTTCGCTTGATATGAGTGCGAAAGATAAAAGCTTGTCCTTGAATTTTGAAGGAGAATTTTTATCACAATCTAAAAATTTAAATATGACGGCCAATGGGTCATTTTTTATTCAAAAACCAAACGATATGTTAAAAACATTTGGTTTAATTCCATTAAGTGCCGATCTAAATGTTCCAGCGCAAGGAGGATTAACATATACAGCTCAAAACGGTGTTGATAGTATTAAAAATTTTACAATTAGATTTGGCGATACGGAGGATTCTGTCGCTTTAACGGCCTCTGCTTCTCGAGAGGAAAAAGAAGGAGGATTTTTCTATACCGGTTCGTTTGCAATAAATCATCTTGATTATGCACAGTGGGCAGATGTTATTAATTATTTAAAAAAACAAGATTTGAATAATCCTAAAAATCCAAATTTTGATATAAAAATGAATGCGCAAAAGATAACGTATCAAAATAACGTGTTTAAAGACGTGGGATTGTCTTTGTCAAAAACAGATAATCGAATGATTGTTCATTATTTAAACGCTTTGTTGGAGGGGGAAACAGAATTATCTTCATCTGGGGGAACATTGGTTGAAGATGGCAAAAATGGATTATCTTTGATTGTTAATTTAAAATCTAAGAATTTTAAAAAGCTTTTATCTGGTTATATGAATGCTCAAAATATTCCATCAAATGTTTTAAATTCAGCACAACTTGATGCAAATGTTTTATTGTGGAATGATTCGATAGATGTTGATATTTCTTCTTTTGAATCAGGGGGCTCTGTTATTGTCGGAAAAATGCAAATTTTAAAAGACAAAAAGCCAACTATCAATTTTGATGGCTCTTTGAAAAATATAAATTTAGATAATTACACTGGTTACAAACATGCTGCTCAAAAAACTGATATATTAGATGTTATCCCATCTGTTAAATCTTATTTTAGAGATGCTGATTATTTAACTTTATTTAATAGTAAATTTAATTTGGATTTAAAAGATATAACAGCCCGTCAATTACCTATTTCTCATGGTAAATTAGTGGGAAGTTTGGAAAATGGGTTGTTGAAAATATCAGAGTTGAGAGCTACCGGCGTTGCTATGGCAGCTCTTTTAGCTGCAGCTGAAATTGAAGATGTAGCTACGGATGCTCAAAAGATTAAGAATTTAAGACTTGATTTTAATACAAATGAATTAAAATTGTTCCTAGATCGAGCAAATTTAGTTTCGAATAATCAATTTTTAAATCAAACGAATTCAATTTCAACAACGTTACAAGTAACAGAAGATCAAAATGTTTGGACTGGTTCTTTAAGAAATAAAATTGGTGAATTAGAGACAAGATTTTCAGGTACGTTGAATTATGCTGGGCAGGTAGTTGAAGCAAAAGATTTAGGCGTAGAAATAACGTATCCAAGTTTTCAACAATTTTTGAAGAATGTTCTTTTATCTAAAAAGATTAATAATTCAATCGAGGGAGCTTTTTCTTTTAAGGGAATTTTAAATGGCAATTTACAAAATTTGAAATTTGCTGAAACAGATGTCCAAATTGGTACAAGTCATCTCTTGCTTGATGGGGAGCTCAAAAATACAACGACTCAAAAAAGCATTGATTTAAAAGTTAAAACCCCATCATTTGATATGGATAGATATATTTTAAATGACTTTAAAAATGTTTTAGCTGAAGGGCCACTGGGAAATACGGCATTTAATTTTTCATTGTTAGATATATGGAAAATTAAGTTACAATTAGACGCAGGTCAAATATTGTGGCATTCAAAAGAGTTAAAAAATGCTTCAGTAAAATTAAATATTCAAGACAAAATGTTAACTCTTGAAAATTTATCAGGGGTTCCTTCTGTTGAGGGTACTTCATTAAAGACAACAGGGACTTTGTCTTGGGCTGGCGTTCCACATCTTAAAGCAAATGTTGATTTGTCGGGTTTGGAATTGGGAGCAAATATCATAACAGGTGGAAAAACATCATTTGGGAATGGTGTGTTAACATTCTCAGGAGATTTTTCAATGATGGGACAATCTCCAAATGAAATGAGAAAGAATATGTCTGGTTCAGGCAAAATGAATGTTGAAAATGCACTTTGGGTTGGGGCAGATATTCAAAAAATTCCAGCTCTAATTGGTAAAACAATTAAAGAAAGATCTCAAAAGCATGTTTTTGATTCAGAGTTGTCTAGGTATTTGAATTCTGGGAAGACCATACTTCCATCCTTGCTTGGTAATTTTACCATTGAAAAAGGTGTTTTTAAAATGATGGATGCTTCTTTAAAAGCAGATGCATTCTATTCAAATCCAATGCAGGTTGTCTATAATATTCCAACAAGAGCACTGGATGTTTCTGTTCCAATTACATTGGCTGAATATGGTGATTTGCCTCCATTTGCATTGTCGCTTAAGGGGAGTTCATTAAATCCCGTTTATCAGACCAATTTTGTTGATTTATCGAATGCTGTAGAAGATATCGTTCAGCAAGGAAATACCAAGATTGCAGAGCAACTTCAAAAAGAAAAAGAACAACTTGCAAAGATAACTTTAAATGAACGGGTTTTACGTATCAAGCAAGCGATTAATGAAGCAAGAGATGCTGTTAAAGCAGCAGATGAAAAACTCTTTGCTGGGGATAATGATTCAGCTGCATTCTTGTTGCAAAATGCAAAAGATGCTTTGGCAATTGTTAATCAACTATCCGTTAAGGAAAAGCTCACAGATGCCCAATATATTCAATTAATGGAACAATCTAGATTAGCCATTTTAAAAGCACAAGAAGCTGTTGATGAAGCTGTTCGTGATCTTTATTTTGAGGATAGAAAACAAGTCCAAACGTTTGTGAAACAATCACAAGAAATGTTGTCTCAGATGAAGTTAATTCATGATTCAAACCCAGAAATTGAGATTGTTTCAAAATTGTTGGTCCCTGTTTCTCAGTATGTTGAAGTTTTGCAAGAAACGAATATGAAGTTCTCAAATGAAATGAGTAATGATGAACATGATGCATTAATGCAAACAGCAAGAGATGCATTTTCAAAAATCGTTCATGCGTATGAATATGTCTCAAGATTTGAACCAGAAGGTGTTGAGCGGATTGTTCCAGTTTCTATTAACCAAATTCCTAATCAGAGACGTTTTGAGGGGGCAGAAGAAACCTATTTAGAAAGAGAAAGTGAAACAGAATATTCGCCTAAATTTCAAGGTCAAATTATTCGAAGATAAAACTTTATTTTTCAATAGTGCTGCGCACGAAAAAATATAATACATCCAAAAAAAGAGGAAACCTTGCAATGGTTGTATAGGTATATCTATCAAGAAGAATATATTCTTTCTTTTTAAAGTCATACAACACAAATTCTTCAGGGGCTTGTGCTAGAAAAATTTTGTTATTTATAATTGGATTATCTGAATATAACCGTTGCATTTGAGGGATGCTTCGATGAAAAAAAGCGCCCTTTTCACGTTCGTGTTCTGTTGTCGCAAAGAGTTCAAGACCATTATAGAATAACCCATTCGTTAATAGGAGTAAATTCATATAATCTTGTGGTATAGGGGCTAGGCCTGTTCTTGTCAAAATGGTATTAACCACATGAATATCTGCGTATTTTGCAGGAGGAAAAAAGACGGCTGATTCTTGATATATTTTTTTTAAGACCTGATGTAAAATTCTCATAATTATCTCCCTGGCATACTCTTCAATGCAATCTTATCAAAGGCTGCTTTTGAAAAGCCTGCATAAACACTTCGATCTTGTTTGTTTTTTCCACCAGAACCTGTGAATAATGAGAAGGGGACATAAACTTTTCCAACAGGAACAGGAACGTATAAAAGAGGTGGGTATTCAATCCCTTTGGGAGAAATGATTTGTTTATCTATATATGAGTGAATCGTATCATGAAAGGGTTTGTCTTGAATTAAAACCATATTATTAAAATCGAGCGAACCACCGTATTCTAATGGATATTTTAAATGAACAACGTAATTTTCAGGTATTATGCCTTTTTTCATATAAAAAATTGCTTCCTCGGAGAGTCCAGCAGCTCTTAAATCCATAACATAGTTATAACTTAAGAGGCGAACAAAATCCCGTATAATACGTTTCATTTGAATATGCCGCTCAAGTAAATTTGAATCCATAGCTCCAAAATATGAAACAGCCATTAAATCCATTCCTGGAAAATTCATTTCATTGAATAAATTTTCCCAATAAGATTGATCTTTTTCAGGTTCTGGTTCTTTGGGTGCTAAAGGAGGGGTAAAAGTCTTCATATCAAAATTATCAACGCCAACTTCTTCCTCTGTGAACAATTTATCCCAAGGAATAAGCGAATCGTCATTGTTTAAATCTGAAAGACTTATTTTTTCACTCATTAAGCTTTGCTTACCTCTTCTTCTAAGTCGTCAATTTGACCTTTCATCAATATTTTAAGGGTTTGTATGTCGGTGTTTTCTCTTTGTGCAACAATCCAATATGGAACCCAAGGAGAAGCTCCCATAGCGCATTTTTTCTTCATACTTTTATCTAAGAACCAACGAGGAGCATCTGCCAAAATTGGTCTGTTTAAGAAGCCTTGGAAAAGAACGTATTGTTTTGTTTTTTCCAAACTCATCATGTCTGATGCACCAACAACGTTTGAACTTTGAAGAGACCTTGAAATGTTTGCAGCAAAAGGATTTGTTTGTTGAGAAACACCCTCTGTTCTTGAAGAACTGGCAACCTCAATTGTTTTTGTACCAATCATTTTGGAGAAACGTTCGGCTGTTTGTTCGTTGTTTTGTGCCAAAATAACTTTAGCAGCAGTTGTTGTAATAATTGTTTCTAAGTCATCTTTACCATATTGACCAGAGATTTGTCCTAAATCCTGCCCAATAAGCAGATAGGCCACTTTTTGACCACGACCAACAGCTGGCCCATCTTTAACAGCTGCTAATTTTGGCATTTGAGGGAACTCGTCAAGCACGAATAAAACAGGATATGGGCCAGATTTGATACCATCATTGCCAACAAAATTTGGTGGGTTTGAAATAAGGAATGAACTCATTAATTCAACAAAAATCCCTGTAATAACGTTCATACTTCTAGCGTCAACTTGGTTAACTGAAAGATAAACGGAAACAGGTTTAACTTCGCCACTAATAGGGTCTTGAAGACCACGCAAGTCTCTAAAAGTTAAGTCGCTGAACTTTGTACGAACACGTACGGCCGAGTTTTTGAAAATGTTAATACCTGTCAAGGCTGTTGATAAAATAGAACCACGTTCTTTATCTGGTGTCCCAGCTAATTGGTTCATTTCAACAACACATCGATGGGCATAAGCAAATCTCGTTGCTTCCTTAACAGCTAAATCCAATAAATCACGCATTGGATCAGCCATCATGGCCATTTGGTCTCCTTCATCTGACCGGCGTTTAATATCTGCTGCAATTTTCATTTGCGATTCTGTTAACCAGTCAAAAATCATAGCGATACAAGGTTCATTCCCTTGCCATTGTTCTGGAAGACCTTCCCATGTGCCAATTGGAGCATAGTTTTCAGCTGACAATTCACCTTTTTGTAAGGCATCTAAAGCTATTTGAGCGCTTTGATCCGACATGCCGTCATAATAGGTGGCGAGCACATTGGCATCTTCTTGGTCAAAGTTCCCTTCCATCAATTTGTTAATGAAGTAGTCATTGGCACGAGCACGCTCACATTTACTTGAAATAAATTGTAAGAATCCTGCCATGGCGTTACGACCCGTTTTTGACCAGTGAGGGTCAGCTCCCCCTTTTGGTTCTTCAACAAGAACAGCCACCATAGAGTCGATATATTTTTCACGATCACTGCCAAGAGGTGGTAAACAGCTGGCTGAAAGAGGGTTCCAACTTGGGAAGAAAATCCCTTTCTCAGGTTCATCTTGAGCCCCCCAGTTAATAACAAAAACAGGACCAATGGTTGCTCTGTATGCTGTTGTATTGTAACAAAGCTCTGGTTTAGGGTCGTTGACGATTAAGCTAAGGGTTGGGGATTCTAAGATTGTTGGAATCACAACACCAACAGTTTTACCAGTTCCCGGAGGGGCAACAACCAAACAAGAAAGTGTCTCAGGCATTTTCATTAATTTTCCTTTAAATCTGCCTAATACAACACAAAAACCATCGAAAAGTTTCATTTTTTTGATGTCGCCATATTCGGCCATACGGCCACCACCAAAGATTTTTGGCATATACTCATATGGGTTTCTGATAAGACCTGCAATAAAGACAATGAAAAAAGATAAAAATGGGACAAATACCAAGTAGCTAGCTGGGGTTACTTCAACAGCATTTGACACAGCTTTAATTCGAGAGGAATAAAGCAAAATTAATTTTGTTGTATCATTCCAATTAGTTGCCCAAAAATTTGCGATTTTTCGCCAAGTTAAAATGCTTAATTCTGTGTCTAAAAGCAAATTAAGAGGTAACATCAGCAACATCATAACGTAAAGTGTTACAAATGAAGCTATAATTGTATAAATTACCCACAGAACATATTTGGTTTGATCCTCATAAGCACTGTCTCTTTTAAATGCCATTTTTGTCTCCTATAATGCATTATGAACAATAGCCAAGGTTTCTTCAGAAGGTTCTTTATCTTGAACAATTGTTTCGGTGAAGCTTTTCAAATCATCAGGGCCCCCCATATCAGTTCTACAAACACTGATAGACATCTCTTTCCAAGTTGAAAGCATATCTTCAGCATTTATGATTGTTCCCTTTTTAATCACAAAAACAGGGGCAACAGAGCCGATAAAGCCAGATGTTGAAAGTCTTGTTGAAAGTTTTTTAACCTCTTCCAATAATTTAAAAACAGGGGATATACGGTGTGAACTCTCTGAAAACCATAATGGGTCTTCGCCATTGAAACGTTCCTCGTCTGCAAGCCAATCACCTTCTTCAGGATCGATTTGACAAACAATAACTCTATTTTCCCCAACAGCTAGGTAATCAGCTGTCAAATTACCTAATTGAACATTACGTAACAATGAATAACCTGCTTTTTCTAAAACAGCTTCTAAATCTTCTTCTAAACGTGTGCGCTCTGGTAACTTGATGTCTTCTAATAAGATTTTGTCAAAATCATCTTCATCTAAAGGAGAGGGCGCAATTGAAAAACTTTTCTTTGCACTGGGTGTGCCGTAGGAAGAAGTAAAAGGGGAATCATTTGGTGGCATGAAACCATTTTTTGAGTTATCAAATGAGAATCCAGAATTTTGAGTAGAGGTTGACATTCTGCCCATTCCAGAATATGAATTTTGCTTTGGAGCTTCACCCATTTCATCAACAGGGACTTTTAATTCAGTATCTTTTGCAATTGGACGAATAAGGCCACTGTCAAGAGCTTTAGGTCTTGTCGTTTTTGATGAATTTTTGTTTAAATCAAGTTTGACAGGACGATTTAAAACTGTTTTTGAGCCGGTGAAGAAAAAAATAATTTTATTAACGGTTCTTTGAATAAGGTCAGTCCACTTAACGTTTAAGGCACAACGCCATGTGAAAATATAAAATGGGAACATAAACAGGATTATACTAACAAAAACCCAATCACCTGTGCTAGAAATTCCCCAGCCTTTTCTAAATTCATCAACAATAAATTCCCAGTTTGAGAGGGAGAATATATGAAAATTCCAGTTTGTTTTGAAGAAGTTATTCAAATACCAACCGAATAAAATATATCCCCAAATTAAACCAATTGTAAGAGTTCTTTTCCAATTTTTCATGTTATAGCCTTAAAAAAACAAACCTGTAAGGTTATTATATCTAAAATTAAAGCTGGTTTCCACAAAAAAATACGCATTTTTTTAAAAAAACTGAAAAAGAAAAAAAGTGCCAAAGGCACTTTCTTTAAGTTGTTGTTTTAATTATTGTTTTACGTTTAATATTTTTTCAGGATTGAAGTCTTGAGAAAATGGAAATTTTTCATTTTCGTATTTGCTTAAAATAAATCTAAAATATGTGAGCGCAAATAGTCTTGTTGCTGAGGATAATCCTGATTTATCCCGTATTAAGTCGATTTTAGAACAAAGTTCGTGTATTGTGATTTTTTCTCTTAAACAAATGTCTGTGAGTGAAGTCCATGTTTCTCTATCTAATCGCATGCTTGTTCTTCTACCATTAACAATAACATTTTTGCAGACGAGCATCTTTGTTCTCCTTTTGTATTTTGAATAAATGTGATATAATAACTGCTAAAACGAATAACTTTTGTCATTCCTGTATAACAATATGCACGTTCAGGTTGAAAATTTCAATAGAAAACTGCATAAAAATATAAAAAAGAGTGAAAAATGATAAAAAAAAGTGAAAAAATGGAAAGAAAATGTGATTTTCCGGGTTGTGAAGAGTGTGGATCTTTTAAAGCGCCGAAGAATCGCTTGTTGAATGATTATTATTGGTTTTGTTTAAATCATGTGAAAGAATACAATAAAAATTGGAATTTTTATCAAGGGCTTTCAAGTGAAGAAATTGAACAACATATTCAAAATGATACAACATGGCAACGCCCCACTTGGCGTTTGGGTCAGTTTAAAACGTATGGAACAGGTCAAGTAAAAGACAAGTTCGGTGTTTTTGAAGATTTGGGTCTAGGTATGGATGGTCGCCATAATCCTCCGGTTAAGGAAGTTCCGGTCCATTCTCGATTGGCTGAGGCTGCTTCTTTTTTGGAGGTTTCTTTTCCATTGAAATTATCTGAAGTGAAAAAACAATATAAGAAATTGGCAAAAAAATATCATCCAGATACGAATCACGGGGATAAAGAAGCTGAAAAAATGTTTAAAAAATTGCACGACCATTATAAGTACATTTTAAAACAGCTGGGTGAGAAATAACCTATTAAAAAAAGCCATCTTTTATGATGGCTTTTTTTTAATTACTTTAAGATGGTATCTGTTACATCTGTGCCACCCCATTCGACAAGAGTAAATCCTGTTCGTTTAGGTGTTGGAGGTAAAACCTGTTCTGTTACAATAATCGGTGTAACAAGATTTTTAAACTCCATCATCACACGAATGAGAGTGTCTGGTTGTGGTGTAACTTCTAATGGCATATTTTGATTTTGCTCTTCCAATGTTTGGAATCTGATGAAGTTGTAAGGACTGGATTCAAGTTTGGGGAGCCAGTAAATGATGAACTCATTAGCTTCTCGTTCGTTTAGACCTAATTGAGCGAGTTTTTCTTCCAAGAAAGGAATTGTATCTTTCCCTTTTACAACAAAACCTTCTTTTAAGTTAGGTTCAATGGTGTTTTTTCCTTCCCAATAAAGAGCGTAATAGTGCTTATTTGTTTTTGGGTCGGTTAAGTTGCCGTTTGGTTCGGCTGTAACTGTCCAACCTGTTTCGTATTTTGGATAAGTATGTGTTAGATTTTGAGGATTGCCAACTGTAACTGTGATTTTTGTTTTTTCAGTTGGATAAAGGTAAATGATGGGTTTGTCAGAAATAGAGTGTAGTGTTGGGTCAAAACAACTATGTCCCAAAACGTGTTTTTGCTGATTCACTTTGTTGATTGTGATTGTAGTAATAAGAATGATGGGAATACTGATTAAACATATAAAAAATAATTTTTTATGTTTGAGTGCGAGTGCAATCAAAGCTGTTATGGCGATGAGGCAGATTGAGCTTAAAAAAGTTAAAAGATAATAGGGGAGTTTTTGAAATTTCCAGTTTGAAATTGTTTCGTAGATAACTGTTGAGGTGATACCGATAATGCTTAATAGGAATAAAACTGAACATATATAAAAGATTTTTTTTAATAGGAGTTTTAATTTGGATTTAGGGGTATTATTTTTTGAATTTAATTTGTTTTTTCTCATTTTTTGTCCTTTGTTTTAGACCTGTTTACTTTTTTGATAATAAAAAAAGACGTTGAAAATATCAACGTCTTTTTGCAATTCTTATAATCAAAAATTAAGCAGCATTTGCAGCTTTTTTTGCTTTTGCACCTTCAATGCGTTCACGTAATTTTTTTGATTCTTCTGATAATTTAGAAACTGGTGTGTTCAATAAGTATAAATCTAAACCACCATTTTTTTCAATTGTTCTCAAACCTTGTGTTGTGAGTTTGAGAGTGATTTGTTGTTCTAAAATTTCACTATAAATAGCAACGCTTTGTAAATTTGGCAAAAAGCGACGACGCGTTTTGCGGTTTGATTTACTGACATTGTTACCCGTTTGAACACCTTTTCCTGAAACGAGGCATCTTTTTGCCATTGTACTAATCCTTTCCTACTAAAAATAAAACTGTTAAAACTTTTTACATTATTTTAATTGAAAAGTCAAGTACTTTTTTAAATTTTTTAATCAAGATATAAATCAGGAAGTGGCTTTTTCCTTTTTTTCTTTCTTGATGGTTTTTTAATTTCTTCTAAAATGGATGTTTTAATCCTCTTTTTTTTCTTTTTAAGTGCAAAAAAAAGACCACCAATACTTAAAAGAGAAAAAACACCAATAAAGCTTAAAAGGCTTGTTTGTGAAAAGGATTTTGAACTTGTATTTTTATCTAAAACAGGTGGTGGTGGAGAAGAAGGTGGAGGGGTTTGCTCTGTTGGAGCTGCGTATGAAGTTTTTAACGGAGCAAGAACATTGATTTCTTTTTCAGGGAGGGTCAAAATTTCTTCACTTTTTGTAAGTGTGTTAAAGTATTTGATGTTAATGGCAGGGATGATTTGTTTCCCTTCTTTTTGAAATGATAATACAAATGTCCTGTTTTCTGTGCTTAAAAGTTCATTATTTTTAAATTCGCTAAAACGTTCTTCTTGATTAGCAAAGATGGATAAATTTTCTTCTTTAGGATGTTCGAGCAAAGGGAGTTTAGCATTTTCAATATTTGCAGCTGTTAGTGTAACTCTTCTTTCGATGACATCTCCAACATAAACTGTGTCAGGGATAACGTAGTCTTCTGATATTTCAGCTTTATTACTTGGGAACCACCATCCTTGCCAATGAGTAGGCTTAGGTAAAATCTCGATGCTATTTTCATTGGAGTTAAAATAGACAGGCTTCATTCTTTTTGAATTTAAATTAAAATCAAATGGAAAATTAAAAAAGTCCCCCATAATATCAGGGCGTGTCTGTTTTGTTAAATCTGGAACTAAACCAGATAATTGCGCTGGTGGAATATGAAAAGATCCATTATGTTGAGGCGTAATAATAAAAAAGCGTTCAAAAACTCTGTAGTTTTTACCATCCTTATTTGTTTGATAGATTTTGTCTGATTCCAAAGGTGTGAATGTTAAATAATTTGAAAAAGGTGTTTTTAAATTGGCATCATAAAGTGTATTTTCATCCGTTATTTTTGTGGTATATAAAGCGACTTGTCCTTCGTAAATTTGTGAAGGATATACAGTTGATTCAAATTTAATTTCCAAGGGTTTTGCTTCATTTGTTTGTTGAGTGGGGGTGTCAACAACTTTGAGCAGAAGTGCTTCAAATTTTTGGCCCTCAAGTTCGATAGGACCAATTTTAAATTCACCTTTTTGATAAGGATAGAGCGTATAAGCAATTTTATTTTTTTTACTCATAACCCCATTTATAACACTGACATTACTTGATTGGCTTTTCCCTAAAATTTTAAACTCTTTTTCAATAAGTTCAAAATTCGGTTGGGTTTTCAATTCTTCATCAGATTCGAAAATAAGATTTGTTGTTTCACCAAAAGCAATTTCATTTTTAGATAAATACATTTCAGTCTTTGAAAAAACAGTGGTTGCATATAAACAAAGACTAAAACAAAAAGTTGTTTTAAGTATATTAAACATTAAGGGATTCTCCTGTTTTGTTCATATAAACGGTATCTTAATAATCTGGAAGGATCTTTTTTTAAGCGATTAAAAATTTCTTGCGAAGTTTGGTCAATTGGGTTTTCATTCTGACTTTCTTCAAGATAAGTTCCTTCATTACTATTTTCATTTTTTTCATTTTGTTTTTCTTGAGGTGTGGTTTTTTCTTCTTCTTTTAAAGGTGTATTCTCTTCTTTTTCTGGAGGATAAATTTGTTCATTTTTATCTGTGTTAGATGTATCAGAATTTAAAGGGGCCGAGGGAGATTTGTTTTCTTCTGATGCGCTTGAGTTTGAGTTGTTTTTTGTTTCCTGATTTTTGCCACTTTCATTATCTTGAGAGGAAGGCGTATTTTTTTCATCATTATTTTGTTCTGAGTTATCTGTGTTTTTTGAATCTTTTTCTTGTGAACTATTTGAATTTTGTTCACTTGTTTGAGTGTTATTTTCCCCTGTATTTGATTGGTTTTGAGAATTGTTTTTTTGATTTTGTTGAGAAGAAGATTGATTGTTCTTCATCATACTTTCTAAATATTCTTTATTAAAACGAGCCTCTTTGTGATTGGGATTTTTTTGGAGCGCTTGCTTATACAAATCAATAGCTTCTTGGTATCTTCCCATATAAGCTGTCGCATTTCCTTGATTATAAAGTCCCATATCAGATGTGTCGTTTTTAAAGCCAGCTAGCGCAGATAAATAATCCTTGTTTTTATATGCTTGAACGGCTTTTTCATTTGAATTGTATAAAATTTGATCATCTCTAAGCCATAAAGAAGCTTCTGATACAGTTGAACACAAAAGAAAAATTAAGATAAAAAATCCTTTTCGATAAAATAAGGCAACAAAAGGCATTAATAAAAGAAGCAAGTAAATCCCCACATCTTTATAGGTGTCAACAGTGAAAAGTAAATCTTGTGTTTTTGTAAAAAGAGAAGGATTTTGTGATGGGTTTGTTTTTTTGATTAAGGATTCAATATCTGAATGTGTGGGTTGCCAAAGTTCTAAAGCCCCTAGTTTAGAAAGAGCTTTTTGATTGAGCTGATTTAAAATAATGTTTCCTTGATTATCTCTTCTAAATTGACCGTTTGGTAGAAGAAGAGGTGTTTTTTCCCCATTTCCTAAACCAAGGATGCCAATTGAATACTTATAATCTTTTAACAGTGAAAGTGTTTCTTTTTCAGAAGGAATGCCTCCTGTGAAGAATAAGATTCTCCCTGTTTCAAGATTGTTATTTTTTAAAAGGTTAATAGCTGTTTTAAATCCTTCATGCGTTTTATTTCCCATGGCAGGCAAAACAGATGGGTCTAAAATAGGAATCATTTCTTGAATAATTTGTTTATCTTCTGTCATTGGAAGAGCAATATACCCTTTTTCATCATAAAGAACTAATCCAATGCGTTCGGCTTTTAATTGTTTGACTGTTTCAGACAGTTTGATTTTAAGTTGGGTAAGAGTTGTTGGGTTTACACTATTTAAATCAACGATTAAAACGGTTCCTTGTTCGTTTTTGTTGACGCTTGTTGGTGCTTTTTCAAAAGCAGGTCCTGCAAGAGCAATACTTAAAATAGCCCATAATAAAGATATCCATATAAAAAAAAGATTCCCTTTCTTTGTTTTATTTTGCTTTATTATTAAAAAAGGTAAAAATTCAGGATTGATGATTTTTTTCCATGGGTTATTGTTCAAACTTCTTTTTTTTAAATGAAAAAAAAGAGGAATAACTAAAAGTAATAATAAAAACCAAGGTCGTATAAAAATCATAAAAACCTCCGTTTCATCAGAATGATGAATAAGCAAATAACTCCTAAAAATAAAGGAATGAAAAAGAGTTCTTTTCTTGGTTTAAAAGATTGCAAATTTATTTCTTCTTGCTCTAGATTATCAATAACTTTATATATGTTTTGCAAATTGTTTGTTGTTTTTGCTAAAAAGTATTGTCCACCTGTTTGCGTTGCAATTGCTTGAAGTGTTTTTTCATCTAAAGTTGATTGTGTTGGAATTTTTAGACCATAAAAATTTTGAACCACTTCTTCAGGTGAGCCAATACCAATGGTGTAAACTTTCACATTATTGCGTTTAGCAAGATCGATTGCTTGGGGGACGGATACAACCCCTGTATTTGCATAACCATCTGATAATAATATGACGATTTGGCTTTTAGCAGGAACTTTAAGCGCTGTTTGAACGGCTAATGCAAGGCCATCTCCGAGGGCTGTCATATTCCCTGCAATACCGATTCCAATTTCATCTAATAAAGATTTAAGTGTTGTTTTGTCAAATGAAAGAGGCGCATATGTGTAAGCCTCGTTTCCAAACAAAACAAAACCAATATTATCATTTTCACGTTTGTTTAAAAAATCTGTAACCACTTTTTTAACAGCTGTTAATCTGGTAACATCAGCTGTTCCTAATTGAAAATCTTGTGCACTCATGGATTCTGATACGTCTAATGAGAGTACAATATTCCTCGCTTGTAAGGGAGTATCGCTGACGCTTGGATACCAAACAGGTCTGGCAACTGCTGTGGTAAAAAAGAGCCACATTAAAATCAAAAAAAATCGGCTGCTTTTTGAATGTGTTTCTTTACTTGATATTTGCTCAAAAGATTTTATCCTCTTAAAAAAAGGAATTTTAAGGGCGTATAAATTCGAACTTTCTTTCACTGGTGGAAGTGTAAAATACACAATAAATGGTAGCAAAAGAAATAAAAATGATAAAGGCCAAATAAAAATACTCATACTTGACAATATATGAATTTTAAACTTTAAAATCAATATAATTTAAAGCAAGTGGAATAAAATTTTAATATTCAATATTAAAAAAATACAACCCTTCAGCAGGTGCTGTGGGTCCGCCAGCTTTTCTGTCACAAGAGTTAAATGCTTTTTTAAAATCATCAATGGTCCATTTTTGAGAGCCCACCAGTGTGAGAGTCCCAATAATGTTGCGAACTTGGTGGTGTAAAAATGATTTTGCCGTTATTGTCATGACAATCTCATCCCCTTGTTTTTCAAGTGATATAAAATCAAGCGTTTTAATAGGGGATTTTGCTTGGCATTCAGATGCTCTAAATGTTGAAAAATCATGTTTCCCAATAAGGAGTTGAGCAGCATTATTCATCATCTCAACATCAAGGGGATGTCTATACCACCAAACACGATTTTTTTCTAAACTAGGAGGATAAGGGGTATTGAGTATCCGATAAATATATGTTCTTTTTTTCGCTCCAAACCGTGCATGAAAATCATCAGATACTTGTTCAACTAATTTAATAGAAACAGGATGGGGCCTGACAAGGGCATTTAGAGATTCTCTTAACTTATAAGGGTTAACTTCAGTGATTGTATCAAAATGTGCCACTTGACAAAGGGCGTGAACGCCTGCATCTGTTCTTCCACTGCCAAAAAGGGTGATTTCTTCTTTTAGAACTATTTTTAATGCTTCTTCAATGAGTTGTTGAATGGAAAGACGTGATTGTTGTCTTTGCCACCCACAAAAAGAAGTGCCATCGTATTCTATGACAAGTTTATACCTCAAATAGTGCTTCCTTTCTTAAGCTCAAAACCTTTTAATAGGTCGCTGGCAGACATTCTTTTTTTGCCTTCTCGTTGTAATTGAGTTAGACGTAACGCTGTGTTATTCCCACAAGCAATAAGCAGGGTGTTGTCTAAAACCTCCCCAGCAGCAGCATTTATTTCTATCTCTTCAACTTGAGCATTAAAAACTTTGATTCGTTCCCCATTTAACATAAAATAGGCAGCAGGATAGGGATTGAATGCCATAATTTTATTTTTAATTTGTTGTGCTGGAAGTGACCAATCAATTAAAGCTTCTGTTTTTTGAATTTTTTCGGCATATGTAATGCCTGTTTCTGGTTGTTTAATTGGTTCAGGCATATTTTCCAATACTTTTATAATGAGTTCAGCTCCTTGTTTTGACAAAGCGTCATGCAAAACTTGTGCTGTTGTGTTTTCATCAATGGGGACAACTCCTTTTAAAAGCATATCACCTGTATCAAGGCCTGCATCCATTTGCATAATGGTTACACCACTTTGTGTGTCGCCAGCTTCAATAGCTCGTTGAATGGGAGCTGCGCCACGCCATCTGGGAAGAAGAGAGGCATGAACGTTAATGCAACCCATTTTAGGGGCATCTAAAACCCCTTGAGGCAGAATAAGTCCATAGGCGCAAACAATGGCAACATCAGCTTGAAGATCTTGAAATTCTTGAGTGGCATTCCCTTTTCTGAGAGAAACAGGGGTGCGAACGGGGATGTTTAATCGTTCAGCAGCTTGTTGAACAGGGGATGAAACAAGTTTGTTCCCTCTGCCAGCTGGGCGAGGTGGTTGGGTGTAAACACAAATGACGTCATGGTGTGTTGCTAATGCTTCTAACACAGGAACGGAAAAATCAGGTGTTCCCATAAATATTACTTTCATATTGTCCCTTTCTATTGGTTTTCTTCTTCTAAACGAGCTTGTTTTTTGCGCCTTTTCTCTAAGTGCTTTAAAAGCATTTTTCTTTTAAGTGGAGAAAGATGGTCAATAAATAAAATCCCTTCTAAATGGTCAAGTTCGTGTTGGATAGCAATAGCCAGCAAGCCGTCAGCTTTTCGTTGTTTTAATGTGCCATTTTCATCCAAATATTCAACGGTGACCGTTTCATGTCGCACAACATCAGCATATTCACGAGGAATGGATAAACAGCCTTCGTTATGACAAATCATCTCCTCAGATTTTTCAATAATTCTTGGGTTAACCATTTTAATTGGATCTGGTTTTTCCTCTTTTGAGGCGCAATCAATAACAACAACTCTTTTTAAAACGCCGACTTGATTGCCTGCAAGGCCGACACCGTTTGTTTTATACATTGTTTCAAGCATATCGCTCAAAAGAGTTTGAATTTCTGTGGTTACTTCCTCAACGGGTTGTGCTTTTTCGTACAAAACAGGATGAGGGATTTCTAAAACTGTTAATTTTGTCATTTTTACTTCCTTTTTGTTTTTTTTTATTATACACTAAATTAAATTAATTTGCAAAGGAGTTTTTTTATGATACGCCTATTCGTTGGGTTAGATTTGCCAGAAGAAATCAAAGATGAAATTTATGCTTTGCGAGGTGGGTTAGAAGGTGCGATTTGGCATCCAAAGGATAAATTAAATTTGAATTTAAGATTTGTTGGTGATGTTGAAGAACCCGTTGCTGAAGAGGTTCTGAAAGAACTAAGATATATTAGATTTCCGGCGTTTTATATGTCTTTTAAAGAGATTAATTATTTTGCTTCAAAAAATATTCCTCACCACATTTGGACAGGGGTTAGTGAACCCAGAATTATTGCTGAACTTCAACAAAAAATTGACTTAGCTGTTAAAAAAGCTGGCGCTGGGGATGCAGATAGATTTAAATTTGTTCCCCATGTGAGTTTGGCGAAATTGCAAGGGACAACAATTGATGAGGTTTTTCGCTATATTGCCATGAATAATTTATTCCACAGTAAGGAATTTTTAGTGGATTCATTTTCCTTGTTTGCAAGCCATGCAAGAGAAAATGGGGAAGGGAAGTACTATACCGTTGAAGAAGTTTATCCTCTTACTTTAATTTAAAAAAATTAATTTTGCTTAAAAGGAATGGTTAAAACATAAGGCGCTTCGTCTTCAATGCAGCCACTTTTTTGATGAGTTAGAGATTTGATTGCTTCACAAACATCTTTTGATTTTAATTTATGTTCAATATAGACCTCAAAAACATTAGGTGTTGGTTCTTTTATTTTTGAAAAAGAAATACCTTGTTTATAAATACCAAAAGGGATGGCTGCAATTTTAGAATCTTTAAACGTTTGCATCCCAGGTGTAGCAGGGGAGCAAAATTTAATAGCCTGTAATCCTGTTGTTTTATTGTTATATATTTTTTGACATAACTCAAATACATGGAAGGAGTATTTATTAGAAGCATCAATAATTTGGTCAGCTTGATAGTTGTTCATAGCTGTGGTGTACCCTATAATACCTCCAATGGAGAGAACGCCGATAATAGCAAGAACGCCTAACATTTCAATCATTGATCGACCAGATTGCTGTTTTTTCATATAAATCTCACTCTAATTATTTGTAACCTTTTTTAGTATACTTTAAATTAAAATTAAAAACAACTAAATTTCAATAAGTTGTTAAAAAAATATTTTTAGGTCTTGAAAATAATATAAAGAAACCATATTATAAAAAAGGAAGGAAACGGACGAAAGCTAAAAACAGCGGGTCAGGTTCGGAAGAAAGCAGCCCATTTTTAATCTATCGGGTCGTTCTCCTTCCTCTTTTTTTTTACTTTTTCCACGAGCTTGTCAGCTTAAAATAATCTTGCACTTTTTGAAAAGATTTAGTATACTTCGAAGAAATTTAGTATTCGAATATAAAAGGAAAAACAAAATGAATTTAACCTCACTTGTTAAACAAAAAGTACAATCAGCTTTTGAAAACGCTGGTTTTAGGGATGCAACTTTACTTGTGCGTTTATCTGATCGACCAGATATTAGTGATTATCAATCTAATGGGGCATTACCTCTTGCTAAAGTGCTGAAACAAAATCCAAGAGCGTTGGCTGAAAAAATTGTTGCATTTTTAAAAGAGGATTCCTTTTTTGAAAAGGTAAGTGTTGATGGGCCAGGGTTTATTAACATGACGATTTCAAATGAAGCGTTATCTGAAGTTGCTTATTCAATTTTATCAAGTGAAAAATCTGGATATGAAAATCCTTCTCAAAGCAAAACGGTTGTGTTTGACTACGGTGGTCCAAATATTGCAAAAGCACTTCATGTGGGACATTTAAGACCAGCTATTATTGGGGAAGCGATTAAACGTTTGCATAAGTTCGTTGGGAACAAAGTTATTGGAGATGTTCATTTGGGTGACTGGGGTTTACCAATGGGCCTTTTGATGGCAGAGTTATCCGAAAGGGAACCTGAAAGTGTTTATTTCAACCCTGCATATGAAGGGGAATATCCATCTCAAGCACCATTCACAGGCCATGATTTAGAAGTGATGTATCCAATTGCGTCACAAAAATCAAAGCAAGATCCAGCCTATTTAACAAAGGCAAAAGACTTCACACGGCGTTTGCAAAATAAAGAAAAGGGATTGCTTGCGCTTTTGAATAAATTTGTTGAATTATCTGTGGGTTCCATTCGTCAAATGTATGATGAGTTAGGTGTTTCATTTGAATTGTGGCGTGGGGAAAGAGATGTTCACAATCGTTTACTTCTCATGTTAGAACGGTTAAGACAAGAAGGTGTTTTGTTCAAAGATGCTGGGGCAGAAATTATGGAAGTTGGTAAATCAAAAAGTGGCAACGATTTACCACCGTTAATTGCTGTGAACTCCGATGGGGCAGTGATGTATGCAGCCACAGATTTAGCCACCATTGAAGAGAGGGTTGAAGAATTTGGCGCTGAAGAAATTTTATACGTTGTAGATGCGCGTCAAGCTTTGCATTTTGAACAAGTTTTTAATGCTGCTGAAAAGATTGGTTTGCTTGAAAATACAACAGTCAAACACCTTGGATTTGGTACAATTAATGGGAAGGATAATAAGCCATTTAAAACAAGGGATGGTGGTGTAATGACGCTTCGCATGTTAATTGATTTATCTGTAAATGCAGCGCTTAAAAAGATGAACAGTGGCGAAATGGGGCGTGATTTGACGGAGGAAGAGAAATCCGAAATTTCAAAAATCGTGGGTGTTTCAGCGCTTAAATTTGCTGACTTGATGAATGAACGGATGAAGAATTACGTCTTTGATGAAGACAAGCTCACAAGCACTGAGGGAAAAACAGGGCCATATTTATTGTATGCAATGGTTCGGATGAAATCTTTGCTTGAAAAATCGGGCGAGTCGCTTGATTTGTTAGCAACAGATGTGCCAACAATTTCTCATCCAGCTGAAAGACAATTGCTTTTGCGCTTGTATGCAATGCCGGATAGTATTCAAACAGCTTATGACAACAATGCACCACATGTTGTATGTGATTATTTGTTCAAATTGGCGCAAGATTTTAACTTATTCTATCATGATTGCCCCATCAAGGATGCTGAAGAAAGTGTTCAAAAATCTCGTTTAGCGTTGACAAAATATGCATTAACGGTTGCGCTTAAAATGGCTGATGTTTTAGGGTTAAAAGTACCTGATAAGATGTAAAAATAGGAGTAAAATATGCGTACTATTTTGATTTTTTGTTGTGTGATGGGTGTTGTGGCAATGCTTTGTTCTTGTGGTAGACGGTCAAAACCACAAGAGCCGAAGGATTCTTTTTATCCACACGCATATATAATTGAAGAATAAAAAAGGGGATTGAATATGAAAAAACAACAATCAGGTCGTTCGATGGTTGAAATGTTGGGGGTTTTAATGGTTTTGGCGATTGTGTCTGTTGCTGGTTTGGTAACGTACGATTACGCCAAAGAACGTTGGTGGGAAACACAGCTTTCTCAAGCAATTTCAAAAGTTTTGACAGTGGCAAAAACAAAAGAAAAAAATATCAGTGCGAGAGAATTGCGTATTGCTCTTCCCAAAGGGATTCATTCTATTCAAACAGAGCAAGTTTCATTTATGAATGAAGATGGAACGGAAAATTCAACGCCACTTAAAAAAGTTGTTATCACATTTGGGATGAAGACGCTTGATTGTGATGTTAAGAGTTCATGTACAAAATTTAATTTGTTAGACAAGTTTGGTTTTGATGTTTCATCTCCTTATGAAAAAACGTATACACAAGGATCAGTTGAGGTTTCTTCTGGTGTTGTTGAAGTTATGTTAAAGGCTGATAAAAAAACGTTGAACAGCTTTCAATAATAACAATTAATTGTATTAAAAAATAAAAAAATCTCTCATGTAAAAATGGGGGATTTTTTTCGTTATATCAAATAGTTATCTTAATTTAAAACCGTGTAAATTTAAGGGTCGTTTTTTTTACACACTTTTCTACCTTTATTCAAAAAAAGTATCTTGAAATAATCCAATGAATTACAAATCTTTTTTTTAAACACCTTGCAATGTATAAATAGGTATGTTATAAGCAAATTTAATGACCCTTAAAATTACACACTTTTAAAAATTGAAAAGAAAAGATGAAAAAGGTTTATTTTGATAACGGTTTGAAAAAATTGTCTTTAGAAGAAAAAAACAACTTATTGAAAAAATATAATTTTCAACAAGATGATATTCAAATTTGTTATACGGATAAAAGGAGATTTCTTTCATCAGGGCAAAAGAGAGGGGAGGGAAGTATATTTTTTGTTTCGAATGTGTTTGATTTAGGTTCTTCACTTGAGGAGATAAAATCTGTTTTAAAAGCGTTTACAAAACAAGGGTTGAATATTGTTTGTGTTACAGAGGGATATGAGTTTTTTGAAGGGGAAAAGAGTGAAACCCTTATAAAAGGAATGGAAATTGCCATAGATATCAAAAAAATGTGTCACTCGTTTGTAATAAAAAACACAATTCAAAAAAAGAGAGAAAATGGTGAAAAAGTTGGTCGGCACATAGGCTCGAAGAATAAAAAGCCATCTCTGTGCGAGGTGCATAAAGATTTTATTTTTCAATCGCTTAAAAACGGTGTTTCGAAATCTCAAATTGCCAAAACAGTCGGTGTAACTTCTCGCACCATTTTTAATTTTGAACGCCAAAATGGGTCGAGGTGAAAAAGGGGTAAGAATGACAACAAATTTAGTCGTAGGGTGTGGTTTTTCAGGAGCCACTATGGCAAGAAAAATTGCTGAAGAATTAAATCAAAAAGTTGTAATTATTGATGCTAAGGCTCATATTGCAGGGAATGCTTTTGATTATGAAGATAAAAATGGGATTATGATTCATAAATATGGATCTCATATTTTTCATACGAATTTAGAAAATGTTTGGCAATTTGTAACACGATTTTCAAAATTTAATACATATATGCATAAAGTGATTGCTTTGATAGATGGGGTTGAAACGAATATTCCCTTTAATTTTAGAACGCTTTATGATGTGTTTCCCCATACGCTTGCACAAAGGATGGAAGAAAAATTATTATCCCGTTTTGAATATAATAAAAAAGTACCTATTTTAGAGTTTCAAAAACAAGAAGATGAAGATTTAAAATTTCTTGCCAATTATGTATATGAAAAAGTTTTTTTACACTATACCACAAAACAATGGGGTGTTTCACCCAATGAAGTTGATGGAGCCGTAACGGCAAGAGTTCCTGTTTATTTGAGTTGTGATCCACGATATTTTCAAGATAAATATCAAGGTATTCCTTTGAATGGATACACTGAGCTTGTTAAAAATATGATAAATCATCCAAATATTGAACTTCGGTTAAACACACGTTATGAAGATGTATCAGAACAATTTGATAGGGTTTTTTACACAGGGCCGATTGATGAATTTTTTAACTATGAATTTGGTGAGTTACCTTATCGAAGTGTTCATTTTAAGTTTGAAGAATATGATAAAGAATATTATCAATCAAATGCCTGCGTGAATTATCCATGTAATTATGATTTCACACGTATTCATGAATATAAATATTACCTTGATAACAAATCACCTAAGACGGTGATAGCAAAAGAATATTCTGAATTTTTTGAACGTGGAAAAAACGAACGTTATTACCCAATTCCAAATGAAAAAAGCGCTGAATTATATACGCAATATTTAAACAAAGCAAAAGAGCTAAAAAATGTCTATTTCCTCGGTCGGTTGGGTGATTACAAATATTATGATATGGATAAAGCAATTAATCGAGCTTTAGAACTTTTTGATGAGGTCAGGAGAGTGTAAGATGAGTCAACCAAAAGTATCAATTATTGTACCAATTTATGGAGTAGAAAAATATATCCATCAATGTGTGGATAGTATTTTAGCACAGACACTTAAAGAAATCGAAATCATTCTCGTAGATGATGGTTCAAAAGATAATTGTCCAGCTATCGTGGATGAATATGTAAAAAAAGATTCACGTATAATTGCAATTCATCAAGAAAATGGTGGGTATGGAAAAGCTGTTAATCATGGGTTAAAAGTTGCAACTGGTGAATATATTGGTATTGTGGAATCGGATGATTTTATTGAACCTAATATGTATGAAAAATTATATGTGGAAGCTAAGCGAATAAATGCAGATATAATAAAATGTAATTTTTTCAGTTGGTTTATTGAAAACAATCAAAAAATTTCTTCACAGATGGAAAAAAAATTAAAAAATGCGAAATTTCCTTGTTCTATAAATGAAATACCAACTCTTTTATATTTTCACCCGAGTATTTGGTCTTGTATCTACAAAAAAGATTTAATAAAAGAGCATAAAATTTTTATGAATGAAATCCCTGGAGCAGCTTGGCAAGATAATTTATTTCAAGTTCAAACTCTAATACTTTCTCAGAGAATTTCTTTTATTTCAGATATTTTGTATACATATAGGAAGTTTAATTTAAATGAATCTCTTGATTTAAAAGATGCAATGATACCTTATAATCGTTCAATGGAGATTCATAAGTGGTTAAAAACACAATCAAATATTACAGATGATGTGTGGGCTTTTTTGATTAAAAGAGAAATAGCTTATATGCATATTATCATAGATATGAGGGGCGGCATTAATCATTTGAAAAGAGTTAAAAATATACTTTTAAATTGGGTAAATGGTTTGCCGCAGAGTATTGTTCAAACAAATAAGTTTTTTGAGAAAAAAGAGCATGAATTTTTAAAACGAATTTCAACTGGTAAATTGGTTTGGCTTATTTTTTATAAGTACAAAAGATATTTTAGATTGAAAACTATAAGACGCTTTTTTTTCTCTATAAATACAAAAAAAGATATTTTTTGTATTCAATTATTAGGTATTCAAGTGAGTAAAAACTTTGACCATAGACCAGCATTAATTAAAATTAAATTGTAGTAGGAGAATTTGTGAATAATATCTTATCAAAAACGGCTATTGTTATTTTAAGTTGTGAAGATTATGAATCTTTAGAAATAAGTTTGCCAAATTATTTGGAAATGACCCCTCCAGACGTTCATTTTTTTATTTTACAAAATGGTTTTGGAACCTATGATAAAAATAGAACGTTGAAAGTTGCACAGCGTATTTCAGATTTATATCCGTCTAGAGTGACTGTTGTAGATTGGATTCTTGAAGATAAACCATATAAAGCTATTAAAAATTTATTTATGTGGAATTCATTGTTTAAATATAAGGGTTAGTCAGTAATGAAAAAAATATTCGTTAATTTAATTTCTTGTTTTATTTTTAAGAAAAAAAATAGACATCATTTTAGAAAAAAATATCTAAAAAATAAAAAAATGGAATTAAAAAATTTATGTTATGAAATAAAAGAGTTAAATGAAAAAATTAATTATATTGAAAATTTAATTAAAAGCACAACTGATATTACAAAATTGCCTCCAGCTAAAGGGCTTTTTAGAACTGTTCAACTCTTAAATCTAGATATTTTAATAGAAATAGATGCAATTTGTAGAAAGCATAACATTTCTTATTGGTTAGATTTTGGTACATTGTTAGGTTCTGTTCGTCATAAAGGTTTTATTCCTTGGGATGATGATGTTGATGTAGCAATGCTGTATGATGATTATATAAAATTTCAAGAGGTTATTCAAAAAGAAGAAAAAAACTTTATTTTTAAAAAAATACCATCCCACATTGGAAAATGTTTACATAAAAAATTTGTTCCACAAACCGAAAGAGAATGGATTGCTTTTTTTAATTGGGAAAAACAGGATAAATTATATTTTGCAAATGATATCTTTCCTTATTATTACTTAAATGATGGTATAACAAGTGAAAAAGCAAAAGAAATTATTTCTATCATTTATTCAAACAAAATTAAGTCATATAAAAAAAATGAATTATCTTTAAAAGGATTTGTTAATGTAGAAAACGAAATGAATGAAGAGCAAAAAAAACTTATTTCGCATCAAAAATGTAAAAATATTTTTTTAGGCACTGAAACAATTAATTCAAAACCAATTGTCTTTGATATTAATGATATTTTCCCATTGATTGAACTTAATTTTGAAGGACATAATTTTTTTGTTCCAAATAAGTATAAAAAAATTCTGTATGATTATTATGGGGATTATTATGTTCCAGAAATATATAATTCCCATTTATCGTTTTCTGAATTGAATACTAATGATTTAGAAAATTTATGTTCATACAATGAAAAAAAATAAATTTTTTAATTGTGAGGTGAAAATGAAATTATTTACAGTTGGCCCTGTAGAAGCATTCCCAGAAACAATGGCGGTATACCAAAATGGATTTCCATATTTTAGAACAGAAGAATATGGAAGTATGGTAAGAAATTGTATGCAGTTGTTGGCTGACTTATTAGGAACCGAGTATAACAATAACATAATTTATCTAACAGCATCAGGAACAGCAGCAATGGAAGCATCTATTGAAAACTGTTTATCTCAAACAGATAAAGTGTTGGTTATAAATGGTGGTAGTTTTGGTCAGCGCTTTTGCCAATTATTGGCTTGGCATAATATACCTTTTGATAGCATAAATTTAAAATGGAATGAACAATTGACTAAAAATCATCTGATGCCATATGAAAAAAGAGGATATACATCATTAATTGTCAATTTACATGAAACTTCTACAGGTCAACTTTATGATATTAATATGTTAGCTGATTTTTGCAAAAAAAATCAAATGTATTTCATTGTAGATGCGATAAGTACTTTTTTAGCTGATAACTATGAAATGGATAAATATGGTATAGATGTTACAATATTTTCATCACAAAAAGGTTTATCTTTATCTCCTGGCTTATCTTTTGTTGCTTTTAGCAAGAGGATGAAAGAGAAAGTACTGTCAAACAATATTTTGGGTTCATCTTATTTTAATTTTAAAGATTATCTTTCCAATATCACAAGGGGTCAAACTCCTTATACCCCTGCAGTGTATATCATGTATGAACTTAGGGAAATGTTAAAATTAATATCTAGTACAGGAAAAGAAAACTGGTTAAAACGAATTGAAGATAGATGTTTTTATTTTAGAGAAAAGATAATTCAATTAGGTTTTCAGATACCTGATACTTATAAATTATCAAATATGTTAACACCTGTCATATTTACTGATATTAGTGCTTATGATGTTTTTATCGAACTACAAAATAAATATCGTATTTTTGTAAATCCATGTGGTGGTGATTTAAAAGATAAACTTTTACGAGTTTCCCATGTTGGGAACTTGTTCATGCAAGACATTGATTTCTTAATTGAAAAAATGAAAGAAATATCTAATAAGTTAAGGGAAAAGAAAAATGATTAAAAATAAGATTGTTGTGTATACTTCTGGCACATTTGATATGCTTCACGCTAATCATTTAAAGATGATTGAGTATGCTAGAGCTTTAGGTGATATTCTTATTGTTGGTGTGAATACAGATGAGCTAGTGGCTTCATATAAATCTCAACCGATTATCCCATTTGAAGAAAGAATTGCTCTTGTAAAAGCTTTAAAATATCCAGATATTGTAATTCCTCAGAAATCATTGGATCACTCAGATAAGGTCAAAAAATTAAATTTTGATATATTTGTTGTAGGTGATGATTGGACTGGAAAATATGATTATTTGGAAGAACATGGTGTGACAGTGGTATATTTTCCATATGGAGATGGTGTTAGTTCTTCTTCTTTAAAAAAACGTATTTATAACAATTATCAAAAATTACAAAATACAGTAGATAATCATTTTCCACAAAATATAGAAATAAAAGGATGAATTAATATGAATAAACTTATCATTCAAATTATGGCTTCTTTTATTTTTAATAAACAAAAGAGGAAAGAGTTTAGAAAAAAATACAATACGCTGCCTAAAATCAAAGGATATGATAACAAAATTATATTGGTGTATAAAAACAACAAAAAAGAAGTAAAAACAATTAATAATGTTGATATAAGGATTCATGGGAACAATAATAAGGTTATTTTTCATACTCCCCTACCAAACTTTGTAAAATCAAAAATCGATTTAGTAGGAGATAATAATTTAATAGAATTGGGTTCTTCACCATATACCATAGAATTAGAAATTTCTTGCAAGTGGAGAAATCATAATCGACAAATAAGAATAGGAAATAATTTTTCTTCAGAAAAAACCAGCATTTTTATTAATGAAGATAATGCAATCTTAGATATAGGGGATGATTGCATGTTTAGTAATGATATTGAAATTAGAACAGATGGTCATGCTATTTTAGATGAAAAAGGAAATGTTGTAAATAATATATGTGAAATTATGATTGGTAATCATTGCTGGATAGGTAGAAGATGTTTAATTCTAAAAAAAGCTGTTCTTCCCGATAATAGTATTTTGGGAGCGAATTCATTATTAAATAAAAATCATAACGAAAAAAATTGCATATATGCAGGAAATCCAGCAAAAAAAATAAAAGAAAAAATAAAATGGCTACGTGAAAACGCATCAATTTATAATAGGGAATCAAAATGACACAAGCAAAAGTATCAATTATTGTACCAATTTATGGTGTGGAAAAATATATTCATGAATGTGTGGACAGTATTTTAGCACAGACACTTAAAGAAATTGAAATCATCCTTGTTGATGATGGTTCAAAAGACAATTGTCCAGCTATCGTGGATGAATATGCAAAAAAAGATTCACGTGTAATTGCAATTCATCAAGAAAATGGTGGGTATGGAAAAGCTGTTAATCATGGGTTAAAAGTTGCAACTGGTGAATATATTGGTATTGTGGAATCGGATGATTTTATTGAACCTAATATGTTTGAAGAATTATATAACCTTGCAACAACACACAATGTTGATGTTGTGAAAAGTAATTTTCACTTCTATTGGTCAACTAAACCACACCTCAACAAAATTAAATCATTATTTCCACAAGATTATTATGGAAAAGTTATTGAACCTCAAAAAGATTTTAATATCTTTAAAGTTATGCCTTGTATTTGGTCGGCAATTTATAAAAGAGATTTTATCACAAAAAATAATTTAAGACTTCTTGAAACAGCTGGTGCTTCTTATCAAGATACTTCTTTTGCTTTTAAAATTTGGGCAACAGCAAAAAAAATCTATTTGACAGAAAAGGCATATCTTCACTATCGTCAAGATAATGAATCCTCTTCAATCAATAATAAAGCAAAAATATTTTGTGTTAAAGATGAATATGATGAAATGGAACGCTTTTTAAAAGAACGTAAAATGGAAGACTATATTCCTTTGCTTTGGCGTTTAAAATTTGACACGTATCATTGGAATCTTAAAAGAGTCGCTTATGAATTTAAAGAAGAATTTTTTAAAACATTTTATAATGAATTTAAAAAAGCAAATCAACAAGGATTGTTAAAAGAAAATCTTTTTGATGAAGAATGGAAAAAAGTTATTAAACTTTTAAATACTCCTCAAAAATTCCTTTCTAAATACTTGGAAAACACCACAAGAATAAAACTGTTCAACAAATTGACAATTCTAAAAATACGTGAAAAAAACAAGAAAAAGAAATATTATTTTTGTGGGATACGTTTTTTTTAGTGAATAATTAACTTAAGGTTTTAGTTATGAAAATTGTAAAATTACTAGGGGGACTTGGAAATCAAATGTTCCAATATGCGTTTGGACAACTCCTAGAAAATGATGTCTATTATGATTTGTCTTGGTTTGAGTATTCAAAAAATAGTAAAAATGTTACTCATCGTAATTATGAGTTGGAATTTTTTGATATTCAAATCAAAAAATTAACCAGAAAGCAAGCAAAAAAATATAAAAAAGACAATAAGTTTCTATCTCTTTTTGGTGTTAAAACGTGTTTGCGAAAAATAATAGAACATCCTACAAATATATATAATCCTAATCTTTTAAAAGAAAAAGAAGGTATATTTGAAGGATTTTTTCAGTGTGCACAATATTATGAACCTATCAGAGAAAAACTGTTGAAAGATTTTACACCTAAAAATGAAATAAACTTAGAAAACAAAAAAATTTTAGAGCAAATTTTATCAAGGAACAGTGTTTCATTACATGTTCGAAGAGGGGATTACTTAAAATTGCAAAATATTCATGGCTTGTGTGATGTTTCATATTATGAAAAATCAATTGAACATATTTCAAATCATACAAAAGAGCTCCATTTTTTCTTGTTTTCAGATGACATTGAATGGGTGAAAGAAAATTTAAAAATGAGTTATCCCTATACAATTGTAGACATAAATCATGGAGATAAAAGTCCTTGGGATATGTGGCTTATGAAACATTGTAAACATAACATTATTGCGAATAGTAGTTTTTCTTGGTGGGGAGCATGGTTGAATGAAAATCCAAACAAAATCGTTATAGCTCCACAAAAATGGACTGTTAATAACAATACGGACATTATTCCATCAAGTTGGGAAAGAATTTAAAATACAGCTTTCCCTCTTTGCTTTACAATTTTTGAAAAAATGGTTATACTTTTCCTGTGTGCGAGATATAGGAGGAATAACATGATTAACTTGTTGTCATCAAATCAATATAAATTTTTGAAAAAAAATATTTTGAAAAAAGATGTTCGGTTTTTTGACATTAAGGTTGAAACTCAAACTTTCCCAGATGGGGAACATTATTGGCGTATTGAAAAACCTGAATATATCAGGGGAAAACCGGCTGTGTATATTTGTGGCACTGTGGATGATGCTGCTATTTTTGATGCGTATAATATGTGTTGTAATTTGGTGAGAGAAGGCTGTTCTGAACTGCATTTGGTTATCCCTTATTTTGGCTATTCCACAATGGAGCGAGCTGTGAAACAAGGGGAAGCTGTTACGGCTAAAAATGTGGCTGGATTGCTTAGCTCGATTCCCACTTCTCCTCAAGGGAATCATGTTTATATGATTGATTTACACTCTCAAGGAACGCAATATTATTTTGAAAAATCTATTCACCCCATTCATCTGACTTGTTGGAATGTGATTAAAAAAATGATAGCTGATTGTGGGGATGATGTGGTTCTTGGTTCTGCTGACATGGGGCGTGCGAAGTGGATTGAAAAAATGGCGAACGAGTTGGGTATTTCTTCTGCTTATATTATGAAAAAAAGAATCTCTGGCTCAAAGACGGAAATTGTCGCATTGAATGCTGAGGTGAAAGATAAAAATGTTGTTATTTTTGATGATATGATAAGATCTGGTTCTTCCATCATTAAGGCTGCTGAGGCTTATAAATCTGTGGGAGCGAAGAATATCTATGTTGTTTGTGTGCATGGTGTTTTTGTGGATGGCGCTATTGAACGGTTCAAAAAATCTGGACTTATTCAAAATGTGAGTTGTGTAAACACACATGTAAAAGCAACGCTTATCAATGATCCATTTGTCAAAGTGTACGATTCTTCGCAAGTGATTATTGATGGCTTAGATTTATTTTAGGGTATAAAAAAAGCTTGGGTTCCCAAGCTTTTTTTTGTGGGGTAAAGGCTATTTATATTTCAGCACTTCGTCATTGATATATTTAATTTCAATCCCAGCAGTTGTGAGCATTTCTTCTGCTTCACCACCTTTGTGATACTTATATTCAGCAACGATCCGTTTGATACCACAGGCAATTAACAACATGGCACATGTTCTGCAAGGGGCTAATTTGCAATAAAGCGTTGCTCCTTCGATTGAAACGCCTTGTTTTGCTGCTTGACAGATGGCGTTTTGTTCAGCGTGAATGGTTCTGACGCAATGCTCTGAGATACTGCCATCTTCGTTGACTACTTGTTTCATCAAATGGCCAGCTTCGTCACAATGAGGTAAGCCTGCTGGTGCTCCCACATAGCCAGAAGAAATAATTTGATTATCCTTCACAATAACACAAGCTGTGCGTCCTCTGCCACAAGTGGCTCGTTTGGCAAGGGCATGCATTACTTCTAAAAAGTATTCGTCCCATGTTGGTCTGATATAGAGTTCTTCAGTCATTTATTCTCCTTTTGTTATTGATGAGTTCCCTGCCATTTGTTCAAGGCGTTTAATCCTTTCTTCAACTGGGGGATGGGTGCTTGTGAGTGAAAAGGCATCCACCTTCAAGGGGGTGTAAATACAAGCTGCTGCCATTTCTTTTGCAGAATCAAGAGCTTCAACACGGGCATCTTGGCTGATTTTTTTAAGCGCATCTGCCAATGCCTGTGGGTTGCGTGTAATGAGCGCCCCTGTTGAATCGGCAGCATATTCTCTGCATCTAGAAACGGCTAATCTTAAAAGTGGGGCAATCAAAAAGTTAAAAACCATAAATGTTATCGCTGCAGCTAAAATCACAATACCCAGTTGATTTTTTTCATTATCGCGTGAATTGTTTGTAAAATGCATGCGAAAGAGTAAATCTGCCAAAAAACCAAAAATGCTCACCCCTGAAATAATCATCATATTCAATCGAACATCTCGGTTACCAATATGTGCTAATTCGTGGGCAATAACACCTTGTAGTTCCAAAGAGTTTAATCTTTTGATAATCCCAGATGTGAGTGCAACAGCTGCGTGTTGTGGGTCTTTCCCTGTGGCAAAGGCGTTGAGCGATTCATCGTTGACAATAAATACTCTTGGTGTGGGAAGTCCTGCTGCCATGGCTGTATTTTCAACAAGGTTATAGATTTTTTTATGCTCTTTACTTGTGTTGTCTAATTCAACTGCGCCTGCGAATGAAAGCATCATATCTCCGCCAATGTTCCAGACGATTGCCATCCATCCAAGCCCGATAATTCCAACCCAAAGAGCGAATTTTTCAATATAATAAAGTGCTGTGGCATTCACGAGTTGATAATCAATAACTTCGCCTTGCCCAATGAGAAGCAAAATGTATAAAATCAAGCTGAAAAGCATAAGCAGGGAAAGGGGGAATAATCCCACCAATACCCATGTTCTTATGTTGTTTGATTGAATGTGATCGTAAGCTGACTTTGTCATTTTGCCTCTTAAAATTGAACTTTAACAGCTTTGCGAACTTCTTTTTTCTCTTCTTCTTCCAATTCGAAAAAGCGTTCTGGCGTAAAATTAAATCTATTCGCAATCAAGTTGTTTGGAAAAATGGATAAAGCCGTGTTGTATGACAAAACAGTTGTGTTGTAAAATTGGCGTGCGGCTTGAATTTTGGTTTCCGTATCTTCAAGCTCTTGTTGCAATTCTAAAAAGTTTTGATTTGCCTTTAAGTCAGGGTAACTTTCTGAAACAGCAAACAATGACTTTAATGAGCTTGTGAGCATGTTTTCATATTGCTCTTTTTGAACGGTTGTGTCTTTGATGCTCATAGCCATATTTCTGGCATTTGTAACAGTTTCAAGAGTTTTGCTTTCGTGTTTGGCATAGGATTTGACTGTTTCAACTAAGTTTGGAATTAAGTCATAGCGGCGTTTTAGCTGGGTATCAACGGTACTCCAAGCCTCTTTAGTTCTTAATCTTTTTGAAACAAGTCCGTTATAAATTGAAATAATAAAAACTGCTAAAACAACAGCTATAATAATAAGAGTTACCAAAGCGTTCATTTTTTTCTCCTGTTTGTTTTGTGAATCAATAATGATAAGATACCACGAAAAATAAAAAATAAAAAGTTTTTTATTATTTTTTTTAAACTTGACAAAATAACCTAGCATGTTAAACTATAGGGCATTAAATGGCAGTTTTTAAACTGTTTGTAATTATTTTGAAAGGAAATATGATGCATCCATGGCATGAGGTTGAACATTATCCGGATTTTCCCGATATTGTTCCAGCAATTATTGAAGTTCCAAAAGGTTCTCAAATTAAATATGAGTTGGATAAAAAAAGTGGTTTATTAAAAGTTGACCGTGTGCTTTATAGCGCTGTTCACTATCCAGCAAATTATGGTTTTATTCCAAAAACGTATGGGGATGATAATGACCCATTGGATATTTTGGTTTTAAGCCAATTCCCTGTAACGCCACTTTGTATTATGCGTGCTCGCCCAATTGGGGTGATGAAGATGGTTGATCAAGGTGAAGCTGATGATAAAATTATCGCAATTAATGTTGATGATCAAGAATATAATTGTTATGCACATATTGATCAATTGCCTCCTCATTTATTAAAAGTGCTTCAACGTTTTTTTGAAGACTATAAAATCCTTGAACAAAAAGAAGTTAAGATTGAAGACCTTCAAGGTCCTGGTGAAGCAAGACGGTTAATTCGAGAAGCAAAAGATAGCTATCATTTGAGTAAAAAAGGGTTAGAGGGGTATGTTGAAAAATAAACAAGGTACGCCTAAAAATATTACCTCTGTTCAAGAAATTGAAGATTGTGATTGCTATTTTTTAGATATGTATGGTCTCTTATGGGATGGGAATCAGTTTTATGATGGAACGCTTGATTTTTTAGAAAAACTTAAATTAAGTGGGAAAAAAATTGTTCTTTTATCAAATGCAACGGTTTTAAAAAAGCCTTTTATTGAAAGTCAAAAGAAAAAAGGATTAATCGAAGGTGTTCATTTTGATGAAGTGATTACATCTGGTGAAACGTTTCATCATGTGGTAAATTGTGGCTTTTTTGAAAAAGCAACAGGGAAAAAAGATTATCGCTTTTTTGTCGTTGGGACGCAAAATGCCCCTTTGTTTGAAAATGTTGCACAGCATCAAACGGATGATTTAACAAAAGCTGATATCGTTTATCTCAGTGGTTTAGGAGCTGTTACACCAGAAGAAGGAGAAGCTGTTTTTAAAGAGCAGGCCTTGCTTTTAAATGAAGCTTTAAAATTAGGTATTCCAGCTGTTTGTGCCAATCCAGATTTAACCTTTATGTCAAAAGGTAAACAGGTTATGACTCAAGGATCAACAGGCAGATATTATGAAACCATGGGAGGAAAAGTTCATTGGTTTGGAAAACCATATCCTTATATTTTTGATTTTGCACTTGAAAAAACAGGCGCGCAAAAAGAAAAAACGGTTATGGTTGGCGACACGGTTGAAACAGATGTTTTGGGGGCCAGTAAAGCAGGGATTAGAACTCTTCTTGCAACTCGAACAGGTATCACTGGGGACTTTATCAAGCAAGGTGTTTCGCTTGATAGTTTATATCAAAAACATGGTGTTCAACCCACGTATACCATGGACCAATTTTCACATTTAATGTTAAATTTTAAAGTAAGGAGAAACCATGTTTCAATTGCATCCATCACTTCAAAAAAAAGCTTATGTTTGTGATTTGCCGTTTTCAACGGTTTTGTTTGAGGATAATGTTCTTTGTCCATGGATTTTTTTGGTCCCGAAGAAAGAAAATGTTCGCAATATGCTTGATTTAACAACAGAGGAACGCTTAACTTTGATGAGGGAAATTGAGTTGGCTGAAAAAGTGATGACAAAACTTTTCAATCCAACGCAAACAAATGTTGCTATGATTGGCAATTTAACCCCTCAATTGCATGTGCATGTTATTTGTCGATATGAGACGGATCCATATTGGCCAGGCACGGTTTGGAACCAACCTGGGAAACCTTATCTTGGTACAGCAAAACAAGATGTTATCAATCGTATTAAAAAGGAGTTTGAAGAATGTCAAAAGTAGCCGTTTTAATTCCAACTCGTTTAAAATCAACGAGATTACCAAACAAGCCTTTGGCAATTATTAATGGAAAAACACTTATTCAGCATGTGTATGAACATGCAATTAAAGTTCATCCAAAAGAAGATGTATATATTGCTGCTGGTGATCAAGAAATTATCGATATTGCTAAAACATTTGGGGCTCAAGCTATTTTGACTGACCCAGCTCTTCCTTCTGGAACAGACAGAATTGCCGCAGCACTCAAAGAGATTGATCCAACGGGGACAAAATATGATATTGCGATTAGTTTTCAAGGAGATGGTATCAATGTTGATCCGAAGTTGAACTTGGAACTTGTTGATGTGATGGAAAAAACAGGGGCAGATATTGTAACTGTTGGGATGAAAATTACAGATAAAAAAGATATTTTAGACCCCTCACATGTTAAAATTGCTATGGGTTTAAGAGAAGGGGAAAATTTTGGTAGAGCACTTTATTTTTCTCGTTCACCTGTTCCATTTAACAGAGATGAAATCAAAGATTATGATTTTGCTTATTGGCACATTGGGATTTATGTCTATCGTGCAAAAGCATTGCAAGAAATTATATCCTATCCTGTCGGTGTTCTTGAAAATATTGAAAAACTCGAACAATTGCGTGCTCTTGAAAATGGCATGAGCATTTATGCATTGGTTGTTCCAAGTGTGAAATTAATTGAAGCAGCTCCTGCTGATATTAATACGCCTGAAGAATTAGAAGAAGCACAAAAGTTTTTGTTCTAGTGTATTAAAAATCAAATTAAATCTTTAAAAAGAGCGAAGAGTCTTTGACTTTTCGCTCTTTTTTTATTATAAATAAGGCAATATAAAAGAAAGGATAAGATATGTTTCAAGGTTTAGCTGATAGATTAAGTAATGTTTTTGATAAATTAACAAAAAGAGGGATTTTGACAGAATCTGCCGTTGATGAAACGATGCGTGAAATTAAAATTGCATTGTTAGAGGCTGATGTGGCTTTGCCTGTTGTGAAGACTTTTATCCAAAATGTAAAAGAAAAAGCAATTGGGGAACAAATTGTTAAATCAATTTCTCCGTCACAAATGGTTATTAAAATTGTACATGATGAGTTGGTGAAATTATTGGGCGAATCAGTTCCGTTAAATTTTGTTCCACACAAGCAAAATGTTGTTTTGATGCTTGGATTACAAGGAAGTGGGAAAACAACATCCTCAGCCAAACTTGCAAAACGTTTACAAAAAGAGGGGAAAAAAGTTTTGCTTGCCAGTCTTGACACATATCGTCCAGCAGCTCAAGAACAATTAACAGAATTGGCTGAAAAAAATGGATTATCTGTTCTTGAAATTATCAAATCTCAAAAACCACTTGAAATTACGGCAAGAGCTTTAAAAGAAGCAAAAGAGTCATTGTATGATGTTTTGATTTTAGACACAGCTGGTCGTTTGCATATTGATGATGAGATGATGGCTGAAGTTCAAAAGATTAGAGATTTATCTCATCCACAAGAATCTTTATTAGTTGTTGATGCGTTGATGGGGCAAGATGCTGTAACAGTCGCTGAACAGTTTAAAGAAAAAATTGGGATTACAGGTCTTGTTTTAACCAGAATTGATGGTGATTCCAGAGGGGGCGCTGCGTTATCTATGCGCTCGGTAACGGGTATGCCAATTCAGTTTTTAGGTGTGGGTGAAAAAGCTGATGCATTAGAAGTTTTTGATGCCAATCGTATTGCTGAAAGAATCCTTGGTATGGGGGATGTTGTCGGACTTGTTGAAACAGCGATGGAAAAAATCAACCATGAAGAAGCGATGAGCACAGCCGAACGTATGATGAGTGGTAAGTTTGATTTGAATGATATGCTTTCTCAAATGCGTCAAATTTCCAATATGGGCGATATTAAAGGGGTGATGAAAATGATACCTGGGATGAGCAAATTGCAAAGCAAAATTGACGAAGCAAAAATGGATAATAAGGTAATTTTACGTCAGCAAGCAATTATTCTTTCTATGACTGAAAAAGAAAGAAAAAATCCGGATATATTAAAAGCTTCTCGAAAAATCAGAATCGCTAATGGAGCAGGTGTGAGTGTGAATGATGTAAACCGTTTGTTAAAGCAATATGAACAAATGGCCACAGTGATGAAAAGACTTAAAAAAATGGGACCACTTGGTATGTTTGGGATGATGAAAAAAATGGGTGGTCTTGGGGCGCTTAAAGGAATGGGGAATATGGCCGGTATGAATCCAAATGAATTGCAATCTCAAATGGAGGAGTTGCAAAAAATGGGCGCTGGTGGTTCTTCAAATCCATTTTCTGGTTTTAAATTTCCGTTTAAATAAAGATGAAAAAGTATATTATTTTCTTTTTTGTGCTTCTTTTTTTGGGGATGATGGGCGTGTTTTATGCTTTTGATTTTTCAAAAAAAGAGGAGATTGTTCTTGTAACGCATAAAAAGGCAACGTCTTATTTTTATGATGCAGATGGGGGAGTTTTAAGCCCTTTATATGATAAATTGATGATGCCTTTGCCAGTTGAAAGAAAAACAAAAAACACTTTTTCAATCAAAACCCCTTTGGGTACAGATGTTTTTGTTCATTTAAAAAATAATGTATATGAATTAGTTCAGCAATCACAAGTTCCTTTTACTGAACCTAAAAAGGTTGCGATTCTTTATATGGCAACTGGGAAATATATTGCGTTTTGGGATGATTTTTATCAAGCGATGGAAAAGTATTTTTTACCCAATCATGAAAAGACATATTTTTTATTCACCGACCATGATGATTTAAAAGTGCCTGAAAATGTGATAAAAATTCATCAAGACCAACTTCCTTGGCCGTATATCACGTTTAAAAGATTTCATTTTTTTGATGCTGTGAAAGATAAATTAAAAGAATTTGATTACATTTATTTTTTAAATGGCACAATGATGCCTTTGGCTGAGATTAATGAAGAGATTTTCCCAACAGATGAACAAGAAATTGCTGTAACCATTCGAGCTGGAGATTTTCGCCGGAAACATAAATTATGGTTTAGATATTCTAGAAATAAAAAATCGAAAAGTTATATCGCTCCACATGAAGGGAAATATTATGTGATGGGAGGTTTTAATGGAGGAACGAGCAAAGGTTTTTTAAAACTTGTTGATACATTAAAGAAGTGGACGGATATTGATATTCAAAATAATATTATCCCAGCATGGCATGATGAAAGTATGTTGAATAGATATGTTATCAATTTGTTTTATGACGGGAAAAATCCTTTGATTTTAATGCCAGAGTATTCCTTGTACGAAGATGAAACGCCTCATAGGGGAAGCGAATTTAATTCTGTTGCAAAAATGATTGTTTTGGATAAGAACAGAAGAGGGGGAAGTAATTGGTTCCGTGACAAGCAAGCCCAAAAAGACGCTTTATATAGCCCGCAAAAAAGGTTAGCTGTATCACCTGATAGAGAAAAAGAAGCATTTGAATTATTTTGTGAAATGCAACATGATAAATAAACTTTGTGTGAGTGTTGTTGGGTGAAAATATTTGGTGTTTTTTTATTTGTTTTATTATAAAAATCAAATAGATAATTTGTTTTTTGGTAACGAAAAATATACCAACGTTTATTTTTCCCATTTTTTTTAAATGTGGTTCAAATAAGAATTTTTTTTGTGTGATAAAATAATTAAATAAATAAAAAATAAAAATGCTTTTTAAATCAATTTGTTATAATAAAATTATTAAAAAAAATAAAAAAAATATATCAAAAAAAATAAATTGATATATAATAAAAATTGGGTCGAAAAAATGGGAAAAATAAACGTTCCTTTTTTTTACAAAATGGGGATAAAATAGTGAAGATATTGCACACAAGTTCGCTGTTTGTGATTTCATTAACATTTTTAGTGCTTTTTTTACAGTGGGCAATCACAAATGCTTATGAAGAAGTTTTGTTGGAAGAAAATGGTATTGAAAAGCCATTTATATTAAATTCAAGGGATGCAAAAATTATGCCATCGGATGAAAAAAGTTCCGAAGCATTAGATGTTGTTCGAATAACTGAAAATACTTTAAAAATAAACAATAGTGGTGTTGAAAAAGTTTATATAAAAGATGATTTTGAAGTATTTAGATATTTATCAACAAACTATCCAAAAGAAAAGACATCTAAAAAAGTTGCTATTTTATATATTTCAACAGGAAAGTATATTCGTTTTTGGGATAATTTTTATCAAGCGATGGAAAAGTATTTTTTACCCAATCATGAAAAGACATATTTTTTATTCACCGACCATGATTTTCTTGAAGTAGAGGACAATGTTGTTAAAATTCATCAAGATCAACTCCCATGGCCCTATATAACATTCAAGAGATTCCATTTTTTTGATGCTGTCAAAGATCAGTTGAAAAAGTTTGATTACATCTATTTTTTAAATGGGACAATGCTTCCTGTTGATTTTGTGACAGAGGAGATTTTCCCAACGGATGAACAAGAGATTATGGTAACGCTTCATCCTGGATATTGGCGTCAAAATAAATTTTATTTGCCTTATGATAGGAATCCAAAATCAAAAGCTGGTATTTCAGAATATGAAGGGAAATATTATGTGATGGGTGGTTTTAATGGGGGAACAAGTAAAGGCTTTTTAAAACTTATTAGTACACTCAAACGGTGGAGCGACACAGATATGGAAAGAAAGGTTATGCCCAAGTGGCATGATGAAAGTATGCTGAATCGCTATGTTGAAACGTATAGGCAAAATGGGGGTACACCTTTAATTTTATTGCCAGAATATGCAATTCCTCAAGTTCATACTACTTATAAATTAAATGAGCTGCTTCCTTTTACGAAGATGTATATTTTGGATAAGTCAAAATATGGAGGCCATGCCTTCTTGCGTGGGGAAAAACAAAAGAAGAAAAAAACACAAGAGGTGAAAAATATCAAAAAGAAATCATCTTCATTGCCTAACAAACCATCTGTTCAGAAAAAGGATGAAGAATTTGAAAAAGCAAAAGGGGATATGCTGAACCCAATGCAAAACTTTTTGAATATTCAAAAAACGCTTGACTTTTAAAAAATAATTTGCTATAAAGACGTATCTTTCAAAAAGCTGAATACATTTTCAGTCTCTAAGGAGATACATCAATCCGCGATGGTTCGTGCATTGGTGCGATTTTTGTATGTGGCGTTTGAAATGGTAAACAAGCTTTATTTAGCTGAAAAAGAAGTATAGAAAGGAAAAATAAATGTCAGTTCGTATTCGTTTAGCCCGTGGTGGTTCAAAAAAACGCCCGGTTCACAAAATTGTTGTTGCTGATAAACGCTCACCACGTGATGGTCGTTTTATCGAATCATTGGGTTTTTACAATCCACTTTTGCCAAAAGATCATCAAGATGCTTTGCGCGTTAATGCTGAAGCTGCTAAAAAATGGATGGCTCAAGGGGCAGAACTCACAGAAAGAGTTCAAAAATTGTTTGCTCTTGTTGGTTTAGCAGAAAAACCAGCTATTCGTGAAACACCAAAGAAATCAGCTCCAAAAGCTAAAGCTCAAGAACGTATGAGAGAAGCAGCTGAAAGAGCTCAAGCAGCTAAAGAAGCTGAAGAAGCCGCTGCAGCAGCTGCAGCTGAAACTCCTGCTGAATAGGAATGAAGATGTCTAAACTTGTCTGTGTTGGTCAAATTATCAATGTTCATGGGATTAAAGGTGCCGTTAAAATTAAATCGTACCTGACAAATCCAATGGATATTGCCTCTTTTGGCGATTTAACAGATAAGAATGGAAAAAAAGTTTTTCGCATTAAAGCACAATCTCAAAAACAAGGTGTTGTTTTGGCATATATTCAAGGTGTAACTGATCGAACGGTTGCTGAAAGTTTAAAAGGAACTGATCTTTACGTTGAAAGAGAAAAAATGCCAAAAGAAGAAGCTGGCGAATTTTATTGCATTGATTTGGTCGGATTAACTGTTTTAAAAGACGGTGAAGTTTTTGGAACGGTTGAAAGTGTTGAAAATTTTGGCGCTGGTGACATTATCAATGTGAAATTAAAAAATTCAAAAGTCTTTCCTTTTGATTTTTCAGAAGCAACGTTCCCAGTTGTTGATGTTGAACAAGGTGTTATGCACATTGTTTTGACGGATGGGATAAAGGAGGTGTTGGATGAAAATTAACATTTTGACACTTTATCCTGAAATGTTCCCAGGCTTTTTGGCTTATTCCCTTGCAGGTAAGGCTTTATCTGAAAAAAAGGTTGAGTTAAATGTTGTAAATATCAGAGATTTTGCAACGGATAACTATAAATCTGTGGATGATACACCTTTTGGTGGTGGCGCTGGTATGGTTATGAAACCAAGTGTTTTAGATAGCGCTATTCAAGCTGTGTATAAAACAGGGCCTTTGTATTATCTTTCTCCAAGGGGTGAGGTTTTTAATCAACAAAAAGCGCATGAATTTGCTTTAAGTGAAGAGATGACATTTTTATGTGGTCGCTTTGAAGGGGTTGATGAACGTGTCATTGAAAAATGGGGTATAAAAGAAATCAGTATTGGTGATTTTATTTTATCTGGTGGAGAACCTGCGTTGTTGACCATGTTGGATTCGGTGATTAGATTAATCCCAAATGTGATGGGGAACAAAGACTCCTCATTGGAAGAGAGTTTTGAAAATGGATTACTCGAATATCCACAATATACAAAACCTCAAAATTGGGAGGGGCGCTTGGTGCCAGAAGTTTTACTTTCCGGTCATCATGCAAAAATCAACGCTTGGCGTTTGGCTCAGTCTGAAGCAATAACCCAACAAAGAAGACCAGACTTGTGGACTCGATATCTAGCTCAGAAAAAAAATTAAGAAAGGATTTAAAAATGAACTTAATTAAAGAATTAGAAAATGAACAGGTTGCTAAATTAGGGAAGAACATTCCTTCTTTCAAAGCAGGTGATACTGTTAAAGTTATGTACAAAATCGTTGAAGACAAAGGTCGTGAACGTTTGCAAGCTTATGAAGGTGTTTGTATTGCACGTCACAATGATGGTTTGAACTCAACAATCGTTGTTCGTAAAATCTCATTCGGTGAAGGGGTTGAAAGAATTTTCCCAATCTATTCACCAAACGTCGCTTCAATCGAAGTTGTTCGCCGTGGTAAAGTTCGCCGTTCAAAACTTTATTACCTCCGCAAACTCTTTGGTAAAGCTGCTCGTATTGCAGAAGACAAAGAAACTCAAGAATAAAAACAACGTTTCTATGGGTATCTAAAGCTCAGAGCTCCCCTTTATGTAGGTTACTACACGGCAGGGTCGCTCTGGGCTTTATCTATCCCATACAAACATTGTTTTTACCCAGTCCTTATACTTCGATTGGTATTTCGTCTTTATCTATCACTTATAAATAATGATTTATATCCCCTTTATGTAGGTTTACTACACAGCAGATTGGCTTTTTCTTTTATCTAAACTCTTAGAATAAGTTTTTACGAGCCTGTTATGTAGGTTACTACACGGCAGGGTCGCTCTCAAGCTTTATCTATCCCATACAAACATTGTTTTTATCCATCCCTTACACAGCAGATTGGCTTTTTCTTTTATCTAAACTCTTAGAATGAGTTTTTACGAGCCTGTTATGTAGGTCACGACACAGCAGGGTCGCTCTCAAGCTTTATCTATCCCATACAAACATTGTTTTTACCCAGCCCTTATACTTCGATTGGCATTTTGCCTTTATCTATCTCATATAAGTATTGGTTGTTTAAAATTTTCTTGACAAATAGATGAAAAATAATATATAATGCGCGCGAAATCAAAAAAGGAAAGGTATCAGATGAAAAAAACACTAATCTCAATGATGGGTGTTGCAGTTGTTTTATCTTCTGCAATGGCTCAAGAAAATGAAAATAAAGAAAAGGAACAACAAGTTCCATCGCAAAAAGAAGACGTTGTGCAATATGAAAGTTATGATGAAATTTTGGAACAACAAATGCAAGAACGTCAACAAGCATTTAATCAAGATTATTTGCAAAAAGATGAAAAGGCTTTGGCTCGGTTTTTAGAACGTCAACGCAACCGTATTTTAGAGTGGGAAAAGCAACAATCAAGAACAAGATAATTCATTCTTGAAAAAATCTCGGCTATATTGGAATGTGATTCCATTTTAGCCGAGATTTTATTATTAAAATGAATTTATAAGATTTCTTTAAAAAAAAGAGGTGTGAAAACACCTCTTTTTTTTGATTTTGCACAATCAAAAAATTAGTTTTGTTTAATTTTAACTGCAACGTTTTTGTTGCTTTTGCAACCTGTCCCTGTGATGGCACCCAAAGCTTGGCAAAGTTTTGGGTCTGTGAAGGCTGTATTAATAGTTACAGTGTCAACACCGCCTGAGTCTGATTCGATACCTTGAAAACTGATAGCAGAAACCCCAGAAGGCATATCTCCAATACCAGCGTTAGCAAATGTTGTTAGAGATGAGCATTCTGAAGGAGTATTTGCATCACCATTTAAAATTTTTTGTTGACATTGGCCATACACAACCAAAGCATATTTTGCAACTACATCAGCAACGCCGTTTGCACGGTGACGGCGCATAGAAAGTGTGTATCCAGCGATACCACCAACTGAAAGAACACCAATAATAGCCAAAACGCCGAGCATTTCAACCATTGAACGACCAGATTCTAATTTTTTCATATTTATTTTCCTTTTTTTAATTGTAATTACAATATAAGAGTTAATGTCCCATAACCCTATTCATTTATAGCTTAAGCATATAAAAATCAAAAAAGCAATAGTTTTTTAGCTTTTTGATGATTTTTTGTTAAAAAAAAGTTAAAAATTTCTCTTCTTTTGATTATAAAAAAACGGCAAGGGTTCTTGCCGTTTTAAATTTTGTTTTAAATTTAGGGAGTTGTTTTATTTCACCGGAGAAGCAACCATCCCCATTTGACGCCCTTCTAATTTTGGTTCACTTTCAATTTTTGCGAGTCCTTCTAAATCAGCTTGAGCTCGGCGTAAAACTTCCATCCCTAAATCGATATAAGACATCTCACGCCCTCTGAAACGAAGGGTGAATTTAACCTTGTTGCCATCTTGCAAAAAGCGTTTGGCTGCTTTTATCTTCACAGCATAGTCGTTATCCCCAATGTTGGGTGTGAATTTAATTTCTTTAACTTCAACAATTTTTTGTTTTTTGCGAGCGTCTGCTTTTCGCTTTTGCATCTCGTATTTGTACTTGCCAAAATCCAAAATTTTGCAGACAGGACAGGTATCATTTGGTGCAATCTCAATCAAATCTAATCCTGCTTCTTCAGCTTTTTTTAATGCTTCACGTGTTGAAATGATACCAATATTTTCCCCAGTTGATAAAATAAGTCTAACTTGTGGGTTTGTGATTTGCTCATTAATGCGTGGGTTGTTTTTATCTAATGTATCGCCACCTTGAGCGTTTGACATGTTCGGTTTAATACGAGCCTCCATTAAGTGTTGTTAAAAAATCCCTTATAATTTACACATTTTTTTAAAGACATTCAAGTTTTTTTTTGTTATAGTGGAGCAAATGAGATATTTTTTATTATTTTTTTTGTGTTTATTTTTAAATTTTGCCTCTTATGCAACCGAAGGGGGTGAAAAAAAGCTTATCCCCTTTTTGATGAAAACGCAGGAAACGGCTGATTCTTTTCAAAAAGCTTTAACCGAATCGATGAAAGTTGAAAAAGGTCTTTTCACAGGCGAAAAGGGTTTGACCCCTTTTTTTGAAACGGAGTTTGCTTTTTTTCGCTTAATGTCTTGCGAAGGGGGAATTCCCAATTCAAATCGTCTTTTTTTGATGATTGAATCCAAGTTAAAAGAGGGCTGGCGTTTAAAAAAGCCTCTCATTCCTCAAATGGAAAATAAACCAGCCTTTGTTTTAAGTGAACAAATTGCTTATCCTTTGAATTTAAAGACTCCTCAAAAAACCTCCTTTTACGAAGAAAAGGCTTATTTCCCTCTTTTATATGAACTTTCAAAAGAGGCTCAAATTTTTGAACTAAAAAAAGAAATTCCCTTTACAGCGTGTAAAGAAAATATTTGCAAAACGGCACTTGTTCCTTTTGAAATGACTTTAGATCGGACGAATACCTATCAAACGGATGTGTGCGCTTTGATGATGCATGAGTTTCAAACGATTCCAACCCTTCCACGAGGGGATGAATTAGAAGCCTCTTTGCATAAAATGGATGAGAATTATTTGTTGTTGAAACTTGCGTTTAAGCGTGATGTTTCATATTTAGACCTTCAAATTGAAGATGATTTTGATTGGCAAATTTTTAAAATTGAATACAAAAAGAATTTAGGACAGATTCTTCTTTATACCCCTCAAAAATTCAATGAAAAAGAAGTGTCGATTAAACTTATTTCTTCCCTTGGGGCGTTTGATTTGAAATTACCTGTTTCAACAGGGGGATATACCCCATTTAAACCTCAAATGTCTTATATATCCCTTTTCATAGGTGGGGTGGGGTTGCTTTTCTTTTCTCCTCTTTTGCTTGTTTTTTTAATGTTAAAAGATACAAAAAAAGCATTAAAACAGCAAGTTAAAGTGATTAAATATACCCTGTTTATGGTTGCATTTTTATTGGCGCTTTGTGTATATTTTTTTGATGGGTTTAAAATGTTCTTTGAGGTGCCAAAAACTTTGTGGCTCATCCCTTTTGCATTGCTTGTTTATTTGTTCATTAAACCCAAAATAACAATGAAAGAAGCACTCTTTTTTGTTCTTGTTTGGCCAAAACCTTATCTTCTAGATGTTTTATATAGCGTTGAATCGCATTCGTATTTGATTTTTGTTGTATTTGGGGTGTGGGCATTTATTTGCTATTTGCCTTTTAAAATGTGTCAAAACATACCTCAATTTTTTAAAGAAATCAAAAAAGTGAAACAATATCCTTATTTGATTCGAATTCCTCAAGCTGTGATGCTTGTGTGGTTAATTGTGGTTGGAGCTGGTCATTTTTTCTTTGAAAGCAAAAAGATTCAAGATTTTGATAATTTAATAGCTCAAAACAAAACGGTTTTTATCTCTGTTGAAAATGGATATTGCCTTTCTTGCTTGTTCAACAAAATCAAATTGGCGTATATTCAAAAAACAACCGATTTGATTTTAAATAATAATTTGGAAATTATAACACTTGATACAAAATCTCAAGAAGGGCACACCTTTTTGATGAAAAATCACTTGGATTCTTTTTCTTATGGTTTGCTTTATGGTCAAAAAGTGCCTTATCCTGTTCTTATTTGGGGGTCTGTTGCCTTGGAAGAATGGCAAAAATACCTTGATGAGGTAACAGATATTTCAAATATGAATAAACATTTTGTTTCAGGAAAAGATGGGGAACATTAATTTGAACTTTCTAAAGCGCTAAAAGCATCTCTTTGTTCACAAGCAAGTTTATCCACAAGCTCATTTTGAGGATGTCCTGCATGCCCTTTTACCCAGGTCCATTCAACCCTGTGGGGTTGCAACGCTTCATCTAATTTAATCCATAATTCTTGATTAAGGACGGGTTTTTTATCAGCTTTTTTCCAATTATTCTTTTTCCACCCTAAAAGCCATTTCGTTGCCCCTTCTAAAACATATTTGCTATCGGTGAAAATATGCACATGGCAAGCCTCTTTGAGCTTATTTAATCCTTCAATCACAGCTGTTAGTTCCATTTGGTTATTGGTGGTTTGTTTGGCGCCACCAGAAAAGGACTTTTCCTTCCCTTGATAAACAAGAAGAACGCCCCAGCCCCCAGCTCCTGGGTTGCCAGAACAAGCGCCATCAGTGTATAATTGAACTTCTTTCATGTTTAAATCCTTTGTTTTTGTGAGTATAACACACTTTGTTTTGCTTGCCAATGAATATTTGAAAGTTTTTTTAATTATGATGAATATATAAAAATATTGACGAAAAAGTTTTTTTATGATAGAATGTTTGCAATATTTTTTTGAGGAGTTTTTATTATGAATAAAGAATATAACTATGTGCCAGCTTATTACAGTGTGAAAAATAATGAGATTTTTGGCAAATTGCCCCTTTTTTATTACAAAATATCAGCTGACCCATATAAAAGTTATTATTATAAATCATATACCAATTCTGCTGATGGAATTGAAAAGATGACAAATAAAGATATTGAATATGTCTTTAATTCTTTAAGACACAGAGTGACAGGGGAGTTTAAACTTTTACTCTATGCAATTGAAGCAAGGTATAAAAAAGAACAAGAAATGAAAGCACAGGGTTATTCTTTAACCATGATTCATAAGGCGCCTGAACAAGGCGTTGCCTCATCTCCTCAAGTTGTAACACGGCATAACACGGATAAGCAAGATCGCAGAAAAGCCTTTCAAAGAGAAAAGCAATTATTAAAATATTCAAGCATTGCTCCTGTTGTGTTAAAAGATGGTGAGGGGAATGAAACGGCGCTGTGTGCTAAAATAAATGATGCATATTTTTATGTTTCCTTGGATGAGAAAAAGCCTGCTTTTTATAAAGTTGGGTTGACAAAGGCTGAAGTTATGGATGTCTATGATGTGGGGCAATTGTTAGAATTTGCTTCTTTAAATCCTAAAACGGAACATATCGCTTCAAACTTGGCATTGGTTTATCAAAAATTTGTGAATGCAAAATTACCAGCTCCAACAAAAACGGCGAATGAAGTTTATTATTCAAAAGTGAGGATTGCTTTGGCAAAGGGGTTGCAATCTTTTTCTCCTGTGGAAAGGCAGTTGTGTGAAAATGCAAAAAAAAGGCAACGATAAGTTGCCTTTTTTTATGCCAGAGATTTTTTAAAATCTGTAACCAATCCCTGTGATAAATGACATTCCTTTGTTATCTTTATCATGAGTGGTGCTGTGTGCGTTTAAATGGGTTACAACGCCGTATAATTCAACTTCTTTTGTTAAGTTATAAACATTTGAAAAGATAAAAAGTGTATCTTGATGACGTGTGTTTTCAGCTTGGGTGTGCAAAAGGGCTAAATTTGTTTTGAATTTTTCCCATTTGTATCCGGCGCTGATATTCCAGCTTTGGGATTCTCTAAAATTATCAAAATAGGCTGGAAGATAGGCATTTTTTCTGGTTGTTGAAATAGGGTTTTTCGTGCCATCAATATAAGCTTTTTTGTACCCAGCACCCATATTGAAACGGCAATATTCAAAATTCATGCCGGCTGAAATTTCTTTATCCGTTGAATTAAAGACGCCATAGCCTAAGGAGGTGTATAATTTCGATTTTTGAGATAAAACCCACTCTTTTTGTGCGCCGAATGTGTATCCATCTTCGTTTGTTTCATAATCAACATAACGACTGGTCATCCCTCTTCGATGGGCGTTGTGAACGGTGTATGAAGCGCCTAATTTTAACCCATTCCATTTAGGGGTGATATAGGTGATTTTGGGGGCTCTTCCATCTGTCATAATTGCTGTGGATTTTGGTGTGTAACTGTAAGTTGATTTAAACCCATTGCTCCAGTTAGGATTGCTTAAAAAATAGGTCGCATTGGAGTCGTCAATTTTTAAAAAGGTGATTTCTTTTGCCCCTTTGTGAAGTTGATACGCAGCATTTTGCGTATACCCAATTTGAATTGTACCCATTTTTGATTCGCTCACCAAGTAAGGATAAAACCTATATTCGCCTTCGCTCCTGTCTTTATCATCTTCTTTATAAATAACAGCTGTGGAAGCGTGAATCCCCAATTTGTGATTGTTATCAAAAAGATAGTTTGCTTGTAAGGTTGCATCTGTTCTTGTTACAAAACGTCCTGGATATTTATTTTCATATTTTGTTTTGGAAACGCCATAATAACCCCCAGCCAAACCGTGGGCGTTGATATCCCAATTGCCTGCCAAAGCAGAAGTTGTAATGAATGGGATTATTGAAAAAATGAGTATATGTTTTTTCATTTTAATACCTCTTATTGGTTGCACTTTTTTCTAACATAACATAGTATGTGAATAAATGCAAAAAAATAATATCCAAGTGTTTGTTATTTTGAGTTTTTCTTGACAAATAAGATGAAGAATTATACGTTTATATCAACTTTAGAAAAAGAGGTGCTATGAATAGGGATTTAAGGAAAATATCAGCTGTTTTTTTGATAAAAGAAGGAGAAAAATATCTTTTTCAAAAACGAAAAAATTATTCAATTTATAAAGGGGACTATGTTTTGCCTGGAGGACATATTGAGGCAAATGAAACCGTTTTTGAAGGGGCTATTCGTGAACTTTATGAAGAATTAGATATAAAAGTTCGAGAATGTGATTTAGAATTTAAAATGGTTGAGCCGGTGGCTGATTATGTTGTCTTTTTCCTCGAAGTTAAAAATTACCAGGGTCAGATTAAAAACAAAGAACCTCATAAACATGTGGATATGAAGTTTTTGTCTTTAACGGATGAAGGAATTCATGCTGATACACTCAATGAACTGATTAAAATTGAACAAGGGATTTCTTTTTTACAAGGACCATTAAAGGTGGATTTAAAAGAAGGGGTAAGACCTTCTGCTAGAGGGATTTTGATTACAAAAGAAAAAAAACTTGTTTTGATTAAACGCTCTAAACAAAATGTTGATACTTATTATGTAACCCCTGGTGGAGGAGTTGAAAAGGATGAAACTCCTTTAAAAGCCTTGAAAAGAGAGTTGTTGGAAGAAACGGGAAGTTTAATTTCTTCAGCCAAATTTTTGTTCCATTTTGAGGATGAACAAAGGAATAATAGTGTTGATTTTTTCTTATGTTATGAAAGTAAAAGAGAAAAACCCACTGGGTTAGAATGGACAAAATACCATTCTGATTTAAATTCATATGAAATTGTAGAGGTTTCATTAGATGAAGTAAAAAAACTTAATTTAAAACCAGAGGGTTTAAAAGAAAGGATAATAACAGCTTTTGAAAATGAGTTGGAAAAAATGCCTTTTTCGTGGAAAAGTTAGGAGATTAATTTTATGAAAAAAAATTTTCTTGTGTTGTTTTTGAGTCTTTTTTTTCCTTTGATTGTGATGGCACAAGAAAATAAAAATAAGGTGGAAATTAACTCTATTCCAAAAAAAATTCATTATGTCTGGGTGGGGGGTGAAGAACCTCAAATTGTAAAAGATAATATCGCTTTATGGAAAAAGCATATGCCAGATTATGAAATTAAACGTTGGGATGAAAAAAATTGTAATATCGAGGCAAATTATTTTGTGAGAAAAACATATCAAGATAAAGAATGGCCCTATGTGTCTGATTGGTGTCGGCTTGAAGCACTTTATCAAGAAGGGGGAATTTATCTAGATACGGATATGGTGTTGAAAAAGTCGATAGATGATTTAATTCAAAATGAAAAACTTGTTTTTGTTCGACAAGATTTTCAAGTGTTGTCAGCAGGTTTTGTTGCTGTAACGCCTCAACACCCTTTTGTAAAAAAAGCGATGGATTATTATAATCGGGTTAAAAAATTTAATAGAGATTATGCGTCCCCAATTGTGTGGACAAATGCGTGGATATTGTCAAGATTGTCTCCAAAGGAATATAAGATTTTAGATGCTGATATCTTGATGCTTGACTTTGGCTCTTTTGATAATAGAGGGTATCATGTATATGGAGAAGGAAACGCTGGTTTTAAAACATTTGGCAAATGGTATGTTCGCTTTCAAGAAGAATTTTTGACTAAAAAAGGATTTTGTATTAAAAATTGTTCATCTTATTTGGCGCACTATGTTCTTTTTTCAAAAGAGAAACATTTTTATATTGTCCGGTATCATACAGAAGGTGAAAATAAAGGTGTTTTTTATAAAGATGAAAAATTAGGCACAGGAAAATACATTTTAAAAAATGAAAAAAATGGGGTCTACCTATCCTTAAAATACGAAAATGGAAAAGTTGAAACATATGAATGTATCAACAGACAATGTAAAATCCAATAAAATAAAAAAAAGGTTGCTTTTTCCCCTTCTTTTATCCATACTAAATTTATTCAAATGAAAGGGGATTTATGAGTACATATTATATTGTTTCAGGTGGGTTTGATCCATTACATGAAGGACATATTGAAATGATTAAATCTGCTGCAGAAAATAGTGATGGTGTTATTCTGTTATTAAATTCTGATGAGTGGCTTTGTCGAAAAAAAGGTAAAAATTTTATGAGCTTTAAGACGCGTCAAGCTATTTGTGGGTATTTGAAAAATGTGATTGATGTGATTGCTTTTGATGATGCTGATAATTCAGCCTCAGATGGTATTCGAAAAGCAAGAGAAAAATATCCAAATGATGTCCTTGTTTTTGCTAATGGTGGGGACAGAACAAAAGAAAATATTCCAGAAGGGGTTGTTTGTGATGAACTTGGCGTTTTGCTCGCTTTTGGCGTTGGCGGTGAAAATAAGGCAAACAGCTCTTCTTGGATTTTAGCTGATTGGAAAAAGAATTAAGGTGATTTATGACGATATATGTATTTGACTTAGATGGAACACTTACGCCAGCTCGACTTCCTATGACAAAAGAGTTTGAATCTTTTTTCTTAAAATGGGCAAAAGACAAAACGTGTTTCATTGCAACTGGTTCGGATATTAAAAAAGTGAAGGAACAAGCCTCTCAAAAGGTATTAGACGCTTTCGAGGGTGTTTATTGTTCAATGGGGAATGTGTTGTGGAAAAGAGGTGAAATTATTTATAAAAACGAATTTCAAGCCAATCCTCGTTTGATTGAAAAGTTAGAGGAGTTCCGTTCTATAACCACTTATCCTCATGAATTATTCGGCAATTATATTGAATATCGAGAAGGCATGATTAACTTTTCTGTCCTTGGACGCGATTGTCCGTATGCTGAAAGAGAAAAATACTTTGCCTATGATAAAAAAACGCATGAGCGAGAACGAATTTGTCATTTGTTGGCTGAACAATTCCCAGAATATGATTTTTCAATAGGGGGGATGATTTCAATTGATATCACCCCAAAAGGAAAGGGAAAAGAGCAGGTCGCTCATCATTTAAGACAGATATATCCCAAATTAAAAATAGTTTTTTTTGGGGATAAGACATTTTCTGGTGGGAACGATTATGCGTTGGCACAAGCTGTGTTAGCACTTGGGAATGCTGCTGTTGTGCAGGTGGCAGGGCCAGATGTTGTAAAAGATTTTTTAAAAAGTGAATATAGGGGATAAAAATGGCAAAAAAAGCTTTAATTACAGGTGTAACAGGGCAAGATGGTTCTTATTTGGCCGAGTTGCTTCTTTCAAAAGGATATGAAGTACATGGTATCAAAAGACGTTCCTCCTCTTTTAACACGGCTCGTATTGATCATATTTATGAAGATTTTCATAAGGAAGATGCCAGATTCTTTTTGCATTATGGGGATATGACGGATACGCTTAATTTGGTGAGCTTGCTTCAAAAAATTGAACCAGATGAAGTTTACAATTTGGCAGCACAAAGCCATGTGAAAGTGTCATGGGATTGTCCGGAGTTTACTGCTGATACAAATGCAATGGGAACATTACGTTTGCTTGAATCCTTACGTGTAACAGGTCTTGATAAGACAACGAGATTTTATCAGGCTTCAACCTCTGAATTGTATGGCAAAATTCAAGAAAAAATACAAAATGAAAAAACACCATTTTATCCACGCTCCCCTTATGGTGTGGCAAAACTTTATGGATATTGGATAACGGTGAATTATCGTGAAAGTTTTGGTATGTTTGCCTCCAATGGTATTTTGTTCAACCATGAAAGCCCTAGACGTGGGGAAACTTTTGTAACCAGAAAAATCACAATGGCAGCAGCCAGAATTAAAGTTGGTTTGCAAGAAAAGCTCTATTTGGGTAATTTGAACTCTAAACGTGACTGGGGACATGCCAGAGATTATGTGGAAGGCATGTGGCGTATTTTACAACATGAAAAGCCAGATGATTTTGTCTTAGCAACGGGGAGAACAACTTCTATCAGAGATTTTGTCAAAATGACTTTCAAACACTTGGATATGGATATTGAATTTAAAGGAAAAGGGGTGAATGAAAAAGGAATTGATAAAAAGACTGGCAAAGTTGTTGTTGAGGTTGACCCAAGATATTTCCGTCCTGCAGAGGTTGATGTCTTGTTAGGGGATGCCTCAAAAGCTAAAAAATTATTGAAATGGAAACCAAAAACAAGTCTTGAAAATCTTTGCAAAGAAATGGTTGAAAATGATTTTGAACTTGCAAAACGTGAAAAGTTGTTGAAAGACAATGGGTATAAAATTGTGCCAGTAGCAGAGGATTAATGATGGAAAAGAATGCAAAAATTTTTGTCGCAGGGCATAATGGATTGGTTGGATCTGCGATTTTAAGACGTCTTCAAAAAGAAGGCTTTAAAAATATTATTACGAGAACCCATACAGAACTTGATTTGACAAATCAGGCAGAGACACTTGCCTTTTTTGAAAAAGAAAGACCGGAGTATGTGTTTTTAGCTGCTGCCAAAGTGGGTGGTATTTTGGCAAACAAAACATATCCTGCTGAGTTTATTTATCAAAATATAATGATTGCCTCAAATGTGATTCATAGCGCTTATAAAACAGGGGTGAAAAAACTTTTAAATTTGGGAAGTTCATGCATTTATCCTCGTCTTGCGCCCCAACCAATGGTTGAAGATTGCTTGCTCACAGGACCACTTGAAAGTACAAATGAAGCGTATGCGTTGGCGAAGATTTCAGCCATCAAATTATGCCGTTATTATAATGAGCAATATGGGACGAATTTTATCTCTGTTATGCCGACAAATCAATATGGAATTGGGGATAATTTCAATATGGAAACAGCTCACTTACTTCCTATGATTATGCGCCGGTTTCATTTGGCTAAGTTGCTTTCTAAAGGTGATTTTGAAGCAATTAAAAAAGATTTAAAACGGTATAAATTGGGTTGGAAATTGGATGAAACCGTTGATTTTGATGACAATAAAAGCATTGAAAAAGCATTGAATAATGTTGGTGCTTTTAAAGACAAAGTTGTTTTGTGGGGGGATGGCTCTGTTTATCGTGAAATGATGTGTTCGGACGATTTGGCAGATGCTTGTTTTTATTTGATGCAAAATAAGGATTACAAAGAAATTGGCGAGCATGTGAATATCACCAAAGGGGATGATATTTTGCTCAAAGATTTGTTTGAATTGGTGAAAAAAGTGGTTGGATTTGAAGGTGAAATTTCTTATGACACGTCCAAACCAAACGGAACACCACGCAAAATGATGGATGCAACCAGAATTAAAGACCTTGGATGGGAACCTAAAATCCCATTGGATAAAGGAGTTGAAGATTTTTATAACTGGTATTCTTCGCTCGATTAACGGTGTAGAGATATAAAAAAAAGAGTCATCCAAAAGGGGGACTCTTTTTTGTATTGATAGAAAAGTTTTTTTACTGTGTGTATCCCACAGCTTGAGAGATAATGACACGTTCTTCAACTGGTAGATTAAGGGCTTTATGAACAGCTTCTTTGTCAAAATAACCTCTCACAACGCTACCCATTTCATTTGCTGCTGCAAAAAGGCCCACATTTTGATAAGCAGACCCAGCGTGCATGGAGGCATAATCTTCTTTTGAACCGGTATAGATTAAAACAACAGGCACATCAGCCATATATTCTTGTGTGTTAAAAAGGGGACGTAAATCTTCTTTTGAAACAGGGATAAGTTGGTGATAATCGGCATCATATTTATAAGTGCCATCCTTTTTTGTTACATAAACGGATAAATCTTTTTGATTCATAGCTGTTGGAATGGTCCTTTCCCCAGTGGAGCGATTAAGTCCGTAAGCAGCCCACAAAATAGTACCCAGTGTAACAGCATCAATTTCTTTATTTATATATATTTTTGAAGATTTGCGCATATTGATAGCATGCATGAGTGTTTTTTTACCCACTTTATCAGGGTGGGGTAGTTTAATTTCGCCTGCTGCAAGGGCGCTAGTAGCAATCAGTGTAGACATGAGAATAACTCCTAAAAATTTGAACATCATTTATCTCCTTTTTTGATATTTAGGGAGTCAAAAAAACAATGCAAGCCTTCATATACATCCCAATACGTTTCATCAAAATTACCAGTATACCAAGGATCTTTAACATCTCTTGGAGAAGGGGTGTAATCCAGCAAGCGTTTGACTTTTTCATCAGGGTCGCCGTTTGTGATAGCAAGGATATCTCTTACATTTTGTGAATCCATGGCGAGGATATAATCATAATGTTTGTAATCAGCTTTTTTAAAATGGCGAGAAATATGTTCTTGATAAGGGACTTTCATTTGATGGAAGATTTCTTTTGTTCCATAATGAATACCAGCTTTATAAATGGAATTATACTCTTCCGTTCCAGCTGATTCAACTTCAAACAGATGAGAAAGACCTTTTTCTTTTATTAGCTGTAAAAACATCATATGCGCCATTGGCGAGCGACAAATGTTACCCAAACAAACGAATAAAACTTTTATCATCAAACCCCCAGTTTTTTTAATAGCGTACACAAAAATGAGGCAAATTTCAAGAGGGGATTATTTTTTTAATTCATTTCGAATGGCTGTTGTTGATCGAATAGGGAGTAAGTCTTTTGGGATTCTGTCGCTGACGACATATCTGATACCAAGGCTTTCGACAAAGGCTTGTTTTTCAGCACTGTGCCCATCTTTATTGACAAAGAAAATGTCTGGTTTGATGGTTTTGATTTCTTCCTCAAAATCGAGTTTGCCAGACCCTTTCGCCACAAAAGCAGTATGCACAAATTTGATGGCTGAAACCATATAAAGCCGTTCATTTTCATTATAAAGAGTTGGCCTATTTTTAAGTGCCATTACCGTTTTATCCGACCCAATGGAAACATATAAATCCCCATATTCGCTTGCTTCTTCAAAAAAACGAATATGCCCACTGTGTAAAACATCAAAACAACCTGATACAAAAACTTTAGTCATTTATTTTCCTTTTTATATTAAGATATAATTTGCTATTAATTGGTTTTTCTTGTTTCTTTTAATATTGGCAGTTTAAAAATAAAATAAATACGGATTTTATTGTTTTTTCTATTTTTAGTTTCTAAAAATGGAATTCCAATTAGATTAATTTTATAGTTGTTCCCATTTCTTTTGCAAGAAAAAAGAGGAATAAATTTAAGTAAACTTATTTTGAGAGTGTTATTTTTTTTACTAAAGGACAATATTGGAAAAATTTTAAAGAGTTTATATCGAATGGTAATATTTTTTGCATTTTTTAATATATTTTCATCTATGGTTACAGGTTCTTCAATCCATTTGAGGATTTCCGATTTATCGTTTTCCCATTTTTGATATCCTAATTTTATGCTATCATATGCATTTTTACCTAATTGAATTGGATCAAAGTAATTTAATGGTTGAGGATTTGACAAATCATACAGAACACCATTTTGATTATGAATAATATATTCATTCATTGTTGGATAATTGGGAGCAATTACGCATTTACCCATTGCCATTGCTTCTAAAAAACTCATACCAATGCCTTCAAATTCACGAGGCGCAATATAAATTTGAGCAGATTGAATATCTTTTTTCATATCTTCTTTTTTATCATACCAAGTTGAATATTCAATTTTATTCTTTATTTTATTATGTGGTTTGACAAATGAATGTTGAGGATCAATTGCATTGTGAATATGAAGTTTATCAAATCCGAGATTTGAAAATAATTTTTCAACAACATTGACATTAATTTTATTGATGCGTTGCCAAAAATAAATATTTTTTTCATCCCCTTTAATAAAGTTATCTTCTGGTTTGGGAAAATATTGGATATATTTTGAATCAAGGCCCATATTTTTTAATTTTTTGTGCAAAGCCATAGAAAAATTAATTATTTTTACATTTTTGTATGAATACCAAAAATCATATTCTTCATTTCTTGATGCATCATACATAGGGAAAAAAGTAATTTTGTCTGTTTTTACATAAGATATTAACTTCTCTATGTTGGGAGCTATTTGCCATAAAACAATATTGTTAACTGTTTTGTTTTTAAGTTGTTCAAATGCATTAGCTTCATCATTATAAGGATCGAAATAAAAAGTTTCAATTTCATATTTTCCCTTTAACAGGTTAATAATAAAATCAGCTGATTTTGTTTTTTTGTGGTAGCTATGCCCAATAAAGAGTAATTTTTTCATTTTATTTATCCTTAATGGTGAAAAGAGGAATGAATGAAAATAAGTAATGAATATAAGTTTTTTCTTTTTGTTTGATGCTATAAATAGGAATGAAATTAAAAAGTTTGATGTTAATTTTGTATGGAAATTTTTTCTTTTTTATGAAAAAAAGAGGAATCTTTTTGAAAAGAAAAATATATTGTTTTGTGTTGTCAGATAATTTTACTTCGCCATCAAAGAAATATTTTTTTTGAATAGATTGAATCTCAGACTGAAGTTTTTTGGATTGGGTTGTTGAGGCTCCACCACTATAAAAATCAGAAATTGGTGTATTCCAATATGTGAATTTAGCATTGTTTAGAATAAAAACAAGCCATTTTTCCCAATCTGCTGCAATTTGATAATTTTCGTTGTATAATCCATATTTTTCGAATAATTCTGTTTTTATAAATGTGGATTGATGATTAATATTATCTTTAAAAAAATAAGATTTTGTTAAAGAGTAGGGATATTTTTTTATATATGTTTTCTTGTTTTTATTGATAATACATACATTACCATAAATAATATCTGCATATTTATAAATACCATCTAATTGAGAAAATTTTTCAATAATCTCTTTAGATGCAAAACAGTCGCCCCCATTCATAAAAATGCACCATTCACCAGTTGCTTTTTGAATGCCTTTGTTCATAGAATTATAGATGCCAGTGTCTTTTTCAGAAATGAAAACTGACATTTTATCTTTATATTTGTTCAAAATATCGACAGTATCGTCAGTACTGCCCCCATCAACAACAATCCATTCGTAATTGTTGGCTGTTTGAGAGATAATACTTTCACAAGTACGCTCAATTTCATCTTTGATATTATAGCAAACGGTGATGATGGATATTTTGCGCATTTTATTTGTTCCTAATTGATATTATGGGCATGCCAAAAAAATAAATTCTTTTTTTATTTTTCTTTATTTTTATTGTAATGATAGGTAGAAACTTAAAAAGTTTTATTTTAACTAATGATATGGTTTTAAAAATTTTTTTTTTTTGTATTAGTGTATTTAATTGATTTTGAATTAATTCTAATTGTAAATCATTGTGAAATGGGGTTTCAATAGCATATTTCCAGAAATAATGATTTTCTAGACAGTCTTTTTTTACCCAAGGACGCATACCACGCCCACCTGTATAATGCAGGACAATACATCCTTTAAAACTTGAAATATATTTTTTTAAATCAATAAAATCAGATGTTACATCAACTACTATATTGTATTTAGGTGATAACTCAGTATAACTGCATTCAAAAACGAGATTAAGAACATCTTGATCACACATTTTAAGTTTATCGTACAACGCTATTGTTTTTTTGAAAAGAGAGTCAATAGTTTTGTTATTACGCCAATAATCACAGTCAATTAAAAGTAATCCTGCATTAAAATATCTGTGTTTCTGAGATAAGCCCAACTCTTCTTTGTAATTTGTGAATGAAGCAAAATCTTCTTCTATATATACGACGCCTCCTAATCCTTTTCCTTTTAAATCTGAATGATAAAGTTCAGAAATATCCCCATGAATAATCATATCCGTGTCGATATATAATGCTTTTTTAATTTCAGGTTTTAAATGTGGAATTAAATAACGAAAATATGTGTTGATTGAAAAATGAGCAACAATTGGAAATTTTTCAAATAAAGAAATATCAATTTTTAAAAATTCAATTTGATGAACAGTGTTATCTAAAATTGTTTTAATTTTATTTTTGGTTATTTCAGCAATTCCACCATCTAAAATATAAAAATTTATTTTTTCTTTTGTGTTTGAAATGATAGATTGAATTGTAACAGCCATATATTTAGCATAATTTTCATCGCTTGCCAAAAAAACAGGAATGTATTTATTCATTTATAACCCCTTCATCTTTCGTTCTGCTTTTTTCATTTTTGCTTTGTAAAAATTACTTTTGCCGCCCAAAATCCATAAGCTTTTGTAGATGCTATATTTTGCATGGCGTTTAAAAGAGTTTTTTTGTTTATGGCAATTTAAAAGAGTTTTAATTTTGTTTTGTAAATGTTTATCTGTTGTTAAATAATTTAACAGTTCTTGTTGTATCCGATGAGTTTGACTTATCATTTTATCCCGTGAACTAAATGACATCCCAACATCCATACGATAACGCACAAGTACTTCTTGAAGATTTGCAATTTTTGTGTGGAGAATTAATCTACTCCACAAATAATAATCTTCGGCCATTTCATAATCGGGGTTGTAGTTTTCTTTATTTATATCTAAAATAGATTTTCGCATCATAATTGTTGAATGGATCAAAAATGGTGAAAATTTTAATATATCAAAAAAAGTAAAATGTTCATGAGGTTTCCATATTGAAGTATCTGGAAAAGGTTCTGCCCATGAACCTAAAACACCAACTTTTGGATTTTTTTCCATATACAAAATTTGTTTTTCAAAACGTGTTGGAAGTGCTATATCGTCAGAGTCTAAAATAGCAATGAATTCTCCCTTTGCATGTGTTAATCCATAATTTCTAGCGCCAGAAGCTCCACTGTTTTGGGGCGTTTTTAAATAAACTATTTTATCACAGTTATATGAGTTTAAAATATTTTTTACATTTATTGTTGTCGAACAATCATCAATAATCAGTAACTCAAAATCTTGGAATGTTTGATTAAGGATAGATTCAATAGCCTCTCTTAAATATTCTTCTTTGGTGTTATAGACGGGCATAATGACAGATATTTTCATTTTGTCACCAATGAGTTGATAAGATGTGTTAATTTTGATATGGACTGCTCTTTATCAAAACGGTTTAAATTTTTTGAAGCTGCTTGAATAAGAGATTTTGTATCAATTTTTTCACCCACAACATCTGTTAAAATTTGAGAAAGTGCTTTTTCGTTGCCAGTTGGGAACAAAATCCCTGCTTTACCATGCATCAAAATTTCAGCAGGGCCAGATTGAACATCAGATGAAATGGCAAGTGTTCCAAGAGCTTGGGCTTCTATTAGTGTAACAGGAAGACCTTCTCCGATCTCTTTTGTTGAAGAAAGAATGAGCGCTTCTGCCCCTTTTATCAAAGAATAAGGGTTATTCACTTGGCCGGTGAAAATAATCTGAGGATGATTATCGGCTAGTATTTCTAACTTTTCTCTATCAGGTCCATCTCCCACGATATAAAGGTAGATGTCGGAGTGTTCCTGTGAAAAGATTTGAAACGCTTTTATAGCAGTTTCAACATCTTTTTCAATATCTAATCTTTGCACAGAAACAAAGTATTTTTCTTTTGGCTTGATGGTTGTGTTTTGACTGTTTGCCTTGATGCTTTCAAAATTAACAGGATTATAAATATGTTCAATTTTATCCTTATAATTAGGGTAAGTATTCACAAAATTTTTTTTAAAACTATGACTTAAGCAAATGATTTTATTATAACTGTTGATTTTTTCAATAAATCCCCATTCCTGAAAAACTGGGAATGATGCGTGAAATACACTAATTTTAGGTGTTTTGATGTTTGTTAAAAAATCAGCCCACCACAAATTTTTATAATCAATGATTAAATCGGCATTTTTAAAAAGGTGTTTATATCGGTTGCGATTGTGTTTTCTTCCCCACAATTTCCAATATTTGCGTTTCAAAAATGATTTTGGTTTTTCATTATTTGTACAATATACAGGAATTTCTTGCTCTTTAAAAAACTCAATAAAATATGGGTCTTTAATCTTACTTTCCACAATTAAAGAAATGTCATAATGTTTTTTAAGCTCAGGCAACAAAACCATGGCTGTTTTTTCAACACCACCCATAATAAATTGGTCTAAACAAAAACATAATTTTGGCTTCATTTTCTTCTCTAATCGGAAATTTTAAGTTAAATTAAATTTTCTTAATCTAAGCATATATAAAAGGGTATGTCAAGGTGTATTTTTTCTATGGGGGGTGGGTGGAGGGAATTTAGGTTTTAATTGCCTTTTGTGGTAAAATTTGATATTCTTCGTTTATGATGAAAATAATTGCCCTTGTCGATTGTGATTCGTTTTTTGTTTCTTGTGAACAAAAGGCTCGCCCAGAATTTAAAAATAGGCCTGTTTGTGTGCTCACTTCTGTGAATAACAAGGGGGTGGTTGTGTCCCGTTCAAAAGAGGCCAAAGCTTTGGGTATTAAAATGGGGGCACCTTATTTTCAAATTAAAGAACTGTCGGATAAGGTTGTCTTTCTACCAGCACGCCACGATTTGTATGATAAAGTTTCTGCGCAAGTAATGGATGTGGTTAAATTATTTTCACCAGATGTGGAGGTGGTGTCGGTTGATGAGGCATTTATTGATTTGACAGGGATGAACAAATTTTATAACAAATCTTATACTGAGATTATCAAAGATATTCGCTCAAAAGTATTGGAAGAGGTGGATATTCCCGTTTCAATTGGCCTTTCTACGAGTAAAACGCTCGCAAAATTGGCGAGTGATATGGCAAAAAAAACAGGGGGAATTTTTGTTATTAGGCCAGAAAAAATAACAGAAATTGTCTCTGATATTCCCCTGAATGAGGTGTCTGGTGTTGGTAAAGCAACGGCCGAAACGCTCCTTTATCATGATATCAAAACTATTGGTGATTTTTTAAAGCAAGATTTGGTGTGGATAAAAAAAGAAATGGGCCTTGTGGGGGAACGATTAAAGTTCGAATTGATGGGACAGGCGATAAATCTTGTGAATCCAAAGGAAGAAAAACCTCAATCAATTCAAGATACAAAAACGTTTGATGATTTTTCAAGTGATATCGATTTTTTGCATTCTAGAATTGGAAAACACGTGCATAATACTTCGCAAAAATTAAGAATGTTGGATGGTTTTTGTCATTCCCTCTCTTTAACTTTGCGAACAAAAACTTTTCAAATATATGAAAAAGAGATTCGCCTTGATATGCCAACCAATTCAGAGCGAACGCTGTTAAAACAAGCGCATGATCTTTTGGATATTCTTTATCGCAAAGGTGTTTTATATCGCTCGTTGGGCGTAACGCTTAAAAATTTACAATATGGGCAAACACCACAATTGAGCTTATTTGATTCGCCAAAAGTTGAAGATGATAAAATCTCTCATCTGATTGATGAACTTGAAACAAAATTTGGCAAAAATATTGTAAAGTTGGGTTAATTTTTTTCAATTGGTTGACAGGTTGTGTTTATTTTTATATGCTTTAAAAAAAAAGAATTTTGGGGGTTAAAGATGTATTCTTTATTCAAAAAAAATCAATTTTTTAAATGCGTAATATTTTTGTTAGGAGTTGCTGTTTTTTCTTCACACCCTTCTGTTGCTGAGGGGAGTGAAGAAAAATCATATTATTTTAAACACAATGACTGGATAGATTATATTAAAATTAAAGATAATAAACTGTGCAGAAGAAATAATGATTGTGCTGATGTTGAATTTTTGGATGAAGGTACAACCCTAAAAGTTAAGTGGGAAAAATACCCAATTGAGATTTTTGAACTTGATTCAACTGGGAAAAAATGGATTTTTAAGGGTTCAAAATCATTTATTCAAGAAGAATATGAACAATTTATTTATTCTTTAGAGGAACCTTATGTAAAAGTTAATCCGTATGGTTCAACACCTCTTTCAGCCCTTGTGAAATTTCCAACTGAAGAAAAAACAAAAATATCGATTCGTATAAAGGGACGTGATGGTGCTCCAGATATTGTACATGAATTTGATGGATATAAAAAAGAGCATGAAATTCCCCTTGTTGGATTGTATTCAAATTATGATAATCAAGTGATTATTCGTGCAACTGATGAAAAAGGAAAATCAAAAAAAGCTCAGATAACCGTTACTGTTGGTGATTCCAATTTGATGGCTCACTGGACCCCATCTGTTAAAAAAGATAAACGTTTTCATTACTATTCAAGTACAAATGGCCAAATTTGGGATGAAGAAGGTCATATACGATATATAATTGAAGCACGTGGTTGGCACTTAACCCGTTTTTATAAAAATGATGTTTATATGGAATTTAAAGAAGGTATTGTCAAATATGATTTACTTGGTAGAGAACTGGCCTATTATCCATATCCAAAGGGGTTTTATGGCTATATGCATGGGATGAATTTTAAGGATAATGGAAATTTACTTGTATTTGGTTCTTATGAAGATTCAAAAGCTATTTTTGATGGGAGAGAAGATGTTTCTCATCGAGATATTGTGCTTGAGATAGATGCAAAAACAGGAGTTATTGTTGCACAATATGATTTGGCAGAAATGCTTAATCCTGATCGAGCTTTGATTGTTAAGTCGGCTGAGGAAGATTTTGGCAAGGTGGATTGGGCTCATACAAATGGTATTGATTATGATTCTAAAAATAAAGCTGTTATCGTTTCAGGTCGCCATTTTGGTATTGTGAAAATTGATGAGGCTTCTCAAAAACCAATATGGTGGTTGACTCCACATCAATTAACGCATAAATCGGGTCGTAAAGGTGACAAGGGAGATATTTCACACCTCTTATTAACAGCTGTGGATAAGAATGGGAAACCCTATCCTAAAGCTGTTCAACAAGGCGTTGAAAAAGCAAAAGGATTTAAATGGCCATTGAAAACGCATAGTGTGAGATATGTTGGTAATGGGGTTTATTCAATTTTTGATAATTCTGGCAATATGTATGATAAAAAATTATATACAACCAAAAATTCAGTTGCTTCAGTTTTTAAAATTGATGATAAGAAAAAAACAGTTCAACAAGTCTTTTTAAAAGAATTGTCCGAATATTCTGATATGGGTAGTATCGTGTTTGTACATCCAAAAACAAAAGAAGTTTGGGTCTTTTCATCACAAGCCCCTGTAACACATACATCTAAAATGTATAATGGAATTATGCGTCGTTTTAGTGATAAAGGTGATCTTGTTTATGAAGCTGTTTTGTCAAGACGTGATAATGGATGGGATTATTCATTCCAACCGTTTGAATTTTATTCTTATGAATAATAAATAGATTCTAAAAGTAAAAAAGGCGTTTTTAAACGCCTTTTTTAATGGGATTAATTTTCTCTTTGCCTATATTGAGCGATAAAACAATCCGTTTTGGGATCGTATTTCGCATTAAATCCAGCTTGTTGAAAACGGTTAACCCACCATTTTTGACTTTTGATTAAGCGAGGTTTGTTTGGTTGTGGATCTCTATATTCTGGTCCACCAGCTTTTTCGTCATCTTCAGTTGTGTTGTGAATAGCAATGACCATTTTAGCCGTTTTAAATTTTTCAAGCGCTTGTCCAATGTTGGATTCATTTAAATAGGTGAGAGTTCCATTGCAAAAAACAATGTCATAATTAATTGGCTTTTGATAATCTAGAATGGAAACAATTTCAATATTGGGGTGTGTTTTTCGTAATAAAGAAGGATATTTTTGAATGTCGATGCCTTGAACTCGCATTTTCATTTCTTCAGCTTGTTTTAAAAGTTCTCCTGTTGCGCAACCACAGTCAAAAAAAGAGGTTGGTTTTTCACCCGTTTCTTTTTCATATATATCTGCTAATGTTTTAACTGGTAGTGTATAAAATTTCCAAAATCCACTCCACTTAAAAACAGGGTACGTGAAGCTATATTTTTTGTCATAATAGTGGTCTTGATTCATAGGGACTCCTTATATATTTGCCCCTTTTTTTAAAGAGTATATCAAAAAATGACAATTATGTAAATGGTTTTATTTTATCGTTAAATGATAAGTAATAAATGGGGTTTCATCTTTATGCGTAGGAGGGGTTTTATATAAATGAAAAGTAGCTTTTGCTGGGAATTTTTCAATTTTAAAAACAAGCTCTGGTTGATAAGGCGAGCCATTGTTACATCCTCCTTTATATCCACAGCTATGTCCTAGATGAATAAAATCTTTAAATTTATAGAGAGTGTTTGAAATATTTTTCCCATTTTTAAATGTAATGTTTTCTTTTAAAATCATTTTTGCATAGGGAATTTCAAAGTCAACAGCATTTATGCCTCCAAAAGTAAAAGCTTGCATTTCTGTTAAAGCTGAGGCCATTTTTTTTATTCTATTGTAATGAGTTGAAGCGTTATAGGTGGCGTAGAATGTGTTGTTTTCATCATTAAAAGTTAATTTTTCTAAATAGATATAGGAAGAAGGACAATTTCCCTTTTTTTTCTTAAAAAACAAAGCGTTTGCCTCATGTACGTTGATAAGGGCAAATGGATTATCAATAAACCGTGATTCTTCAGAAACACCTTCAATACTCAATTTTCCTGAAGCGTAACAAAACATTCCCTTAACACCCCACCAAGGTTTGTTGGGAAGAACTTGTTTAAACGCAGGACTTTGTGTCGGATTGTAATTTTTGATGTCTAAAATATGATATCGATTTACCATATTTTTTCGGACATGAAAAATTTGGTGTAAGGGTAAAAAATCAAGTTCTCTTGGTGGGTTAATTTCAAAACGGTGTGTTTTTGCATTTGCTGGTGAAATGAAAAAGATCATAATTCCAGTAAAGAGCAACAGATATTTTAACATAAAATGACCTCCGTTTTTTTTATTATAACAAAAGAACTTTGTTTTTTAAACAAAAAAGATATTTCTGCTTGTTCGTTGAAAAAATACTTGTTATATCATAAATAGAGTTTGATAAACGAAGGAGGATTTATGAAAAAAAATGTATCAAAAAGTTTGATTATGGCGCCAATGCCTGTTTTGATTATTGCAACATATGATGAAAATGGTATTCCAAATGCAATGAATGCTGCTTGGGGTATGCAATGTGATAGAGATGCGATTACCATTTCTCTTGGAAACCATAAAACAACTGAAAATTTGAAAATTAAAAAAGCATTTACTGTTGCATTTGCAACAAAAGAAACTGTTGTTCAATCGGATTATTTCGGTGTTGAAACAGGTGCTAATATCAATAAAATTGAAAAAGCAGGTTTTCATGTTGAAAAATCACAATATGTGGATGCGCCAGTTATTCAGGAATATCCTGTTACTCTTGAATGTGAAGTGATGGAGTTGGCTGATGATGAAGGGGACTATCGTTTGACTGGGCGAGTTGTGAATGTGTTAGCTGAGGAACGTGTTTTGAATGAAAAAGGACAGGTTGATTTTGAAAAGTTACATCTGATTGCATATGACAGTTCTTTAAAAGTTTATCGTGAAGTGGGTGGTGTTGTTGGTCGTGCTTTTCACGATGGGGTGCAATATAAAAAATAGGATATGTTAAAAAATCCCGATTTGTGATAATCGGGATTTTTAAATTTATGATTTTTTGTCGGCTAATGTGTTTAAGTATTCGATATATTTTTTGATGCCTGCTGTATATATGCGATGCCCTTTTTGATCGGCAATTACAAAAAATTGATCTTCTAAAAAGATATCTAATAAAGTGGAAATTGTTTTAGCTTCATCAAATTTAAAAAGATCAACAAAAAAGTGGCCTTTGATAAAATTTGGCATATGAATTGTATAAGCTGCTATGGTTTTTTTGTTCAGTTTTTTTGTATTTAAATAGTTGGCAAAATTAGTTGCTATTGTAGGTTTTATTGTTTTTGATGTGGAACAATTTTTTTGAGTTGTTAATGTTGTTTTTGTGTGTAAATGCTTTTTAAAATCTGCTTCAGAAATATTGCTGTTTTTTGCATCATATAGACGATGGCATTTTTTGCACAAAAAATGAAAATTATTGGGGTTTTTATGTTCTGTTTGAATAAGTTTTTTAAATTTATCAAGATCAATAATGTAAAAAGGACCTTTTTGGGAAAGAACAGCACCATTAAAAGCTTCTTCTATTAAGATGTGTCTTTCACGACCATGGATATGAGCTGAATCAGTAGCTTTTTCTTTTCCACACAGTTCGCATGAGCCTGTTCTATATTTTCGTGTTAAGGAAGGGACCATGTTTTTTACAAAATCATTAATAAAAAATTGAAATTTTTTAAATGAGCCTAAAAATAGAGTTTGGGCTTCTTTGGGTTGAAATTCTGAGTTTTTAATAGTTTGATTGATGTTTGTCATTTTTATACTCCTTTTATGATATATAATTTAATTATGCTAAATTTAGCATAAGTATAAAATAATGTCAAGCCTTTTTTATGGAAAAATATTGATTTTGCCATTTTTATTTGTTAATATGAGAAAAAAAGAAAGGTTTTTTTATGAATTTTGATGTTTTTGCAGCATCTTGGTGTGATTTTGTTTTAGAAGAAGGGGTTATGCCTAATTCGATAGCACGCCTATTGAAAGCGAATAGAGATAATTTTGTGCAAAATGAGTCTCTTTATCGTTATATTGCTTTGATTTTGTTGCTAAGGGAACGTTTTTCAACAGAAAGTCAGTGTGCTAAATTTAGGGATTTTTCTGTTTTTAAAAATGCTTTTTTAAGTGATGTTGAACTTGTTGATTGGTTGAAAAAAATAGAGCCTCTGTTGCAATTGATTGTTCAAGCCTCTGTTCCAGAGATGTCGGATGCAGTTGTTGGTTCGTTTAAAAGTTTTATTAAGTCGTGTCCCTTGGTGTTGAATGAAAATAAAGAAAAATATTTATCCAAATTTTTTAGTCAGGACAGTTCCGTTTTAATTAAAACAAGGGCTAGACGTTGTAATTCAGAAATGCAATTAAAGTTTGAAAGTTATTTAGAGCAAAAATATACAAAAGGAACAGTTTCTGGTTATCGTTCAGCAATCACAACAATTGGGACGCAATTTTTACAAATTGATTTGTGGAATGTAACTTCACCAGAAGAAATGGAGAAAATAAAATTGATGTTAGATGAAAATTTAGCGTATTTAGATGTGAATATAAAACGCCATCATCTTTTATCACGGGCCATTGAAGTTTATATTGACTTTTTAAAGAATACATTTTCATAAATTTGACACTTATTTTAATTTATGATATACTTTACTTTATAAAGGCTATTTATTAGTTTGAGGTTAAAGGAACCAATCATGTTGGGGGATAAAATAAGTACAGATCAGTATGTTCAGAAATGGTATGGAAATCTTTGCTCTTTTTTTTCATATCATGTGGGGCCATTTTTGTCTTTGTATCTAAATTATAGATACCCGACATATGATAGTGGTGGTTGGAGAAAAAAAATTGATGAAAAATTAAAATCTTCAAGATTAAAAAGAGAAGATATTTTTAATGAGTGTGACAATTCGTTTGATAATATTGAAACACTTAAACTTATTAAGTTTATTGAAAATGTCAAAGAATTGAGTGCCTTAGGGGTTTCAAAAGCTGCTGAAGCTGCTAAATTGGTTAGACTTAGTAGAAATGATAATATAACCCATTTGTCTTCGCCATCAGCAGATGATTTATATATTTTTCATTATTCTATGAGGAGTTTTATTAATTCTTTGGACACAAGATCGAATTTTGGTTCAAAAATTAAACCAGAAGTGATAAATGAAAAAAAATCACAGTTAATCAAAAGACTTGATGAAATGCGTTCTGAATTTGAAAATAGAGGGGATGTGGTTTCTCAAACACAAAATAATGCTTTTAAATTTAAATTTGACAGGGTTAAAACATTTAACTTTTGTCGTGTCGAGTGTTTGAAAAAGAATATTGATCTGGATAAGAATTTCTACAATGTTTCATCAGCAACGGATGTGAATGAAAATGAATATTTTTTTGATGTAAATCCAAATCGTTTATATAGAAATTGGGTCATAATTTTAGGGGATCAGGTACGTGGAATTCTATATGTTTTTTTAATTCCGGCTGAAACGTTAAAAGAAGAACAATTTGAACGTAAAAAATCAACAACAGGAATTGACTTATTACATTTTTATATTAGATATGATGATGTTGAACACTTTTTTTCTTGTAAAACGAAGTTGCCCAAAATTGAGTTTAAAAAGTGGTTGGTTGATACAATTGAGTTAACAGTGGAACAAAAAGAAATGTTGTTAAAATAAAATGAGGGAACTATGAAAAAAACATTTTATTATCACTTTAATAAAATAGATGTATGTTTTTTGATTTTGTTGATTGAGTTGTGTTTTATTTTATTGTTAGGTATAAGTCATCCTTGGATTTGGAGTGCTGTTTTGTTCACAATTGTTGCTTGGGGATATAAAAATGTAATTAAGCACCCTGCCGTTGTTATAACAGATAAAGATGTCAAAGTTGATTATTCCAACCCAATTGAGTGGAAAGATATTCAGTCAGCAAAAATAAGAACAGTTCGTTTGTGTGGGAAAGATAAAAAAGTGTTATCTTTAATTCCTAAAGAGGGGATTGAATATAAATATTCTTATTTGCAAAAAAATAACTGTGATTTTGGTCCTTTTCCCATTCCTTTATATGGGGTGTTGTCGCCAGCAGATGAACAAGAGATTATCCGGCTGGTAAAAGAACATGTAACAGTAGAGTAATTTTATTTATTCACTAAAAGCTTATTGTTTGCTTTTTGTTGAAAGGGTTCTTTTTTGATAATAAATCGCTTGTGTGTTGCATAGGCGATTTTTTCTTTGTTGTCGAAAACTTCGATTTCAAAAGTAAGTTCTCTTCCTCTAATATTTGTTAAAATGCTGGTGCATGATATTTCAGAGCCAACAGGTGTTGGTGCAATATGATTGATTTCAACAAAAGTCCCAACGGTATCGCAGTCAGCTTCCATAAAAGGAAGAACACTTTCCCAAGCTGTTTTTTCCATTAAGTTAATAATAACAGGTGTTGCTAAAACATCAAGCCCACCACTTCCAATGCTTTTGGCTGTCAGGTTGTTTGTAATTTCTAAAGTTCCTGAATGTTGAATACCTATTTGAATCATTTTTGCTTTTCCTTTCTTGATGTTCCACATTCTAGCATATTTTTTTTGTTATTTAAAATTATTTTTGGTTTTTTATGGAAGTTGTTCTTTTTGGTTATGGTTTTATGGCTTTATAAAAATCATATCCACCCATAAAGGAGTACACATTATCAAAGCCGTTTTGCATTAAAATTCTGGATGCACAATAACTGGTATATCCTGTTGAACAAGATAAAACCACTTTTTTATCCTTTGGAATTTCATTTAAACGCCCTCTAATCTCCATAATTGGAATGTTAATGGCATTTTGAACGGTTCCTTGTTGATACAGCATTGGTGGGCGAACATCTATAATAAGCGCATCTTCCAAATCTTCCATAAAAGCAGGTTTTACCAGCCCATTTATGATATTATCGGCATTCATGCCCAACACATTAACCGGATCTTTCGCACTGGAATAGGGGGGAGCATAACAAAGTTCTGCATCAATCATATCTTGAACGGTGCCGTCATTTCTCATAATGGTTGCCACGACATCAATTCTTTTTTCAACACCACTTTTGCCTATCCCTTGAATACCCAAAATTTTGCCGTCTTGGTTAAATAACAACTTAAATAAAATTGCATTGGCATTTGGATAATATCCAGCATGAGAACGTGAATATACGTACGTTTTTAAATATGGAATTTGCTTTTGTTTTAATTGCTTTTCATTGTTCCCTGAACTTGCAACCGTTAAGCCAAACACTTTAATAACAGATGTTCCTTGTGTGTTTTTGTATGTAGAATGCAGTCCGTTAATATTATCAGCAATAATACGGCCTTGACGATTAGCTGGGCCTGCTAACGGCACTAACGTGTTTTGTAAACTGACAAAATCTTTTATTTCCACATTATCGCCAGCTGCATAAATAAACGCATCAGACGTTTTTAATGTTTCATCAACAATAATACCTCGGTTAGTTTGAAGTCCGGCTGTTTCTGCCAATTGGATTTCAGGTTTAACACCAATGGACAAAATGCACATATCAAATTCAACTTTTTTACCGGAGTTTAAGATAATTTTATTGCTATCAAACTTTTGAATACCATCTGACAAAATCAAATTAATTCCTTTGGAGCGTATTTCTTTATGGGCAAGTTGTACCATTTCCAGATCCAAAGGTGCTAAAATCTGATCGTTCATTTCAATTAAAGATGTTTTTAAGCCCATTTCTATCATATTTTCGGCAACTTCTACGCCAATAAAACCACCCCCGATAACGGCCACATTTTGAATGTTGTTTTTTTTAATATGGGCTTTGATTTTATCAGCATCAGCAAGTGAACGCACCACAAATGTTTTATCTTTATTTAAACCTTCAAAGTTTGGTATAATGGGTGTTGCGCCTGTTGCGATTACCAAATAATCGTATGAAATTTTTTCATTCGTATTTGTTATAACATGCTTTTCTTCTTTATTGATTTGAACGACTTCTGTTTTAAGTTTGACATCAATATTAAACCATGACTTAAATTTTTGAGGATTTGAAACCAATATACTGTTGCGATTTTCAATCACACCGGAAATATAATAAGGTAAGCCACAGTTGGCAATAGAAACTTCATCCGTTTTTTCCAATATGGTAATTTGAGCTTGTTCATTTAATCTTCTGAATCTGGTTGCGCAACTGGCCCCTGCTGCCCCTCCACCAATAATCAATAGTTTCATAGTCCACTCCGTTTTAATTAAGGTTTAATAATAATTGATAGGTATTTTATAATTAAAGTGAATTTTATTCAAAAAATCAAGCTCGTTATAAAAACAGAATTTTTTGTTATTAAAATCTTAAAATATAGGTATGTCTAAAAGTCTTTGTTGGGTAAAGTGACGTGCAACTGTGACGGAAAGCAAAAATTACTGAAAAATAGGCATAAAAAAACCTCTTAAAGCCAAAAGCTTAAGAGGTAAATGGTGGAGGATAAGACCCTATTGGATTTAAGATTTTTGAATATCTTTATATTCCAGATACTTACAAAAAGATTTGAGCTCAATCTGGTCTGAGCCGGTATCTAAAATTTACTCTGGGTTATTTACAAGAAATCAAAATCACCATTTAGTTATTACACTTGTTAAAACACCTTTATTTTCTCCAGTTACTCCAATTAAATTGGATTTAGTGGAGATAATCAAGCATTTTTTTAATCAAAAAAACAATCTCGCCTAAATATTACCGAATAATTACCGAAAAGCGAAAATTTTTACCGAATTCCATACTTTTTTTGTAAAACCATGAAATGAATTTCTGCAAAATCATGAAATAAAATAAACACCAATCCTTATTTATCTGCAAATTCAATCACTTATAAAATAATTTATTTTTTTCGCATTTTTTGAAGACGAAAAATCTAGCTCTGGGATTTTTACCTTATGTAACAAAAAAAATAATTTTTAAGTGAAAGGTAGAATTATGAAAAAATATTCTTTGAAAAACAACGGCTTATCAAAAATATTGAAAAATATGTATTCTACATGGTAATATTTTCCCCTCTTCGGGATTTTTACCCTATGTCAGACAAACAAAAAAAATTGAAAAAAGTGAGAACGATTTTTCGATTTTTTGACTTGTTCTGTATGTAAGGAAATTACTGAAAGGATAAATCCAAGAATCAAATCAGGCGATTTCTTAATAAACTAAAACGCACCAATGATATTACAACAACGCGTATCGGATGCGCCACACTTGTCAGGCTCATTAACTATAATAAATATCAGGGCTTTGAGGATATTACGCTAGACCCCACCGCCACTTGTCCGCCGGATGAAAGCCATTTCATCGCCGACTATCCGCCAACGACTGAAGAAAGGAAACAAGGTAATAATGTAAATAATGAAAAGAAATTAGTCAGACGTGAGATTTTTGAGCAAAAACGAACTGGTGGTGGTTTAGTTGAGCTTAGTAATGTTTTGGCTCGGCAAGGATTAGGAGTGGGCGCGAAGTTCAAGTATCACTTCACACAACTGCTACCTGACTGGCAGGAAGTGGAACGATATGTAACCGAAAAGAATATCCATATCAATTTGGAAGGTTTTTACAGTCATTATGAGGCCAACGGTTGGTGCGAACGAAGCGGTAAGAAACTGGACGGCTGGCACTTTGCCCTGTGCCATACCCACAAAACTAGCTAGTATTTGTAAAGGAGGTAGTTATTCAATCTTATCGTGTTTTCTTAAATTACAAGTCTGACAAAGAAGCTGAATATTATTCGCATCCTTGGATGAGCCTCCTTTGGAGAATGGGATAATGTGATCATAATGCAGATTTTTATTAGATCCGCATTTGACGCATTTTCCCTTATCTCTAGCCCAAACTAAGGCTTTAACAGATGTTGGAATAAGTCTATTGTGTTCCATCTCTAAATTTGAAACATCCAATGCTTTTTCAGATTCTTCTTCATCATCTATCATTACAAGCTTAAATTTAAATACATCACGATTTCCAGATTTTTGGATCCAAGCATCAACTAATTTAAAAAATCCATTATATACCCAAATACCATCGCGTATCTTCTCATATACTTTAACTACTTCGGCTTTTGCGCCATCATTTTTGTGGCGCATGGCTGCTTCGTAAAATTTCCCATTTTCAGTTAAACCACCAGAAGGAGTGTTCATTGGTTGGTCAACTTGATCGCAAGGTAAATCTATGTGATTATAATTCCTTTGAACATCATGGCCTTCATATATGATGGTATTTTCTTCTTCAATCCATTCATCTGCATATGGAGCATTAGGCCTAACGCTCATCAAAATGATATGATAAGCTCTTCCTTGAATATTGTAATTCATACCACGCTGAAGATTCATTCTTTCTTCAATCGTCATATCAACATATCTTATAATTTCACCCTTTTGCATAAAACCTCCATAGCATTTTGTATATTAGTAGCATATATTTTTATAAAAAACAATGCTCTCGCAGATGTAATCCAATGAGTCCTTCCTGGCGATAATTCATATGCGGGGACGCAAGCCGCGCCATATTTCTAGAAAAAACGAAAAATTCTGGCTGGTCGGGTATATCCCAAACCCCAATAAACACAAGGGTTATAAGGGGACCCAATTTTTCTTGGCTGGTCACTTCTGCCTGGTAACTTTGGATAAAAAGTACTATAAATGATAATTTATACAACATTCCACTGTACTTAATTGAAAATATTTTACATAGTTCAATTTTTGAATAGAAAATGCATAAAATGTTAAAAAAAGTAATGATACCCAACATAGTTTAACATTTTGGATTTTATGTCAAAATAGCCCTCTTTAAAAAATCAATAAAATCAATATATTCAGAGATAATGTTAAAAAATGTATATTTTTTAACATTTTTGAATCATCTGGACTTTTTTGGCAAAATGTGGTAATATGTTTTTCTCATGGAGAACAGAAATGAAATTTAATGCGCTTATTCCCGAATTATCTGTTACAGACATTCAAAATTCATTGCATTTTTATACTAATATTTTAAATTTTAAGATAGAGTATGAAAGAAAAGAAGATAAATTTGCTTTTTTATCTTATGGAAATGCTCAATTGATGATTGAAGAAATAAATGAAAATTGGAACACTGGTAAATTAGAATATCCTTTTGGTCGTGGTGTTAATTTTCAGATAGAAACAACTGATATAGAAGAAATTCAACAATCATTAAAACAACATCAAATACAGCCTTTTAAAGATATTTTTGAAAGTTCTTATTGTTCAAATCATACAATTTACAAACAAAAGGAATTGCTTGTTTTAGATCCAGATGGTTATTTGCTTCGGTTTTCAAAAGATTTATAATTTTGCATTAGAAAATCTATACCATATGTCGGAGAAGGCAAGAACATTCAATATCTGGTTGATGCTTTGCTGGCCTTTAAAGCAAAAGATTGGGCAAAGTTAAAGGAATTAAGGAAAAAGTATTGGAAGACATAAAATGAATTTTGAAAAACACATACAAACACAAGATATTGAACTTCGTTTTCCAACAATAGATATGGCTCGGGATTTATCTGATTTAGTCTGCCGTAATCAAGAAGAGTTTAAGTATATTAATTATACCAAGACATTAACTGATATTCAAAAATGTGAAGAAGCTTTAAAGTCAATGGCTGAACGCTTTGAAAAAGGCGAAGGTCATTATGGATATATGATTTTTAAAGACAATATACTTGTTGGTTATGCCGGTATTAAAATAAGACCCGGAGAACATGTTGCCGAAATGAGTTATTACTTAGACAAACAACATACCGGTAATGGTTATGTCAGTAAAGCCATCAAAGCATTAGAAGATATTTTCTTTGCACAAGGTGGGCATAGGAGTGAAATCTTTTGTAATGAAACAAATGAGAACTCTTGTAAGGTTGCTAAACGGTTAGGATACCAATTAGATGGTGTTATGAGAGAGTATGAATTTTTTGATGGTGCTTATCAAGGTGTAGCCATTTATTCCAAAATCAACGGGGAATAAAGATTAAAAAGTGTAATCAAATCCTTTCTAACATCATATCTATTGCTGTTTGACCTTGAATATTTTTAAGATCTGTTAAATCACATCCCATATCTATCAATGCTTTTACAACCGATTTTCTCATGGAAAGTTGGGGGTGTTTTAAAATTCTCATCAATGGAGTAAAACCATAACTATCCTGTTTGTTGGCATCAGCACCATATCTTGCCAATAAGTTGATAACTTCGGGAGAACTCCTATGTGTGGCAACAATCATCATAGGTGATTGGTTTTCATTGGTGCATTGATTGACATCTCCACCTAGTTGAATGAATTCTTCAATAACTTCTTCTTCATAAAACTCCTTCACCACCCATAAGAAAGGTGTCCAGCCATTCTTATTATATGGTTCATTGAGGTTAGCCCCTGCCTTAATTAACTCTCTTGCTTTGTTTAAATCTCTTTCAATCAATGCTTTTAATAGTTCATTCATTTAATACTCTCCATTCCAAAAAAACACATTGTTGTCAAAATAAAATCTCCAAGTTCCCTGAGGGCAATCAGTGAAAAGAATTTCTTGCTTAAAAAAGGTTGTTTTGGCGTCTTCAAAGGTTATGGTAGCTCTGTTGTCTTTGCAGACTGAGAGTTCAATGAGAATAAGATCATTGTGAATTTCTTTATGGGTTCTGCAAACACTTTCAATAATATCTAATAGCCAATAAGCATCAGCATTTTCACAGAAAGTCTTTGCTCCATCAGTGTATTTGAATGAGTATTGATGGATTTTGTAATAGTTCTCCGTCCCATAACAATAGGACATAATGTTTTCCAATTCAGTTGATTTAATAACGGAATGTTGAGTTGTTGCAGACATTTAAAAATCCTTTCAGAATAGTATCATTTTGTTATCTGATAACTATCCTGTCGTACTTTTTTCCCTTCGTCCGCAAAAAAATGCAATTTTGTTAAATTATTTTTTAGGGATTAAAATGTATTTTATTTGCCAAGTAATAGTGTTTCCATTTTGGAATCAATTTGTTTCCATTGTGGAATACGAAGTTCTAACATCTTAAAAAATTGTTCATTATGTTCTTTTTGATAAAAATGGCATAGTTCATGTGTGATAATATAGTCAATACCAGATTTAGCTGCCTGAATTAACATTGGATTTAAAATAATTTGATGTTTAGTTAAATAACTTCCCCATCTTTTTTTTAATTTTCTTATCTTAAGTTGAGGAATTTCCAGATTGGGAAATGTTTGAACACAAACCTTCAATCTTTCATTAAAGACTTTTTCAGCCCGTTCCAAAAACCATTTATCTAAATCTTTTTTTAGTTCTTCTTTATTGTTTGGATCTGACGAATAAATAACTATCTTATTTTTTTCAACTTTAACAATGTTTTTCAAATAAGATTTTTGAATAATTAATTGGTATTGTCGTCCTAAATAAAGCAAACTAATACCAGAAACGGCTTCTTTTTCTTTTGGCTCTGTAAATTGTTTAAAATAATCTAGTTGTTTTTTTATCCATCTTTGTTTGCGACCAATAAATGAGGTTATTTCATCTTGGGTTGCTTCTGTGGGTGCTTTAACAACCACATCAGAATTTGGGAAAACCCTAATAGAAAGACTCTTTCGTTTTTCTTGAAAGATATTAACAAGACCTATTTTCTCAGAGTTATATTGCATTTTAAAGGATATCCTTATTTTCTATTGCCAAATACCAACATTTTTCTGCAATAACTTGAATTTGATGACCTGTCAACTTAACATCAACATCATCAAACAGATAATCTTCCACTAAAATAAGGATTTTTCTTCTAATATCAATATTGTATTCAAAATCAACAATTTTATTTCTTTTAATGATATCTACAATGTTACGAACAATATCTATAAAAGTTTCCTCGTCAATATCTACATCAGGAATTAATGCTTTGATATTTCGATAAAAAGGATGATAAACTTTTAATGTCCTAATTTCTTCAGGAATATCATTATCTTCATAGTTTTCCACCTGTTCTTGAATATCTTTTATCTCTTGATAAAGAGCAGAAATATCCTCTTTTCTAGCAGTTTTTAATTCTTCTAATAAAGCTTTAATTCTATCGGAAAACTTTTTATAGAACACCTCATCTTGATGGTATCTTTCACTAATAACCTTACTTGTTTGGGCTGCAATGGCTGCTGCTTTTGATTTTTGAGATAAACCATTCTTTTCATCTTCAATATATTGGTTAAATTCAGCCATGTTTGAAAGGCTAATTTCTTTTGATAAAACTTCAACATTTTCAGCTGTAACATACTTATCCAATAATTTGTGTAATTGATCTTTGTATTTTGAAAAATCAACTGTTTTACCCATATAAAGTTGAGATGTCTTTTTTATTTCAACAAAGCGTTTTAAATCCTTTTGATATCTGCTTAATTTATCTTTATCAAATTTATCATAAAAATCATAGAGGTAGCAACAACTTGAAAATGTTCTGATAAATTTATTGACATCTTCATAAAATTCTTCTCTTTTTTCTTCATTTTCTTCCAATGCTTGAATATAAGCATCTGTATTATGAATATCTTTGATGTCATTAAATGTTGAATGAAGCTTTTGATAGATATTTTCCAAGCATTTGATTTGTTCATCTGTATTTAACAAAGCTCTTTCAATATCATCAGGGTCATAATGTGAAAACAACTTCAAAGCATCTTTTAAATTTTTAGCATTTTTTGAATAATCAACGATTAAACCACAAACTTTTGTTTGTTTTCCTTTTTCACCATTGTAAACACGATTAACACGAGCAACAGCTTGCAATAAGTTGTGGTCTTTTAACTGCTTTGCAAGGTATAAAACCGTATCACAAGGAGCATCAAATCCTGTTAAAAGTTTATCCACAACAATCAAAAGTTCACAGCCTTCTGGATTTTTCTTGTAGTCATTAATAATCATTGTTTCTCTTTTTTCTAAAGAGCCGTATCTTCGTTTTTCTTCAGCAATAAACTTACTTACTGTTGCTTTATATTCAGGTAATTTATCTTCATCACCTTCATCAAAAGTTGTGTCTGAAATAACAACCTCTGAATGAATACCCTCCAACATATCCAAAGCATTTTTAAATAAAACAGCTGCATGTTTACTTGGGGCAACTAATTGTCCTTTTAATCCTGTGTTTTTAAAATTGTTCATAAAGTGCTCATGCACATCTAAGGCAATCATTTCAACACGTTGAGAGGTTTCTTCTAACAATGATTTTGAAACACATTTCTTTTCGAAGTCCTTTTTTTGATCATCAGTTAAATTTTGAGCAACTCTATCATAAAACTTATCAACAATAGAATTAACTGTTTGTTCCACAAATCTTCCTTGATAAATCAAAGGCAAAATAGCACCATCTTCTTCGGCTTCTGAAATAGTATAAGCATCAATGATGCCACCAAACTTTTGTTCTGATTTTTGCTTTTTCATCAACGGCGTACCAGTGAAAGCAATTTGACAAGCATTTGGCAAAATCAAATTCATCTGTCCATTTGCATCACCGCCTTGTGTTCTGTGGGCTTCATCAATTAAAATAAAGATATTGTTATCTTCATCTTTGAACTTCTTTTCTTTTTCAAATTTATGCACCAAAGTTGTGATAACATCAGTTGTCTTTGTTTTGATGCGTTTTATTAGGTCGCTTGAAGATGTTGCTTGTTGAACACCAACTTTGATATTACAAGCCTTAAATGTATCTCTAATTTGGGCATCCAAATCCGTTCTGTCTGTTACAACAATAACACGAGGGTTTTGTATCTTTTCAATCAGATTTTTAACCAACATAACCATTGTTAAGGATTTACCGGAACCTTGTGTATGCCAAACAAGACCGCCTTGACGTTTTCCATTCTCATCCATTGTGTTAATACGGTTTAAAATCTTTTTAACGGCAAAGTATTGCTGATAACGGGTTACTTTTTTCTTTCCATTATCGTAAAGGGTAAAATTACGAACTAAATCCAACAATCTTTCGGGTTTTAAAAGGCTATAAATTGTTCTGTCTTGTTCTGTTGTGTTTTGTTTTTCTTCTTGTTGATATTGGTATCTGGCTAAATCTGATGATATTTGTTTCATAATCTTTTCAGAAACAAGGGTATTGACTGATTTTAAAACATTGGCTTCATATTTTTTATCAGCGTCCTTTTCTTTCCAAACGGCATAAAACTCTTGAGGTGTTAACATTGTGCCATATTTAACACTCTTTCCATTTGTCGCAATCAATAATTGAGGATATAAAAAGAACTTTGGTGTTTGATTCCCTTCTTGATTTCTTATCATTTGACGAACAGCTTCATCAACCGGAACAGAGTTTTTCTTATTTTCAATAACGGCCAAAGGAATACCATTAACAAACAAAACAATATCCGGTCTTCTGTCATGTTCTTCGCTGATTTCAAACTCGGGAACCACATGAAAGGTGTTATTCAGTGGATTTTCCCAATCAATAAATTTAAGTTGTGGAGATGTTCTTTTTCCATCAATAATTTCAGTAACACTAACACCACCTAATAAATTTGAAAAAATGTTTTGAGAGGCTGCAATAACTCCATCATCCATTTTAACCTTTTCCAAATCATCAATGACCTCTTTAATACTTTTGTCCGAGATTTGTGTATCGTTAATCTTTCTGATAGCCTCAAAAGCAATATCTGTTAAAATATAATGGCTTTTGCTACTTCTATGTTCATCAACCGTATATCTTGGAATATAGGTATATCCCAAGTTAATCAACTGCAAAATCGCAGGGATTTGTGAACTGCTAGCTTCATCAAAATCAGGAAGAATGTGTTGTTGTGTATTCATGGCATCACTCCGATTTACTCTCTTGTTTTGTTATTTTATTAGAAAGATATTGAATGTCTTTGTTAAGCTTATTTTCCCTTTATTAATCACTTGTTAAACGCCTCAATATCTTTTCTCTGGTTTTTTGTTTACTGGAAAATTAAATTTATCGTTACAAGTAATATCAAATTCATCATATACCTGAACAAGTTTCTTAGCCTCCTTACAAAAATTTTCAATGTCCGATTTTTCTATTTTTATATCTGTATATCTAGAATCGTCATCGACTTTTACATCAGACAATTGGCCATTTGAATTTAAACATTGTTTACATATCGTGTTGAAACTTTTAAGATGTTTAAAAAGTTTATTCTTTTTGTTTTCCAGATTTTTGTTTTTAAATTTGTATTTTGCTTTTTTAAATTCTGTGTTATCCAAATAGCACCAATGATCAAAATATAATAATCTTATGTATGTTTCAGATGAAAAATTTCTTAAAAATTCAATAGATTCAAATCTTCTAGCAGGTGAAATTTCGTTTATATAGTTAAATTTATCTACTATACTTTGATATACATGGTAATCATTTTCATATGGTGCATTTTTAGATTTCCATAAATTTATTAAAAAGCTAATTCCCTTATTTAATAAAATGGTAACCTCAACTGAGGCAACAATAATTGCAACAGAAATTAAAATAGTGTTTGTAACCGTAATATTGTTTATAACATTAATTAGTAAATTTGTATTCTGTTCCATATCAATTCACTTTCACGCGAGTTTGGCCGGTTAAGAGTTGTTGCATTAAGCCTTTCTTTTGTTCCTTTAAGGCTTCTAATTTTTTATTCAAAAGGTCAATTTCTTCATCAGCAGTTGATAAAACATCAGCAATTGCTTTTTGTTCGGTAATGTCAGAAGGAATATACAACATACACTTCTCAATATCTTTTTTAGCTAATCCTAAAATAGCAGAGCCAGAAGACATCCTTCTCATGTATTTGTTATATTTGAATGAATTTATTAAATAAGAAATAAACATTGCATCAGAATCATGAATTTTTAATTTAAAAACATGATCACTTAAAACATAGGCATCTTCTTGCTTAATAATGGCTGTTTTTCCGATAATATTACCCCCACCAATATCATCCTTTGGCATAACAATATCGTTAACTTTTAATAAGTCTTCACATAAATTTGTTCGTTTGTTGGAAATTAAAATTCCTTCTGTAGAAACCGCTCCCATATCTATTATGTAATATTTTCCATTTTCATCAATAACAGAACTTTTTGATTTTGCGATTTCAAATTTACAAATCTCACCTAATTTGACTTCTTTCCAAGGTTGGGTGAAGTCGTTGAGGCGGGTTTCGCCGGTTAAGAGTCTTTGCATCAGACCTTTTTTAAGGAGTTTCTTTTGCTCTATCAAAGATGATAACTTTTCAATCGCCTCATCCCAAGTCCCTAAAATCCCCGCAATCTTCTCCTGCTCTGCTAGAGGTGGTAGGAGAAGTTTTAATTTTTTTAAATTATCTTTAGATACACCATAAACCTTAATACCAGTAACTTGTTTCCAAAAATTATTTTTAACAAATGGCATTGACGTAATATAAGCTCTAAAACCATTAACAAAATTATTATAATTATCTCGTAATGCTAAAGTATGTAATCCGGATATTACTTTATCACTATCCTTAATAGTTGTTAATTCAATACACTTTGTTGTGCCATCATAATCTTCAGATGCATCTAACAAAATTAAATCACCTGTTTGTAAAAAATCACCTTTTTGTGCTTGTTCATTTGTAACAAAAATATCTATATCCTCAGGACAAACGTGTAAAGGATATTTTGTATGAATATCGCCATAATGGATGTAGTGCACTTCTCCATCACTAGTTGTTTCAGCTCGAGAGTAACTAGGTGTTTTCAAAAATGAAAAACATTCTCCAAGTTTCTTAACACTCCACCCCTCAGGTATTTTTTGATTATTCTGCATTGTTTTCCTCTTTTAAAATAATTTCTAAGATACTATATAATTCTGGTAAAAATGTTGCTATGCGTTCATTTGATGAAAAATCAACTTGAAAGTCCTTAAATAATGCATATATTTTTAACATTATAGCCTGTGAGGCTAATTCTGGGGTTAAGATTTTGATGTTTTTATATTCCGCTGATGGAGATGAAATAATATGTCTCAATAAGGCTTTATGTTCTGCCGAAACTGTGCTATAAAGAATCTTTGCCCATTTAATTTTATCTTCAGTTGGTTCAATTGGTAAAGGATTAAAATCTTTAAAAATCTCATTCGCATTTTTTATCAAAATATCCCATACTCTTTCTGGTATAATCATGTGTTGGTTACCAAAATTTTTAATAATTTTTTTCTTTTCTAATTGTCTTAAAAATAACATTATTTTAAATTTAGAATCAAACCGCCCTTTATAGAATAATAAGTTATGCGTACTAGATTGTTCATCTATTTGATAAAAATAACGATCAGAATTTATGCTTATTTGAAGTTCATTTCCATTTTCATAAACGCGATTGTATAAAAAATCTTTTTCTTCAGAAGAGCAGTTTTTAATAGTGTGTAATAAGAGAAGTCCATTTATCCAAGAAAAAACAACAACACAAACTTTCCAAATCAGTATAATAGAAGAGACTGTTGCGCCTACCAAAGCAATAAAGAACATAAAATCAAAAGAAAGCTTAAATGTACCTATCTCCACAAAATCAAAATCACGATATTTACCAACAAAACACATAATCATGCATGTTAACGCAAATATTATTAGATTTTTTGTGTTTTTTAGTAGTTCAAAAATTTTTAGCATACTTTAGTTCTCTTTCTTCTCCAATTTCTTTTCAATGTTGTGCTCAAAACCAAAGGAGTTTCCTTTGTTCAATACACTGACAATAACTTGTTTCATTGTTTCTTTTTCTTCTGGTTTGCTTTCTGCAATTAAAACTGTAAGAGCAAACAGAGCTGCATTATCAATAACTTGCTTGTTGTTTTGATATAAAATACCGTTTTTATCCAAGAAATATAGAAAACATGCTGCACCTATACGTTTATTACCATCTGTAAAACAGTGATTTTTGACTAGTAAATAAAGCAACATCCCTGCTTTTTCTTCAATACTTGTATAGCAATCTTCGCCTCCAACGGTTTGATAAATCTGGTTAATTGAACTATCAAAACTTTCATCTTTAGGATTGGCAAACACATCAGATCCAAACTCAGGCTTCATTTTATCAATAACATTTAAAAATTCATCTTTTTCAATAATAACTGCTTGTTTTTTAGTTTTTCCGTCAGTATCAAGCGTCTTATTGTCATAGTTATCAAGTAAATTTAAGCCGGTAGCAAAATCAGCCACTAAAGCAGTCAATTTTTTAGCATCGTCTAATGTATCGGCTTGATGTTCAATACTCCGACTTAATAAATTAATCGCATTTTGTAATTGTGCCATTTTGGATTGTTGTATCAATAACAATTTTTCATTAACCAAATACCCGTCAACAAGATATTGATGCAAAATATTAGTTGCCCATTTTCGAAATTGAGTCGCAATTTTAGAGGATACCCTATAACCGACAGCCAAAATAACGTCCAAACTGTAATAAGGAATGCGTCTGGTGACATTACGAGAACCTTCTTTTTGAACTTGTGCAAAAAATGCACATGTTGCCTCTTTATCTAGTTCTTCTTCCTCAAAGATATTCTTGATGTGGCGTTGAATGTTCGTTCTATCTTTATCAAAAAGCATGGCAATTTTTTCGGCACTTAGCCACAGAGTATTATCTTGCTGAATGATTTCAATGTTTTTTATACCATTGTCTTCAGCATAGATAATAATTTGTCCCTTTGATAAATCTATTGTTTCTTCAACCATTTACACCCCCAACTCTTCCAGATAAGAGCGCATTTTTTCTTGGACATCTTGAAGTTCCAATTCCAAAGTGGCTATATCGGCTTTAACCTTGGTCAAATCAATTTCTTCCTCTTCCTCAAAGGTGTCTACATAGCGAGGAATGTTAAGGTTAAAGTCGTTTTCTTTAATTTCTTTAATGTCTGCAACATGAGAATATTTTTCAATTTCTCGACGGTTTTGATAGGTATCAACGATTTTATTGATATGGTTATCGGAAAGAGTGTTTTGATTTTTACCCGGAACGAACTCTTTACTGGCATCAATAAACAAAATATCTTTTTTGTTTTCATTAATACCACCCTCTTCACGCGTTCTATCAAAAATCAAAATTGCTACAGGAATACCAGTTGTTTGAAATAATCCCGCTGGTAACCCAATAACTGCATCAAGAATGTTTTCTTCAATCAATGCTTTTCTGATACGACCTTCGGAACTGCCTCGAAATAAAACCCCATGGGGAACAAAAACAGCAACTCGGCCTTCTTTGGCTTTGGCGGTTTCAATCATATGCGAGATAAAAGCATAATCTCCTTTGCTTGCTGGAGGCATTCCTCTGAAAAACCGATTGTATTGGTCATTTTCTAAATGCTTTTCACCCCATTTATCAAGCGAAAAAGGTGGATTGGCTACAACAACATCAAATTTCATCAAACCGTTATCTTCTCTTAACAATGGGTTGTTCAATGTATCACCCCATTCGATGCGTGCAGAATCTTTTCCATGCAAGAACATATTCATACGTGCAAGATTGTAGGTTGTTCCTGTTTTTTCTTGACCATATAAGGCATAGTTTTGTGAGCCTTGTTTATCAATTTCTTCACCAGCCATCAACAAGAGACCTGCCGACCCGCAGGCAGGGTCACAAATTCTATCACCAGGTTTAGGAGCTGCAAGTTTTGCCAATAATCTAGCCAAGACACGAGGCGTGAAAAATTCTCCACCTTTCTTACCTGCGTCGGAACCAAACTTTTCAATCAAATACATATAGGCATTGCCGAGAATGTCATCTCCAACATCTGTTAAATCAACTTTATTAAAATCATTAATTAAGTTGCGAATCATTTTATTTCGTTGATCCGTTTGACCCAAAACAGATTGAGAGTTAAAATCAACTGTAAAAATACCTTTTAGATGGGCTTCGTTGGCATCTTCAATTTTATGTAAAGCAATGTTAATTAATTCACCAATATTATCAGCTGATTGTTGGTTATAGATATCGTAAAAACTTGCTCCTTCAGGCATAATAAAACGAGCATTTGAAAGTCTCATGGCAATTCGTTCTTTATCATCACCAAAACGTTCAGTTAGTTTTTGAACCTCCAACTTATGAATATCGCTCATATACTTATAAAACAAGAAAACCAAGGCATAATCTTTAAAAATGCTACTATCAACAGTTCCTCTGGATGAGTTTGCTGCTTCCCATAACAATTTATTTAAATCATCTTGTGTAATTTTAGCCATTTTTTAAAGCTCCTTTTAATATTTGGTTAAATCTTTTTTCTTTTAGTTCAATAAGTTGATTGGTTAATGCAATCTCTTTTTGTTGCAATTGCCATATAGAGATTAACTTTTTCTGTGTTTTTAGATCCAAACGAGGTATTTCTATATTTTCAAGCAACCCCCTTGTTAATGCAGGAATAGTCATTGCTTCCAATACCTTCTTAATCGATTGCTGACCAGAAGAAGAATTGATATAAAGTTCAACAAAGTCCGGCAAAATACTTTTATCTTTAATTGTAAGAATAAAAAAGCCGTGAGAGGCGATAATCTTATTCCCACCTTTAAAAACAAACGCTTTAACAGAGCCTCTGTTTGTTACCAAAACATCATCTTTTTTTAAAAATCCAGAAGTTTTTATATCTTCGGCAGATATGCGAGTCAGAACATCAACATTAAATAACGAGATGTCTTTTGGTTGAATAACGCGAATCGTTCCGCAAGGAGAATCTTCAATTTTCCCACGGAATGCATATCCTAAACGTATATCTGCTATATCTTTTATTTTTATCATACCTCAAAGGGTACCAGACTTTCGTCAGCCTGTCAAGTAATTTTTTTTTACAATATTTAAATATTGTTAATAAAACAAAAGAAAAAATATTTTATGGTATTTATTTTAACTTAATTGGTAATACAAATCAAATGAAAATTAAAATTTTTACTCACTCATCCCAAATTTGTGTTAGGTTGACAGTTTCTTCAATTAAGACCTCTTCGGTCGCATGTGCGTACTTTTTGCATAAGGTTTTTACTTCTTCAAAATCCGAAGGTTTTCGCACCAGATAAACTTTAACTGTATTCATAATGACTCCTTTCGTTATAAGACAATGAATGCTTGGAAAAACGAAGAAGTCCAGTTAATTTAAGAAAAAATAGTGCCAGAACCTTGTAATTTATAAAACTTTCGGATAGAATACAAAGAAAATAAAAATTTTGAGGTGCTTTTAATATGAAAATTTCTACAATTCTTGATAAAATAGATGAAAATCAACTGTTTGTTCCAGCTTTTCAGCGCGAATTTGTTTGGAGTAGAGAAAATGTTAAACAACTAATATCATCTCTCATAAAAGAATATCCTACAGGAACTATTTTAACATGGGAAACAAACAATCCTCCAGAACTAAAAGGTGAATGGAAGTACACTTCTAGCCAAGGCGCTATTAAACTTATTTTAGATGGTCAACAACGTATCACTTCATTATATTTCTTGGTTAGAAATAAGATTCCTCCTTATTACAAAGAAGATGAAATAAAAAAAGATCCAAGGGGATTATATGTCAAAATTGATCAAAATCCTGTAGATTTACAATATTATAAAGCCAAAACGATGGATAACAATCCTTGTTGGATTAATATTTCAGACGTTTTTCAAAGAAATGTTCGCTCAAAAGATGTTGTGCGAGCTATGGAAAACAAAGGAATAGAAGTTTCAAGAGAATTAGATGATTTGATAGATGATAATTTTAAAAAGATTGAGAATATTTTGGAGCGAGATTTTGCAGAACAAACAATCCCAGTTAAAGCCAGTTTAAAAGAAGCTATTGATATATTTTATATTGTTAATGCTAGTGGTGTTAATTTAACTGATGCTGAACTTGCTTTAGCTCAAATTTCAGGATATTGGCCAGAAGCAAGATCTTTATTTAAAGAAAAATTATCTGAGTTAAAAAAAGAAGGCTTTACCTTTGAATTAGATTTTATTGTTTATATTTTATTAGCCATATCACACCACATAGGTAGTGATATGACCAAATTACATGATAGCTCCAATAAATCAAAAATACAGAATATTTGGCAAATTATAAGCTCTGATACTTTAGATTATGTTCTTAATTTATTAAAGCAATATTGTCATATTGAGAGTCGAAAAGAAATTAACTATGTTTATGCTCTTATTCCAATGATTGCTTTTATTTTTAAAAATAACAATAGATTATCAGATGTTCAAATAAAACAAATGATACGTTGGTTTCTGTATTCTCAAATTAAAGAACGTTATTTGAGTCAATTAGGGTCTAAGTTGGATAGAGATATAAAAATAATTTACGAAAACGCAGAACCATTTAAAGTATTAATTGATGAAATTCAGTCAGAACGACATTTACAAATAAAACCAGAAGACTTTATTGGAAAAATGGTAACAAATCCTCTATTTAATTTAATGAAAATGTATTTTAAATCTGTAAATGCTGTTTGTTTGGGTACAGGTTCTGGTCTATCTAAAAATATTGGGAAAAAATATGAGTTAGATAATGATCATATTTTTCCGTGGGCCAAACTAAGAGACGCAGGTTATGACAAGTCATCTACGTTTAAATATGCATTAGCACAAGAACTAACGAATAGAGAATTACTCGTTGCTTCTGAAAATAGATGGAGAAAAAGCGATACATCTGCTCATGAATATTTATCAGAAGTTAAGCAACGTTTTCCTTATGCTTTAGAGTTACAATGTATTCCTGACGATGAAGAATTATGGAACATTGAACGTTATGAAGACTTTTTGCAAAAAAGACGTGAAATGTTAAGTGAAAAATTAAATTCATTTATTGAGCAATTTAATATTTAAATATATTTTTAGCTGAGAATATAAATCATAAATAAATTTTTATATTTTAGCTGCTCCTTATCCCACAAGTGGCCTTTAGTTTGCAACTGTAGTCCGGTCATGGATATGGGGTGCGAGGTTGAGGATAGAGAAAAGCGCCTAAATTAGGTGTTTTTTGTTTTGGACGAGGTCAGTTGAAAAAGTATCTATTTTTCGTGATTTTAATAAAAAATCTCTTGGTGGTGGTTCATATGCTTACATCATAAATGAAACGCCAAATCTCTTGAAACACCTCAACTACTTAAGCTTTCTCGCCCTCATCAAGATACAAAAAAACCGGTAAATCAAACACCGGTTTAAATAATTGGTGGAGATAAGGAGGGTCGAACTCCTGACCTCTGCAATGCCATTGCAGCGCTCTACCAACTGAGCTATATCCCCAAAGGATAACTAACTATATCCTTCTTTTTATAAAAAATCAATAAAAAAATGAATTTGTTTTAAAAATTATTCATATGTTAAGTATATGCCATCAAAATGAGCTTTTGTCACAGCCCCTGAAATGGATCGACCAATTTTGAATTTCTTTTGAGTTTCAGGTATTTTGTCTTGGTTTGCTGTGCTGATAAAGCCAGTAAAACTTTCTCCATTTTGTTCCATTTCGACAAAAAGGGCTTTTGATTCTCTGTCACAAGTTTGCATGATATATGAGTTTGTCACTTGTGCTGGTTTATCAGATTCAAATTCTTTTTTTGATTGACAGTTTGTCAGTGTAAGTACTGTGCTTAGTGTAATTAATTTATAAATATTTTTCATAAAATCCTCTCAATTAAAGTGGGGAGGCTATCATATTCTAAGTGATAAGTCAAGATATAGAGGCTTTATCTCTTGCCTTTTGTACTTCTTTTTTATATAATGAAGAAATGACAGTGACAATAGATAATTTTTTAGGTGGAAAAGTAAAGTTAGCACAAAGCAAAGAAGGTTATCGTGCAACCTCTGATTCTGTTTTGCTTTCTTCTGCAGTTTTGGCAAAAGAAGGGGAAAGTGTTTTAGATGTTGGAACGGGTAACGGGGTTGTTTTATTTTGCTTGGCCGAGCGTGTACCTAATTTAGATATGATTGGTGTAGATGTTCAGTCGGATTTGCTAGAATTGGCTTTGCAAAATAATGAATTGAATCAGCAAAATATACGATTTATTTTGGGAGATATTTCTGAAAAATCAAGTGATATTCATGGGAAGCAGTTCCATCATGTTGTAACAAACCCTCCTTTTTATCGTGATGGAAAGGGACGGTTAAATGAACAACAACGAATTGCATTTCATGAAACAATTTCGATAGAAAAATGGATTCGTTTTTGTGTGAAGCATATTAGGGCTGGAGGAACCTTTACAATGATACATCAAATGGAGGCATTGCCAGAAATTTTAAGTGCTATTCAAAAAACATCTCTTGGTGCCGTTGAAGTGATTCCATTGGTGAAAGATTTGAATACGCCAGCAAAAAGAATTATTATTCGGGCAAAGTTAGGTTCGAAAAAGCCATTTATATTGTATAATCCCTTTGTTTTGCATCAATCGGATGGACAAAGTTATACTGAAAAAGCTGAAGGGATTTTGCGTTTTGGATACGCTTTGGATGATAAATAGAAGAATAAAACACAAAATGTGTTCTTTTTTCTTGACAAGAGGGGTTATCATTTGATAATATACCTTATCGATGTGGTCCTGTAGCTCAGCTGGATAGAGCAACAGCCTTCTAAGCTGTGGGTCGGGCGTTCGAATCGCTCCAGGATCGCCATTTAAAAAAGTCAGCGAAAGCTGGCTTTTTTTTGTGGCAGAATCTGGAGCGGATAAGAACGCGCGAAGGGCGTTTGGAGAGCGAAGCGAAAGACGCCGGAGGCGGTCCTTTAGGACGAGGCAAAGCCGAGCAATCCGACAGGATCGCCATTTAAAAAAGTCAGCGAAAGCTGGCTTTTTTTTTGTGGCAGAATCTATAAGCGGATAAGAACGCGCGAAGGGCGTTTGGAGAGCGAAGCGAAAGACACTTCATTGTTTTTAGAATAATCTTAATACAAATGTATATTTATTCTTGACGGTTTTTATTTATTTAGCTACTTTAATTTTAGAGAGTGAAAGGAGACTAAAATGACAAAAAAAGTTACAGATCAAATGTTGCGTGAAACAGCTTATTATCTTTGGGAACAAGCAGGGCGTCCTGAGGGGACGGGAGAAGAATTTTGGCTTCAAGCTTGTGCTCAACTTTTAGGTGAAGAAAAAGAGCCTTCTAAAAAAGCAACAACTAAAAAAGTTAAGAAAACACAAAAGAAATAAATTTTTTAACGCATATCTTTTAATATGCATTTGAGAGGAATTTCTTTAAAAAGATTCGTGTGGATTGCATGGCAAACGAGTCGGTGTTTATTTGTTGAGGTGAAACGAATCTGATATGACTTGTTTCACCTTTTTGCTCTTTGAAATGTTGCGACTCCTTGATTTTTGCTGTAAAATAAAAATCTAAGGGATGTTGATCCATTCCAGAATATATATAGGAATTTGGAATATTATCAACAAGTTTTAAATCTGTAATTTCGACTCCTGTTTCTTCCATAACCTCTCTGATAGCGGCTTCTTCAATGGATTCGCCAATATCAACGAATCCTCCAGGTAGGGCAAGAAGACCTTTCCCTGGGTCTTTTTCTCGTTGAAGACATAAAATTTGACCGGATTCGTTGAAAATGGCAACGCCGACTCCAATAACGGGGTTCTTGTAGTAAACGAATCCACAAGAATCGCATTTTTTTGAATAATTATCGTTGATTTTGAAGTTTTTTGCCCCACATTTTGGGCAAAATAGGAATATTTCAAGTGGATGAGTCATTTTTTTGTCCTTATATACAATATGAATATGTATTATGTATATATATTATAGAAAAAGATTGCAATTTATTTTTAAATATGATAGTAATCAGCCTGCTTTGGTTGATGCTTTTATATTTTTGGTTTTTAAATTTAAACTAAAGAAAATGCTTAAAAATCAATACGATTTAAAAAATATGAAAAAAAATCAAAAAAGGTGTTGACAAGTTTGGTGGATTTTGATATATTCACAACTGTCGCAACGGAAACAGGTTAACAAAAAGTTAACAAATTACGAAAGCGACACAGATGTTGAACTAGTTAGGAATAGGAAGAAGAACAGATGCACGGACGGTTGTTCTAAGAAGATAAAGACGAGCGTCGTAGTGCATGACTATAAAGACGAGATAGTGTATAGGAATATATAATATTGGTAAGTTTTTGTAGGGTTTCTGTTAATAGACTTACAAGAAAGTAAAGTAATTTGAGAAATTGAGTGCACAGGACGGCTTT